>JBEKZY010000043.1:0-22243 GCA_049509395.1 Thermoguttaceae bacterium | reverse complement strand
GTCATTATTGATTTTATTTTGCCAACTGTTTCCGGGGTAAGCTGCGGAAGGCCCCATTGATCCTCCACACACGGCGTAAGAGCCGGTTGCGCCCGCTCCGGAACAATCTGTCGTATCACCTTCAAGAATCGTTATCAATAACGGATTGGGGTCCGATGGGCAAAGAAATTCTTGCGGGCGCTGTAGAACCGCAATGCCGTTTTGACTGGTTGGACTTAAAGTAACCGTTGTAACCCAAAGTGTCGTTAAATCGAAATTATCATATAAACCCTTCAGTTCCATAAAAGGCAGGATAAATACAAAAGCGCTATAGCCAAGGCGTGATGCAGGCGTATCGCCATTGCATGTCACGCAATTGTCTACAACGTAATTAGGCATATGAGGGTTGGGATACCTGGGAGTGCTCCCTTGTGTAATCCCATCACATCCTTTGCGCGCCGGCGGGAATTTTTTGTTGCTGCCTTCATACCCATCTATGCCCAGCCCAATCTGTTTTAAGTTATTGATGCATTGCGCGCGCCGGCCCGCCTCCCGGGCCTGTTGTATGGCAGGCATCAATAAAGCAATCAAAATACCGATAATGGCAATCACCACCAACAATTCGACGAGCGTGAACGCCGATCTGCGGATCATGAGTTTGCTCATCCTCATATTCCAGCGACACATTACTGCTCCTCCAAATGAAAAAAGATAAAAGAATAATAAATAATGTTATGACATCCGCTCTACGGACATTAAGCTTTTACACTCATTCATTGTACACAAAAGAAGTCAAAAATATACATGGCTAAAATTGATTTTTTTAAATCAAAATCGGCTTTTGCCTATCTCTGACTGTCAAAAGGCTTGCACACCCCATTCTAAAGATAATAAACAAGCTTGTCAATAATGCGTATGGGAATTTTTAAATTTGCGATCTTATCAGCCCTTTACGGGCAGCGAGTAAAATCGACCCGGAATCTTCCTTTCCTACCCCCCCATGATATGCATCCGGCCGGTTGCTACACGCACTTCACCGGCCGTATACCAGAAAGGTCTTTATAGCCCTTTTCAAATCCAATCCACGCCTGCTATTGCCCAATACTAAACGGTATGGGCGTAAAACCAAAGGGAATGAACGCCAGCGTTAGCCAGCCGAGGATTATCCTGGGCCAACCCAGCGGCTCCTCGTCGTCGGCCGTGGGCGGATGCGACGGGCCCATCATGATCAATAGGAAGATCATTAGGATCCACATATACAGTCCAAAAAACACAACCGCCCCGGCTGCCAGGGCCAGAAGAATTCGGGCAACCACATTGGCCTTTTTCCTGAGAAGGGCATAAAGCACGTGACCGCCGTCCAGTTGGCCGATGGGTATTAAATTCAAACTGGTTATCAAAAGCCCGACCCAGCCCGCAAAGGCAAGGGGGTGTAAAAGTAGATCGTATCCCGGAGGAATATGTATTCCCATCAAGTAAATCAGAATCTTGAACAACAAAGGGTCGCCCAATTCTCCTTTTCCATGGATCGGTACGGACCAATATAATCCCACCGCGCAGCAGATAATCGTGGGTATCAACCCGGCCAGCGGACCGGTAATGCCGATGTCAAAAAGCGCCCGGCGATGACCCATCCGGGCTTCCATGGCAATGACCGCTCCCATGGTGCCGATCAGCGACGCAGGCATGGGAATAAAATAAGGGAACGAGGCGTAAACTCCGTTTCGCCAGGCTTGCACGAAATGGCCCATCTCATGGCACACCAAAATAATCATCAATGGCACTGCATATAGCATGCCATGATAAAGGGCTTCCGACCATGTCGGTTGATCGCCCGCCGTTAAGATTCCGGCTAAAAATGTGCTAAAACATGTGGCGAAAAACAGCACAACCGGCAGCCATACCCGGCGCTTGCGAACCACGCGCTGGGGCGGCGGTTCCTCGAATTGCCATCCCGCCGCGGGCACGATCTCCACCAGTTCCGCCGGAAAGACTTTCGGCTCGCTTTCGCGGTATTCGCTCATCTCGCCTTCGCGGTTTTCACTCATTGTATATGCTCTCGTTAATCTTGCATCAAGTAATCGATCTTTGGTATTCTATCGTACAACCCGGGGCGAACAAGGTCCTCGATTTGCCCTCCAAGCGAAATTTACAATGTAGCAGGCACACTCCGTGTGCCGTCGGCCCAAGAGGCTATTTGTGTAGCAGGCACACGCCGTGTGCCGTCGGCCCAAGAGGCAATTTGCGTATTAAGCACACTCCGTGTGCCTGCTACAATGCCGGTAAAAGGAAGGGAGAATGGGCGTTTTCTTTCAAGTCGTTATAAAGATTTATCGGAAACTTTACGAAGCCTATGCAAATTGGTGCAAGGACGATGCGGCCGGTTTGGCGGCGGCGACCTCTTATTACATGGCCTTGTCTTTCTTTCCTCTTTTGCTCTTGATCCTCTCGCTCATGGGATTCCTGTTGCGGTTCACCGGTTGGGGCGTCGATGCCCAACAGCGATTATTGAAACTGCTGGCCGACAACGTCGCGCCTTCCCTGGCTTCCCAGGTGGAAGTCGCCCTCTCCTCGGTCAAGACAAACGCCGCGCTGAGCGGCCCGGTCGGGCTGATAACACTGCTCTTGGCCGCCATGGCGGTTTTCGCCCAGTTCGAAAAAGCCTTTGACCGCATTTGGAATATCCCCGCTCGGAAATACACGGGAATTCTCTCCGCCATCGGTCACATACTTTTTCAAAGACTTCGCGCCTTTCTCCTGTTGATGGGTGTGTGGACCCTGGTGATCGCGGCCTTCCTCTTTAACATGGCGCTGGCAACCATGCACACCTTCGCTTCCACGCACTTGACTCAATCTCACACGGCATGGAATCTGTTGACCGCCACGGCTGCCGTGGCCGCCGATTGGCTGCTGTTCACCATATTGTATAAAATCCTCCCCAAAGTGCCCGTCCAGTGGAAGGCGGCCGCCGGTGGAGGGCTGCTGGCCGCGATTATTTGGGAGACGGGTCGCAGGATCCTGGCCGCCTTGGTCATCGGAACGCACTATGGTGTGTATGGGGTCGTGGGAGCCTTTATCGCCATCATGCTTTGGGTTTATTACGCGGCCGCTACTGTCTTTTTCGGAGCCGAATTCGTGCAGGCTATCGGCCAAAAAAAACCTGCCGGTCAGCCTCCCCGCGCCTGAGAATATCGAATCGGACTTTTCTTTCCTACTGGCCGGCAATCCAGAAAGCTAACCGTTCAAGAATTGCAGGAGTTCCGTAAACGATTACCCAGAAAGAATCCGTGGGATGCGGCCGAATATATCGGACGCCTCATGCAAGATCTATCTTATTCCGTATAGGCTAGTAGATGTATCGCCTTGCTTTCCGGGTCGTAGCGCGCTCCAACCGATGCTTACACAATAGTAGACTCCGGCCAGGCAGACCGCAACTAGAGCCGCTCCCTTAAGAAAGTTCAAACCCCTTTGCTGCCGGTCGGCTACTATTTGCTCCCAAGTCCGGTTCGCATGCGACTCGGGCTGAGGACCCTCTTGCGGAATCAACACGGCCAGAACCGCGTCGGTGGGAATGTTTTGCGAGCCGGTATCGTATAACCCTTCCCGGTCCATCCCCGCAAAAACAATGGCAACCGACAACACAATCGCGGCGCTAATCGAGCCTAGCGGGATCGGCGAGCAGCGGCCGTCGGCTGATTCGAGTTTGCTCCGATAAATTCCCAAACCCGTCCATGCTCCCAGCGCGCACAATGCCAGAACCGCCCGGCTTAGGTTCTGGGCGGACGCGAGGAATTCCGCCCCGCGTTCCCCAATTGCCGGCGGCATAAGCGCGTTCGGCGCGGACATAACTATCGCCGGCACGGCCAGCCATAGCGACACGGCCGCCGCCTGCAATCCAAGGCGTTGTTGCCCGGTGCGAGTTCCCGACAACTGCCAAAGGCCCAGCCCGGACATCAGGCTGCCGGGAATTCCCAACGCCAAAAGGCAAGTGGCCGCCAGTCCTTCCCATCCTTGCAATGCCCCGGCCAGGATTAGAACTATAAACAGTGGAGCAATCCACAATCCCGACAGCGATTTGCCGGCGATTCGAACCTGCCGCCTTCCGAATTCCAAGAGCGCAAACAGCGCAGGTGCCATGATTGCCGCTCGGACCAGTTTAATCGCGATAGGCCCGGCCGGTTCCCCCGCCCACAGTGCCAGACATTCGGCCAAGCCATAACCCAGTCCGAACCATATGAGATATGGCCACGGGGCCGACCGATCCGGGCGTAAACGGAGTTTCCCCGCCTGCCTGGCCAACATGAAGAAAGGCAGTGCGAACAGTAATACGCGGTAATCAAATAAAGTGGCGGGAAAGTTATCCACAATCGCTGGACCCGGGTTGGAGGAATTCAAAACCGCCATGGATTTTCCCCGGCGGTTTTACGGTGTGCCAAGCAAATGTAGCATGCCGGCAACAACAATATGCAATCTTTACACGCCCGCCCCACCCGTACGATACTCATTAAACGCATAATCCGCACCTACGTGTCTTTCGTCAGATTTATTTATTACATACATGAGGTCTCTGCATGCTATATATCTTAAGAGATTGGCGGGGAGGATTTGATGAATCTGGGGCATTACCGGTTTGTTGGCACTGAGATCCTAAGATGCTCGTTATTGCTGGATTCATCGTGGTTTTGGGCGCGGTGCTGGGCGGCTTTGCCATGGCCGGCGGCCAGGTCCTCTCGCTCGTCCACCCCTCCGAGTTTCTTACCATTGGCGGCGCTGCCCTGGGCGCTCTTATCGTTATGTCGCCTAAGAAGGTCCTCATAGATCTGATTCGCGGCGTCCTGCAAAGTATAAAAGGAACTCCCTACAACAAGGGTTCATACGAAGACCTGTTCAAAATGCTGTATAGTCTGTTTCGCACGGCCCGCCGCGACGGTCTCATGGCTCTTGAATCGCATATACTTGATCCGCATAAAAGCTCCATCTTCGGCAAATATCCGAAACTTGCCAATAACCATCATGCCATGACTTTCCTCACCGGAGCCTTGACGCCGCTGGTGGATGGAACCGTAAAGCCCGAAAAACTCCCCTCTCTCTTGGATGCGGACCTGAAAATAATCGAGGAAGAGCATCATGCCCCCTTGGGCGTGTTAACTAAAACGGCCGATGCATTGCCCGGGTTTGGCATCGTGGCCGCAGTGCTGGGAATCGTTATCACCATGAGTTCCATCAACGGGCCCGTCGATGAGATCGGCGAAAAAGTTGGCGCCGCCCTGGTGGGAACCTTCCTGGGAATACTGTTGTCCTATGGGTTTTTCGCCCCCATGGCCGTGCGCATGGAATTCCTGGGCGCGGCCGAAATCGGCTTCCTGCGAATCATCGCCACCGCCATTCCGGGATTTGTGGGCGATCTGTCGCCCAAGGTCGTACTCGAACAGGCCCGCCGCGGAGTCGTTACCGAGTTCCGCCCCAGCCGCGAGGAAATGGACAACTGGCTCAGAGAAGTTGAATCGTCAGGACCATAATCAAATGCAAGGATAATGCCTTATGGCAGGCCATGGCGGCGGAGCTTGGAAAGTGGCATACGCGGACTTCGTCACCGCGATGATGGCTTTTTTTATGGTCATGTGGATTACCGCCCAAAACAACGCCGTGAAACAGGCCGTCGCACAATACTTTCAAGATCCGGGCAGCAACTCTAAAAAATCTTCGGGCGGTCCGCCGCTCTTGCCGTCCTCGA
The DNA here is from genome assembly GCA_049509395.1 of Thermoguttaceae bacterium. Taxonomy (GTDB): domain Bacteria; phylum Planctomycetota; class Planctomycetia; order Pirellulales; family Thermoguttaceae; genus JBEKIK01. The sequence continues at coordinate 16,530 of JBEKZY010000043.1, read as the reverse complement.
AATCCGGCCAAATGCCCGGCCCTTCGATTGTCCCCGGCGCCAAGCCCGGCAACGCCCTCGGCGTCGACCATCTGCGCAGCAACAAATCTTTAATCCTAGGAACGGGCGAGAAGAAACCCTCCATGTTCGTCCTGCACGACGGCAACCGGCGATTCATGGGCACCATGATCCTGTTTGCCGAGGATTCGGCCGAGTTGGACGATACCGCCAAGGAACGGTTAATGCTGGTAATTACCGAACTTCGCGGCAAATCGCAGAAAATCGAGATCCGCGGCCACGCCGCCAGAACTGCCCAATCAGAAAAACAACCCGAAAAAGACCCTTGGCAAATATCCTACGACCGCTGCCAAGCGGTAATGAAATTCCTGGTTCAGCATGGCATCGACGCCGAGCGTTTACGCCTCAGCCAGGGAGGCGCCTTCGAGCCCTACTCCCTCGACTCCAATCCATCCCTGAACTCGCATAACTCCCGCGTGGAAATCTATATATTGGACGAGTACGCCGAGAACTTCATGGGCTCTCCCGAAGAACGCGCCGGCCGATTCATCACTCCTTAAATAATAATGTAGCAGGCACACTCCGTGTGCCGTCTGCCCGAAGGGCTAGTAATGTAGCAGGCACACTACGTGTGCCTGCTACATTAACATAAAATCTCCGTGATAATCAATTGTTTCCCGATTTCCATGAGGTGGTTGCCAACCGCCGGGTGGTCTGATAAACTAGCGCCGATTCTGAAAAAGGCGTCCATGGTACGTTCCCTTTCCCCACCACAAAGCGAGCCGGTCATGTCTGACATCTTCATTACCGAAAACTTTTTATTGCAAAACGGCCAGGCAATCGAGCTGTATCATCGTTTTGCCGAGAAAATGCCGATTATCGACTATCATTGCCACCTGCCGCCCCGGGAAATCGCCGAAAACCGCAGTTTCCTCAACCTCACCCAAATCTGGCTGGCCGGCGATCACTACAAATGGCGCGCCATGCGAACCGCCGGCGTGCCTGAACGCTTCATTACCGGCGACGCCTCGGATTGGGAAAAATTCCAAAAATGGGCCGAAACCGTGCCCCAAACCCTGCGCAATCCCCTATTTCATTGGACCCATCTGGAACTGAAACGGCCCTTCGGCATAAGCGACCGGCTTTTGAATCCTCAAACGGCCGAAAGCATTTGGAACGAGTGCAATGCCAAGCTGTCCCGCCCCGAGTTTTCCTGCCGCGGCATCATGCGCCAGATGAACGTCGTGGTGTCCTGCACCACCGACGATCCCACCGACAGCCTGGAATATCATGCCGCCGTCGCCGCCGACGCCTCGTTTCCCGTCAAGGTTTTGCCCGCTTGGCGCCCCGATAAGGCCATGGCCGTGGAAAACCCCGCCGCCTTTAACTCCTGGGTGGAAAGACTGGCCGCGGCAAGCAGTATGGAAATAAATGACGATTATAAGCGGTTTATGCAAGCCTTGCACAGCCGCCACGATTTTTTCCATCGCATGGGTTGCCGCGTTTCCGATCACGGTCTGGAAACCTTCGACGCCGACGATTACACGGCCTCGGATATAAATGCCATTTTCCGCCGCGTTCGTTCCGGCGCCAATCTTTCCCAAGATAACGTATTAAAATTCCGTTCCGCTATGCTCTATGAGTTGGCCTTAATGGATCGGGAAAAGGGCTGGACCCAGCAGTTCCACTACGGCGCGCTAAGAAACAACAACACCCGCATGTTCCAAACCCTCGGGCCGGATACGGGTTTCGATTCCATCGGCGATTTCCGCGTCGCCCGGCAAATGGTCAAATTCTTCGACCGCCTGGACCACGACAACCGCCTGGCTAAAACCATCATCTATAACCTAAATCCGGCCGATAACGAAATCGTCGGCACCATGATCGGCAACTACCAGGACGGCAGCCTGCCCGGCAAAATGCAGTTCGGCTCCGCCTGGTGGTTCCTGGATCAAAAAGACGGCATGGAAAAACAAATTACCGCCCTTTCGAACCTCGGGCTCTTAAGCCGGTTCGTGGGCATGATTACCGACAGCCGCTCCTTCCTCTCCTATACACGCCACGAATACTTCCGCCGCATCCTTTGCAATCTCCTGGGCCGGGAAATGAAAGACGGCCTCCTGCCCGACGACATGGAGATGATCGGCTCCATGGTCCAAGACATCTGCTACCGTAACGCCGCAAAGTATTTTGGGTTTGAAATTGGGCATTAAAGACGAGGGATTACACTACTTTTATTACACATTCCAGGCTACAATAGTAGTGTGGCAATTATTTCCGTATGATTTGGAGTAACGGCGATGACATATTATGGACACATAAAAGACGGCGTAGTGATATTGAATGACGCCCCGTTTTTCCCCGATGGAACCGAAGTGCAGGTTCAAATCATGCCTTCGGTTCTTCCCGACGGTTCCAACTTAGGTCAACGGCTGATGAAATACGCCGGCAAGGCTGAGGGTTTGCCCGCCGATTTAGCTCGGAACCATGACCACTATATCCACGGGACGCCGCAAGAGTGAAACGAGTATTCGCCGATAGCAATTATTTTCTGGCATTGCTCAATAACCGCTATTTTCTAAACGCATCGACAAAGAATGGTCCTTGACCGATTGCATTTCCTTTGTGGTTATGGAGCAAAATAAGTTGCATGAGGCTCTATCCGCAGATCATCATTTTCAACAAGCGGGATTCAAACTATTGCTTTGAGAATGGCCTTAAATGCCATGCATGTGATTACCCCACTAATTGCTATACAATATGTTCTTATAAGCTTGGCATGAGTCTTCTGGGGGGAATGCCCATCTAAGATTATCCAAAAAAACTCATTTGTTTTCTCATCTGTGAACCTTTTTCTGTTTTTTTGTGACTAATGTAGTATCATCTGTCGGGTCTTGCCGAAAAAATACACCAATTTATCGGCAACTTGATATTAAGTTGAGTTAATCGGTCAACATAAAGAAAAAATAATTACCCAAATTGTAGGCTGAATAGACAAATTCAGCATTAGAGCTTATACTAAGACAAAGGTTACGTGGCCGGCATTTCGATAAATGAAAAAGCGGCCGCAAGGTATTTTAATATTTCTGTCCACTATTTAAGCGCTTAACGCAACGATCTTAAAGGGATCAAAAATGAATCGCTACATCTCCGCCATTGTCCGTGGATTCTCAATTCTTCTTGGTATCAACAACCGGGAGAACCGCGGTAGTGGTTTGGCGATTCAGGATTCCGGTCTTAGTTCGTTGTTGCGCTCTCTGGGATTGCGCCACGGCGGCGGTAGTAGTTCGGCCGGCCAACATGTGCTTGTAACAGTACGTGTTAGGACGGCCAACTGGCGTCCGGCCGGAATGGCGCGGCATGTTTCGGGACAATAATAACTTAACTCCCCCGAATCATAAAACTCCATCCCTTGCCGGGCGAACGGCCCAAGGCGTTTGATTGCCTTTTTTGCCGTTTCCGCCGGTTTTAGAGTTTTTTTGCGTCCCAGTTTTTTAGTGCTTTTTTCAAACGGAAATATAATCATGAATACCCAATATGCCGCGATGCCTCAAACCGATACACCCCTGGCCGAAACCGTCTATGCCGCTAAACGCGGCGACCGGCAGGCATTCGGCCGCCTAGTCGAAAATTTCCAACGGGCCGTCTACGCCACGGCCTACCGCCGCTTGAACAATCACGCCGAAGCCCAGGAACTATGCCAGGACGTATTCCTCCAGGCAATGCGGAAAATCGATCAGCTCGAAGATCCCCGCTGCTTCGGCGGATGGCTCCGCTCGATTGCCGACCGCATGGCCATCAACCGCATGATGCGCCGCGGACCGATCTCCTCGGCCGACACCGACCTCTTGAATTCCGATTGCGTCGAACACCGCACGCCGCTGGTCGTCCTGCTCCAGCACGAACGTGAAGACCAGGTCCGCAGCGGATTGCGCCGCCTGCGGGCCATGGATCGCGAAACGCTCGTGGCCTTTTATTTCGACGGCCGATCGATCAACGAAATGTCCAAAAAATTCGGAACGCCCGTCGGCACCATCAAGCGCCGCCTGCACGTCGCCCGAAAACGCCTGGCAAAGGAACTCGAAACCCTTTCCCCCGCGTAGCTCAACCATTTAACCCCCGGCTTATTTAGCCCCCGGTGAATACACCGGGGGCTTGGTTGAATGAATAAAATGAGGAGGAATTGTAAAGCCGCGACCATCGGTCACGCCTCCCCGATGAAAATGTAAACTCGCGACCGGCAAACCGCTTGCGGTTTCGCGATGGGCCTACTATCGACTCTCAGGTATAATAAATGTTGCATTTAATAGCCGGCGGCTAACAGCCGCCGGCAAGATCCCACGCTCCATGGGAAGCAAAACTTTTTTAACCGCGAAAAGTCGAAATATCGAAAACACAAAACTATATTAATAATATTTTCCGTGCTTTCGTACTTTCGCCCTTTCGCGTTATTCTATGCAATTAACGCTCCTCTGGCGGAAGCTGTACTGGTTGCCCGTCATCCTTGTTAATCAGCAATCGCATCACATTTTCACTTATGGTTTTGGGAAGGAAGTGCACCGATCCATCGGCCATACTTACGCAGAATCCATCCTCAAAATATCCGCCTAATTCCGGCAGTGGCTTTTCCGGATCGTAATCGATATCCTCCGGCTTGGTCCAGGGAATGTCCCGCTTCGCTTCCACCAATAAAATCGTGCGGGCAGTGCCGTCTTTGATATCTTGTATTCTGGTCCCGGCTTTATATCTGCCGGTATCATTTTTCTCGAACATCGTGTCCGGGCCGACCAAAGCAAAATACGAGGCGTTCTTCGAATCTTCTTTATCCGTCGGGCCGCGAAATACGTCGGGCATTTTATCCAACAATTTCATGTTGTTCGGACTATCCCACGGCTCGTCGATTTTATATTGTTTAAATAAGTCGTCATATCCAAGATCATGAAGCAATGCCACTCGCCAACTATATGGAGCCGCTTTCTGGTCTGGGTGCGGGTAAAACACCGCTGGGGGGAATTGCCTTTGACGATCAAAGTACATGTGCATCGCTAGTGCGATCTGTTTTAGATTGTTCCTCGACGCCTCTTTGTCGGACGTCGCCCTATCCGTGCTGATATCGAACACCGGTTGCTTCAACATCCTAACATCCGGAGCAATTTCCAGGCCGTAAATTGTTTGCGAATTGTATTTCGCGGGTATGTCTTCCCCGGGCTTGGTAATTTCCACCGAATAAAATCCCGGCGCAACGCCCTGCGGCTCCATTGGTCCAAGTGGTATGCTCATCATCGCAAACCCATCTTTGCCGGTTGTGCCATAGGCCGTTTTAACATTTTCGCCGAGAAAATCCTCCGGCACGAATTCAACTTCCGCGCCTTCGACCGGTTTGCCATTGCGGATTACTGTGCAGGTTACCCCTCCTATCAGAGCAACTTTGGTTGCCTGCCAGGCTTTGATGCGAGACGCGATATCATCGGCTGTTATGCCTTTGTCTTTGTTAGTGTGCATCGTTCCCATCGCCGCTTTCAGCGCCGGGGCCTTTTCCAACTCCGCGCCGCTGATTTTGCCGTCCTTATTAGTGTCATATTTCTCCAGGGCCTTTTTCCCGGCGACATCGGCATCGATTGCGGTCGGATAAAGTCGACGTAATTGTTTTGCTTGTTCGTTCCCGGCTGGTTTTACACCCAACTGCTCTTCGTAAATGCGTTGCAAAATCAGCATTTGTTCGTTGCTTTGTTCGGCCGGTATGATGTTGAGTTGCGTCGGTCGATCGGTATGTGTTGAAAAATTTGTCCACAGCATGTCGCCTTGAAGAGCATATACGCCCAAGGCGATTGTTTTCCCGTTTTTATAAAGATCTATCGTTTTGGGATTCTTATTAGGATCAAGCTTGTACTCGAGACCAAGAAACGAGTCTTTTGTAATGCTGACTTGATCTTGCATTTCTTGCTCCGATATGCCCCAATTCTTGAGCAACTTGATCCCAGATGCAAAATCAACTATTTCCCAATTGCCCAGAATCTTTTGGCGGTCATCCGAGCCTGCGCTTGCGTCTGGCCAAACAATTTGCACATCAGTCTTCTGTCCCGGTTGCAGCGATACATTGCGGAATTCGATCGATTTATACGGCCGCTTTTGTAGGCGAAAAACCTTTATGTCTTTCAATTCAAGATTGGAAAATTGGGCCGTGATTTGCTTGAAATTATGGGCGCCGGCGCCGGTGGACGAAATGGCGGCATGTTCTCGGTCGTCCGTGTCCACGGCAACCAGGCGGGTTTCATCGCCGATAATCTCATGGGTGACGGAAATAAGAATTACGCGGGCGTCGGAATTAGGCAATTGAGTTTCAACTGGCCGAGAGAAAATAAACCCTCCCTTTGTCGTGCCCATTGCTGTACTACCTTGGTTTTCAATAACGGTCTCCCACGGCCCGTCGGCCACCGCGAATCGAACTGTCGTGGTCGGCTGGTCGGGCAAATTTACCGCCATTGTATGAAGTTCGCCTTTATAAGGGTCGAGCAGTTTAGGATTTCCCCCGGCTGCCGCGTCATAAGTCGGATCGAACTCCAATTTGGTGCCTACCGGCTCCGATGGCATATTTCGCACTAAAACCGCAAACTCACGCATAACATGATGCTGGTCGCCGGATACATCACCGATTACCGAGTTGTAGGGGCGATCAGCCAGCAGCGAGCCGTCTGGCCGCCACCACGGCTTATCTTTTGATGGGTTCTCAGCAACGCCGAGCAATTCGACCGTGATGCCGCTGGGCAGACGGGCCTCGAACGTTTTTTTCGATTCGTCTTGAGTAATCTTTGTTTGATCGCCGGCAAGCGCTGAGCTTGAATTTCCCGGCCCGCGCAGACCGGCCACCAACAAACCACACAACAGCACTGCACCGACCGAAATCAGACGGGCTACCGGCGAGAGCCGGTCGATGCGGAGTTTCGAGTCCCTGAGCATGGCAATTCTCCTTAAAAAAGTGTTTTTTGTAGGCAGAAACGTGCGGGCAGGCCATAACAGCGGCCGCTCCTGTTTTCGCAAGGCAAGTTCCGCGATCGTGGTTAAATACTGCCGCTGCCCGCCGGATACACTCGCCGCCGCCGCATCGGCCGCCAATTCCTGCTCCAAGCGCAAACGGTTCATCAGCCAATGCATAAGCGGATGATAAAAGTGCAGCATCAGTCCGAATTGCCCGCACAGTAAGGCCAGAAAATCCTGGCTCCGGGCGTGGGCAATCTCGTGGGCCAGAACGGCATGACACTGGTCGGCGGTCCATGTCTGCCAATCGGCCGGCAAAAGGATTACCGGCCTTAGCCAGCCCACAGTGGCCGCCGTAACCAGATCGTCGCACTGCCGGATATCGACTGGACGGCGACAGCCCAGCTTTGCGCGAAGCACATCGACCTGTTCCAGCAGCTTGCCGTCAAGCACCGGCCGGCTGTGATGTACTTGCCATCGTACTGCCATAACGCCCAGCACAAGCCACGCCAGTCCGCAAATCATGGCAACCATGATCAGCATCGCCACAATTGCCGGCCAGCGCCAGGCCTTTGCAGATTCAGCCCCTTGCGGTTGGGAAAGTTCTTCGTCAAGTATCTGCCAAAAGGCTGCGCGGCTTTCTCCCCTTTCCCTTTGGGAAAGATCAGCAGTGCCTCCCCTCTCCCTTTGGGAGAGGCACCCAGAGGGTACCCGGGGGTGAGGGCTGGCAGTACTAGAAGGGAAAGTTCTCTTTTGACCTCCCGCCAAAGGATCGGAAGCGACTTCATATTTGGCTTCCACACGCGGATTGGCAGGGGCCTTGGAAGATTTTTGAACTGAGTCGTAAGGCGGCTCCATTGGAGCCTCCGCCGACGCTACGGACGCGTGCGCCGTATCGCCGTATCGGCCGATCGTCCAGCGCGGCCACGGACTTAGCGCCAAAAATGACAATAATATGACCATTACCAAGCCGGTGAGCACAACAGGCTCAGCCGCGGCCGGTCGCATCCGCCTGAGCAAAATGTACAACCCGCTTGCCAACAGCCCGATCAGCGTGACTTGCAGAGCACACCATACCACCGCGATTCCAATGGTATTCATTGCTTCTCCCCCCTGAGAATTGCCTCTAATACATTCCGTTCTTTTGCCGACAGCTTGCGTTCCTCCACAAGCCGCAACAGCAATTGTTCCCGGGACCCGCGAAAGACCCGCTCCACAAGGTCGCCCAAAATGCTTCGCGACACTTCTTCATAACTTCGGACCGGGCGGTATTGGAATGGGCGCTCGTTGTTGATTTGCTTTAAGAATCCTTTTTCACTAAGAATGCGGACCAAGGTAGCCACGGTGGTGTAGGCCAAGTCGCGGCCCGCAGCAGCCAGTCGGTCGCGTATTTCCGCCACAGTCGATGGGCGGACATTCCAAAAGACGTGCATTACTTCCAATTCACGCTCGGTAAGTTCTTTTGCAGAAGGCCGGGCCATGGAAAAATCTCCTTTCTCGGTCTGTTCTTTCGGCATTGGCCGAAGGGTCATTAAGGGGTCCATCATGATATTTGGTTATTTAGATTTGGTTTTATAGTAGCAGATTGAGCAACAATGTCAAGGGCTTTTTTTTGAGAAATCAGCGGCCAGAGATGCCGGGGCAGGGGGGAGAGTAAGATAATCGAAACGGCTCAGATACTGGGAATTAGTCGCTAAGCACGGTACGCGGCGTAAAACGACTATTCGCGCAACTACTTACGCTTGTTCAATTTGCAATTTGAAATTTGCAATTTTCGATTTGCAATAAAAAATACCCCACACAGATCTTGCGATTAGCCTTCGCCAAAAGGATTCCATCCCCCCACCCCTCAAGAAATAAAGCCGTCGCCGGCTCGGGGGGCAAGACGGCGACGGCACCGGGAGGACAATCAACACACAGGGGTGAATTGTCTATATTTTATCGGTTGGGGTAACAGTTTAAATGTCACCCCAACTTAAATAGTCTTTACGGCGAGGTGACGCCGAGTTTCTCTTCTTCCTCTTCTTGGATAATGATTCGCGGAGTGACCATCATCATCAGGCTTTGTGTCTCCCGCCCTACGCCCACATTCTTGAACAAACGGTTCAGATATGGGATTTTGTCGAGGATGGGGACGCCGAATTCGTTGCGGCCTTCGCTGAGCCGCTTGATTCCGCCTAAAAGCACGGTTCCTCCGTCCGGCACGCTGACCGTGGTGGTAACCGAAACGAAGGAGAAGCTGGGCAACTGCACTGTTACGCCCGTGGTTGACTTGGATACGCTACTGTCATTTTTGGTGGCGTCGTTGGGAGTAGTTTGGACGCCTTCTTTTGTGGTGTCGGTCGTGGTGCTCGTCGTACCGCTGAATGTGAAGGTGTTGACCGTTCCGATATGGCTGAAAAAGGGCACGATCGTCAGCCGCACGAATCGCCGATCATTGGAAATGACCGCCTGCACGGACATGTACGTGCCTTCGGACAGCACGACAATCACCGGTTGTTGCGCGGCGGCAAAGTCGCCGACCACGGGAATCACGCTGATAACAAAAGGATTTTGCGTCTGATCGTAGACCGACGCCTGTTGCCCGTTGAACAATGTAACCTTGGGGGCTTGCAGCACGTTGGTGCGCCTGTCGCCCTGGGCCGCGTTGATGAAAAAGTACGCCTCGATGTCGCTGAGAATGGCGAATCCCACCTGGGCCCCGGCAGTGGCGTCAAAACCGCCGAATTGCGGCACCGACAGGCCGAAGCTGTTCTGGGTGAATGGAATATCCAGATCGGAGGTATACACCCCTGCGGTGTTCCCCGGCCCCGTCGTCCCCACCACTGCGCTTGTGGCGCGATCCGAGTCGAGGGTGTCGAAGACCGGTTCTTGCGGCGGGGCGGTTGCCGGATTGCCGGCCACTACCACCGACCCGAATCCGGCCGTTTGGTTCTTGGCGTTGTCATGGATATTAAAATCGAAATTCACCCCGATCCGTTCAAAGAAATTGTCAGTAAGGGTTATGAAGCGGACTTCAATGGTCACCTGCAAATCTTGCATGCGGCGCAACTGTTCCAGAAGGTCCACTATTTCTTCGTGAACGTCCTGAGTTTGGCTGACCACGATGCTGAGGTTGGTTTCGAAAGGCGCGATCGAGCCCGGACCGCCAACGCTGTCCCAGGTTTGCGGTTTCACCGTGCCGGTAATCAAATTGATCAGGCTGTCGAAGTCGGCTTGCGTGCCGCCGCCTAACCCGCCCGGGCCGAACCCCATCGGCTGCTGCGATTGGTTATGATTGCCCCCGGTCGGATGAGGCGATGTGATCTGTGCGAGTGCGTTCGGGTTGACCATTCCCGCGCCGGCCTTGTTGTCGCGGCTGGCCATCACGGCCAGCGGCGCGTTGGTTGAACCGAACGGCGCAGTGCCGCCTCCAAACCCGATCGTGCCCATCGCGTTTTGATAGGCCGCGCTTAAACCCATGGGCATGGGTACGAAGTTCGGAATCGGCACCACCAGGTCGGCCACGTTATATGTTACCGTATACACCTGGTTGTCTCGCATTTGTTCGCTGGTGATCTTAAGCACTTCGTCCTTGACGACATAACTTAAATGCAGCGGTTGAAGGATCAAATTCAAGGCGCTTTTGAGCATGATTTCGTGCCGCACCTCGATGGTTACCGGCGTATCGGTGGTCACGCCTTCCTCGGCCAGGCCTTTCGGATCGAGATACAGGTTGATCTCGGCGATCTTGCTCAGGTAATCGACGACCTTGCTCAACGGCGCGTTGGCAAAGTCCAGCGAAACCGGCGTCTTCAGTTTCTTTTCAATTTCAATCTCCCGCTCGGTGCGATTGCGGCGGTGTTCGGCTTGCGTCAGTTTCGCCCGATTCTTGGTCATTTCGCCCCACGTCTTGGCGTCGGGCATGACATAAGGATGTTGATCGTCAAAAGGCACGCTGGCCTGGTCCACATTATCTAAGGCCGTCCAAAAACCTTCCTCCTTCTTCTCTCGCAAGGCGTTATTGCTCGTTACCCGATACAAAAACTTGGCATCGGTCAGTAATTGTTGGGCGACCGGATCGTTCGGATCGAGTTGGGCCGCCTGTTTGGCCGCTATTTGAGCCTCTTCGTAGCGCTGTTCGTCGCGCAGGCGGTTGAATTCATCGAGTTTTTGCGCGATTTTTTCTTTTGTCTCTTGTTTCACGCGCATATCGCGTTCAATATCCTGGCGAGTGTTATTGTTCTTTTCCGCCAGATCCAAACGCGGCTGATTCTCATCAATATACTGCTTGGTTTCGCCGATCGCACGATCCGCCCTTCGCAGCAACTGATCCCGCGCGCCCGGTTCCAAACCCGCTTGTTCCACTTTTTTGCGCCCTTCCTCCAGGGAACTCAAGGCCCCTTTCGGATCCGTTTCGCGCATCGCCCGGGCGTTCGCTTCCAGGTGGGCCAGATCGGCGGCGACTTGCCGCGCCAGGACCTGCTGCCGGGCGGCGGTCTCGTCGAGTAAACTGGGCAATTGGCCGCCGGATTGGGCCGCGCCATGCTGAGCCGGACTTGAAAGCATCTGCAAATGATCCTGCAAACGCTGCGCGACGGCCGGATCCAATTCGTTCTTGCGCGCGGCGGCCTGGACGAAAAGCTGATACGCCCGATCCCTGTCGTGGGCCCTAAGCGCCGCTTCGCCTTGTTGGAACAAACTCAATGCCGATCCGGGAGGCGCTTCGCGACCGGCCGCGTTGGGCGTGGGAATCGCCTCCGGCGAAATCGACGGCGGAGACGGCATCGCCAAAGCGCCGTTTTGGGCTAGATTATAGCGCAGCGCCGCCGGTTGAGACCCGGTTTGCCCGGCCGCCGCCGTGACGTTACGCGTCGGATCGTTGGCCGGATCGTATACCGCCGCCGAAGCCACGTGCCTTGCATCTCCGCCCATGGCTTGCACGGCTTCGTTATTAGCGGCGGGAACCACTGCCAAGGATGCACGCTCGCGCACCTTGCCGATGTCCGAGAGCACCAATTCCGGCCGGTCTTCGCCGGGCGCAGGCGCCGAGTCGCTTCGCCGCGCCTGTTGCGCTTTGCGGGCAAGTTCTTCGGCCCGATCCAACTGGCCGGCCGCCAAGGCTTCACGCGACTGGCGGATCAGTTCCAGGGATGCGTCTTGGCGCTGTAATAATCCGGGCTGAAGTTGTACGCCCCTAAGCGCGTCGCCGCCCGCCGCGCCGCGAACCGGCGGGATTTGGCCGGATCGCATCACCGCAATCCGCGATAGCAAATCCTGCGGTTTCATTTCGATGAGATTGTATGATACCTGTTGCGTCGCCGCCACACTGGCCAGGCGCTCGGCTTCATCCAATTCGCCGTACTGCAACAACGCCTCGGCCTGTTCCATCATGTTCCGGGCGTAAGTGCGGCGGTAGACCTCGCTGTTTTTCTCCAGAGAAGCGAGATCCTGCGTTTTTTGGATGGCGGCCTCCACCTTTTCCGGCGTGTCGTCCATGGGGCCGTATTGGAGATTTTGATTCTTGGCTTGTCGCACGAACTCGCCGGCGCGGCGAATGTCGCCGACTGCCAGCGCCCGTCGCGCGCCAAGCAACGCGGAGCCGCCGCCCATCTTGATTTCACCGCCGCCTGCGCCGGCGCGCTGCGCCGATCCCTTGGCCAGAAACGGCGGCAAGGCCAAGTCGTTTTCACTCGGCTCCGTCGAGGGGTAGTCCCGGAAAGCCGGAGCCTGCCCTGAAGCGGCTTTTAAAACCGCCGGCACATCGGCCTGTACGCCGCCCTCGACGCGGGGCAATGGCATGACCTGCTTTGTATCCGGCATGGTCGCCGGTGCGCTGCTTGTCCGGCCGGCAAACGGATCGCTTGCGGGTGCATTTTTCTTGGCTCCCGCCGACGGGGAAAACATCTGGCTGGGTTTTGTCGGCCCCGCCGCGCTACGCTTGCGCTCCAAGTCGCGGCGAGCCTTTTTCGGCGTATCGCCCAGATGAAAACTGCTGTACTCCACGCCCAACGCCTCGGACTGCGCAATAAGCGATTCCGCCGCCGTCAGATCATTTTCGGCCATGGCCTGTCGGGCACGGCGCAGCAGATCGGCCGCTTTTTGGCCTTTGTCGTCCGCTTGCGAACTTGCCGCTGAAACGCTGCCGGCCGCGGTCGGCGGAGCATCCCCGTTGTTCTGCGGCGGTGCGGCCGCAGCCCTACCTGCCGATATCAATATTGTCACTAGCACACAGCCGATGCGTGTTGATGCGGTCGTGTTCAAAAGATATCTCCTTTTGAGACGCGCAAACTCCCCCAACAATTTTCAGGGATTAATTCAGATAAGAGCGGGTTAAATACCGGTTGGACGTACTTAGGTCAAGGGCATTTTTAAGAATTTCACCCTGCAATCCTCCTGTTTTTTGCCAATAGCACCAACCGGGGATCGCACAAGTACTGCTATGGGAGGGTAAAAAGCGCCTTTATCCCTAATGTAATTCAGGGAATTCATCCAATGGCATCCACGAGATACTGGGATTTTATGGTCTTGTCGGCGAACGCCCTCGACCGGAGTCGCCGCCGGGTAAAAGAGTCCTGGGATCTGTTGCTCCCCGAATGGCCGGCCCTCGACTTCCGGGGGCTGGGGTGGATTCCGACCTGGTTGTGATACGATTGATCTCGGACATATCGTCCAGTTCCTCGCGCAGCATAAAGGTTATCGACTTGCCGTTAACCACCATGAACAGCATTTCACGCGGCACGGTCGATTTGTGGTCTTTGCCCAGGGTAAACTTTTTCCCACCGTCCATATCCAACAGGGTGGCGTCCGTGATTAAATCGGCTTTCATATCATCCGTATCCGTGGGTGCGGGGGCAGGCGATTCAACCGCCGCCGGATCGAGTTTTTGATTCGGGATGTTAAGAACCTGGCCATGATCGATGTTGGGAAGGGAGAAGTAGCCTGCTCGGCCGCTATTCTGCGCCCGAGTCAACAATACCACGGGAAACTTTCCCGGCCCCAGATCGTCGGGTTTTGCCGCACCAACCAATACTTGAGTATCCTTGGGCACGTCAACACGATCTGTTAGCGTGGAAAGTTTGTCGTTGCTGGGCGGATTGGTATAAAGGTATTTTTCCTTGGCAAATTCCGCTTTCTCCAATTTACCTGCGTCAACTTGAAAATTCGGATTCTTCAAGGCCAGGCTCACTCGATAAATATAACTCTTGCCCGGCTCGACGGTAAAATCGAAAAAACGCAGCAATTTGTATGCGGTCGACTCCCCGCCATAACCTGCGCCTCTATCTGTGCGCACCATCGGATTTCGTGGACCGCCTCTCATGCCGGGCGCTCCTCTGTTCGGTCCGGGCGGAGGAGCTGCATCCGCGGGAAGATTGTCGGCGTCTGCTCTATCGCCGGTGTCGCCTTCCATTCCGATTAAGAGAGGGATTTTTGGCGCGTGTGCCACATTGGGGCCCCAGCCGCGGTTCTGCAGCGGACCAAGGGGAAATGTCAAAATCGGATCGAGATACTTGCTTTCCACTACGTCTGGCTGCTGTAGCGACCAATCCTTGGTGGCCTCTGTTTCGGCATCGACGGAGTTGAATTTATTGGTGAAATTAGGTTTTTCTTCATCGGCCGGACTGTTGATCTCGGCCCGTTCCACGAAATAACCCGCATAAGTCGGCACGTCATTGGCAGGATCATAGGCAACTGAATCCGCCAAGGCCGTGCGATAGGCGCTTGCCTGCATTTCGACCGGCACTAATCCTGTTATCACCACCCAGTGCTTGCCGTGAACGGTGGTGTTCCCGGCTACGCGCGCGATTGGAGCCCGTGTCCGGCCGCCTCCCGGTGGCGGAGGCGGGACAGCGGCGCCGCCCCCTGGTGTGTCAACAACTTGAAATGCGCCGAAATCGGCCGCGATGCGAAGTTCTTCCACGTCAAAAAGATCGGGCTGCCCTCGCTTCCCTCTTTGGCCGAAGAGCGGCTTGTCCAAAGCGACATCGCACTCGTACGGCTTTACGCTAATCCCCTGTTTGTTGAATTCGGCGATTTTATCCGCAACTTTTTTATAATCCCCTTTATCCTCCCTGGCTTGCTGCTCCGAAAGCAGTTCCTTCAGCATCTCGGGGCGTTCGCCTTCAAGCGACCGCTTGGCATTGATGCTTTTATCGAGTAGATCATTGGGATTCTTGTCGAATTTTTCCCGCCTCACCGCCGCCCCGTAAATAATGGTCGCAAACACGAGGATAAATGCCCCCAGCAGCACTTTTTCCGAGTGTTCGAGAAAAAAGTTCCCGATCGCCTTCTTATCGAAATTGATTTTTACTTTCATGTTATGTTTCCTCGCCACTTTGATTTGGATAGGTCACAGGCATTCTTGACTGTCTTTATCCGGCCGGACAAAAAAGTCCGGCCTCCTGTTATATAGTTGAGGGTGTTACGGCTCTCCGGCAATTATTGTTTTTATTCATCCCTCATCTCTCATCCCTCATCTCTCATCCCTCCTCTCTCATCTCTCATCTCTCATCCTTTACGCCGCCTCTAAGGCTTTGCGGGCGCGGTTTCCCCGGGTTTTGCCGGGACTGCTGCGGGTGTCGCGCCAGGTACGCCGGCGTCGGCGGCCGGAGGGATTTCGGCCGGTTTTTCCGCGGCTGTTCCGGTTCCCAATGTGTTAAGATCGGGCGGATTGTAAATATAAATGATACCTTGTATTTCCACGGGAATTTCATACGACCCGGCTACGCCTTCTTCGCCTCCGCCGCCTGCGCCAGTCGGTCTAGAGGACCCATGAACATCCACGCTCCTGCGATTATATTCTCTACTGGGGCCGGCCGGGCTTGCGGCTGCCGTTGTTCCGGATTCGAGCAACTCGCTCGCTACGCGCCGAATACTCACCCGGCGAACTTCGATGGGCATCGGACTGTTGACGCATTCGACCAGCAATTTGCTGATTTTACGCTGATCTATGTACAATTTCATGCTGATGGGCATCATTTTGAATTCCGAATAGGGCTGCTTGGCCTCGGCATCCAGCGGCACGCCCTTGTCGTCCACATAACGATACTTCAGCAATTGCTCTTTACTGTCTTGGGCGGCGGCGGCTTCACGTGACGCGGGCGCAGATCTTGCATCGCGTGGATTTGTGGATTGTGCCGCCGCTTCAGTTGTTGCCTTGAAAATCGTTTGCTCCGCCGCCGACCAGGAGCCGATCGCATCGGCGCCGATTTGGATCCATTCAATGCGTTTCACGTTGGGCACGATGACCGGGCGCTGGGGATCGCCTTCATTATTTGTATCGCGTATCACCTGCAGCAGAGTTTTATAAACCCATAAATCTTCTTGCCTTAATCGAATCACGTCCGAGTCCGGCACCGTTTTCCAATTGAAACGATCCTCCTCGAAACGCAGGCGATCGCTTTCATCCCAATCGACCGTGCCGACCCAATCGGGATTATCCGCCGTACTGTCCGGTGCTCTGCGTCCGGGCTGTGGCATGCCGGGTCTAAACATCCGGCTTATAATGGCGGGAGCGGCATTCCCTCCGCCGCCGCCTTCAGCCGTGTCCGAAGGATGACGCAGGTCGATAATTTTGTG
>JBEKZY010000429.1:3241-4908 GCA_049509395.1 Thermoguttaceae bacterium | reverse complement strand
GCATGGAAACCGCCAGAAGGTTGGACGCAGTGGGTGAGGCCGCCTATCGAGATCGGGCTATTAAAACCGGGCACGAAAGCGCCGGATTTCGAACTGGCTTTGGCCGACGGCAACAAAATCAAATTATCGGATTATCGAGGCAAGACAGTTTGGTTCTATGTGTGGAGGGCCGGCTGACCGGCCTGCCGCGAGGAGATGTGTCATCTCCAAGAATTCCACAAAAAATATAAGGATAAAGGCCTGGTAATCCTGGGCTTCGACTGCGCAGACTACAAGCAGATAGCCCTGGATATGCTTCGCGAAAACGATGCAACGTTTACCAATATCATCGATTCTTCCGAAGCCGCACAAAAAGTTTGTTTTGATGATTATCAGACCAAGGGCGCATCTGCCGTGCCGATGAGCTACATCATCGACCGCGATGGCAACGTGGCGGCGGCCTGGTATGGATATGAGGAAGGGCACTCCAAGGCGATAGCTGCTTTTAAAAAGGCCGGTGGTGAACTGGCGGAGACAATACGCCAAGAGGCGAACAATAAAGACAAAAAATTGGCCGATGATGTTGCCGCTGCGGAGCAACGGCTTTACGAAGCCATCCGAACCGCCGATTACGTATATAATGGATTTTTAATCCTTGTATTTTCATTCGCTTGGTAACCTCTTCCAAATTTTCACCGCGATGACCGAGTGCAACTCTCTTTTTTTGCCGCAACAACCTGTTTTTAAGGGACTTTTTTAATTCCAAGCCTTGATCCGGATCGCCGAATAGTTCGAGTAACTTCTTCTCGACAGTGGCGTTAATAATTTTTTGCAGTTCCTTCGTGGTTATTTTACCTACTGTAGCAGCCATCGGAAGTTCCTTTTCAATGTTTAAAAACAGTAAAGTTTTTAGGCATTTTGAATTATTTAATTGAATACACGCCAACCCGAACAAAGCGGCTAGTTGGCATGTCTTTAACTTGCGTGACTTAATACAGTTATAAGCCATTAAAACAAGTTCACAAAGCCCGCACCCCACTCTACCGGTGGGTCTGCGGAAGGGCTACGGTTGACGAATCGCTTTTTTCCACCCACAATGGAACGTTTTACCACCCATTACAATAATTTTTTCCAATCTAACACAAAATCCCGACCATGAACTACCTCGAACGCCAAGACCCGGACCTTTGGGCTGCCATTGCCGGCGAAATGGATCGCCAGCGGAACGGCCTGGAAATGATTGCCAGCGAAAATTACACCTCGCCCGCCGTTATGCAGGCCGTAGGCAGCGTGCTTACGAATAAATATGCAGAAGGTTATCCGGGCAAGCGATATTACGGCGGGTGCCAGTTCGTCGATATTGCCGAAGACCTGGCCCGAATCCGGGCAAAACAACTCTTCGGCGCCGAGCACGTCAACGTCCAGCCGCATTCCGGGGCCCAGGCCAACACGGCCGTATACTTTGCCATTTTGGAGCCCGGCGATATCGTGCTGGGGCTCGATCTGGCCCACGGCGGGCACCTTACGCACGGCATGAAACTGAACATCTCGGGGAAATATTATCGCTTCCTCAGCTACGGAGTTCGGCCCGATACGCACCGCATCGACTTCGACCAGCTTGCCTCCCTTGCTAAGGAACACAAGCCCAAGCTTATCGTGGCCGGGGCAAGCGCATATCCGCGGGAAAT
>JBEKZY010000429.1:0-3231 GCA_049509395.1 Thermoguttaceae bacterium | reverse complement strand
CGGGAAATGGAGCACGACAAGTTCGCCGAAATCGCAAAATCATGCGGCGCAAAGCTGATGGTCGACATGGCCCATTACGCCGGGCTGGTTGCGGCCGGTCTGCACCACGATCCCATGCCCGTGTCCGATTTCGTTACCACCACCACGCACAAGACGCTGCGCGGCCCGCGCGGGGGTATGATTCTGTGCAAGGAAGTGTATGCCAAGGACATCGATCGCTCGGTATTCCCCGGCACTCAAGGCGGACCGCTGATGCACGTCATCGCCGGCAAGGCCGCCTGCTTCGGCGAGGCCCTTACGCCGGCCTTCAAACAATACGCCCGGCAGATCGTGGACAACGCCAAAACCCTGGCCCAGACACTCACGACCGGGGGGCTGCGACTGGTCAGCGGCGGAACCGATAACCACCTGATGCTCGTCGACGTCACCGTGGCAGGCTTGGGTGGAAAACAGGCCGAAGCCGCACTGGACCGCTGCGGCATCACCATCAACAAGAATATGATCCCCTTCGACCAGCGCAAGCCCATGGATCCATCAGGCATACGCATCGGCACGCCGGCCTTGACAACCCGCGGCATGGGCACAGCCGAAATGCAAGCCATCGGCAGATGGATTTTACAGGTCCTCAAAGCCCCGGACGACGAAGCCATGCAAGGCCGCATCCGCGGGGAGGTCAAAAACCTGTGCAAACAATTCCCCGTGCCGGGAGAATAAAAAGTTTAGCCCCGGCACTTGTGCCGGGAGATGGCGTTAATGATAAAATCACTGGATATATAATTGAATCTATTATGCCCAAAAGCAAAATTCTCATCGCCGACGACAACCTGACCAACGTGGAGCTGTTGGAGGCCTATCTGACCGACATAGATTGCGAAATCGCCATGGCGGTCGACGGCCGCGATACCTTGGACAAAGTTGCCCAGTTCCAGCCCGACCTTATTCTATTGGACATCATGATGCCCAAACTGAGCGGTTTCGAGGTCTGCAAAACTCTTAAAAAAGATCCGGCCACCAGACACATCATGATTCTCATGGTCACCGCGCTCAACGAACTGGGCGACATCGAGCGGGCCGTGGCTGCGGGCTGCGACGACTTCCTCAGCAAACCGGTCAACAAGCTGGAGTTGCTCAAGCGCGTGGAAAACATGCTCAAACTCCGCCACGTAACCGACGAACTCGAACGGCTGCGCCGCTACATCGACGGCATGGAAGACTCGCAAGGGCCGAAAAGAAAAAATCAATAAATGTCCTTCAAAAGTTGCAAGCTTCCTACCCAAGTGATATAATTTGGCAGGAATGGAAAAAGTATTTTGAGGGAGAAAATAATGATTGACGTTAAAGAGGCCGTGAAAAAAGCTTTAGATTATGTGTCATCTGTTATTCCTGTTGAGGCTTTAATAGATCCCCGATTGGAAGAAGTTGAACTATCCGAAAATGAAAAAACCTGGTTAATCACCATAAGTTTCATTCGAATAACACCCAAGCAATATCTGCACTCTCTTGCATCGGCCATGCAAGAAGTGACTCAAAGCGATCGAGAATACAAACTCGTCACTGTTGATGCAGAGACCGGAAGACCTCTATCCATGAAAATCCGGCAATTAGTATGAATGATTATCTTGGGCAGTTAATTCAACGTTATAGTCAGAATGGAATCATCATTGACACAAATATTCTTCTTCTTTACTTTATTGGCAATTCCAAACATAGAAGAACGAGCCAATATTTGCCTACAGATTATGATCTTCTTTTGAAACTCCTAAAAAGGTTTCAAAACCGTATCGTTACTACACCAAATATTTTAACAGAAGTCAGCAATTTACTCGGGAATTGTACGACTCCGGATCAAAAGAATCTGTGGAGCGAATTTGCTTCTAAAATAAGTGTTCTGGGAGAAAAATATCTTGATAGTCAAAGTATATCTCAAACACCGATGTTCTCGAAATTCGGATTAACCGATTCTGCCATCATTGAGCTTGTGCGAGAAAAGTATCTAGTTTTGACGGATGACGCTATGCTATTTCAATACCTTGAAAAAAACAGGATTGATGTGATCAATTTTACTCACCTGAGAGCTCCAAGACTGCTTGGATCATAAATAAATACGAAAATTGACTATTGATGCATTGTCGAGGGCGCTTCATGGATTTGTTCGATCATCTTTTCTAATAGATATTCGGGAGCGAAATCCGCATCGTTATCCCAGCAGAGCGTATGGAGGATTTCAGATAGCCTGAATCGTTTGAAAACATCAATGTCTTTCAACGGTTCAAACATAGGGCCCCAAAGCGAATCTTTCAGATCTATAACGCCAGATTCGCCAGTATTGAAGCTAAGATGGATTTTATAGCCGTCAATATATTCGGCGCTCGTTACTTCCAGCATTGCATCTACTCCAAAGGCGGAATCTTCTGCAGCGGCTGGTGCCGCTCGGCAAAATTCCAGTCCGCCAATAGTTCTTCACTGTGAATATTATACCATTCCATAATGGCGTCTAAGGCTCGGCGGGGAAATCTTTTTTCATACCACTTCAGACAGGCACAATCTACCCCCCCTGCGTTTATTCCAGGAAAAGGTTACAATTTGTCCTTCATAGACCAGGAGTCTTTATGAAACCGCTTTCCACCGTGGCTATCGTGGGCGTCGGCCTGATTGGAGGTTCGATCGGTTTGGCCCTGCGCCAGCGGAAACTGGCCGAGCGGGTTGTCGGCATCGGGCGGCGTCAGGAAAGTCTCCGGGCTGCCCGCAGGGTAGGCGCGGTGGATCACACCACGGTGGACATCGAAAAAGGCATTGCCGAAGCCGAACTAGTCATCGTTTGCACGCCCGTCGGCCGAATCGTCGAAGACGTGCGCAAGGCGGCCATGCACTGCCCCGAAGGCACGCTCCTAACCGACGCGGGTAGCGCCAAGCAGACGATCGTGGCCGAGTTGGACCAGGGGCTGCCACGCGCTTGCCGCTATTTGGGCAGCCATCCCCTGGCGGGCAGCGAAAAAACCGGCGCCACCTTTGCCCGTGCCGATTTGTTCGAGGGCCGCATTGCCATCCTCACTCCCACGAAAAACACCAGGGCCGAAGATTTTGATTTTTTGGAGAATTTTTGGCAGGCCCTGGGTTCGGTCGTTGTGCAGCTTTCGCCCGATGAACACGATCGCGCATTGGCCCTTACAAGCCATCTGCCGCATATCGTCGCCTCGGCGCTGGTTTCGGCTGTGCCGGAGAAATATTTCC
>JBEKZY010000428.1:0-3296 GCA_049509395.1 Thermoguttaceae bacterium | reverse complement strand
AAAAGTTCGTATTGCAACAACTCGTACGGCCTGTCAGAGGATGTAAAGACCATCGATTCTTTTTGACAATGCACTTGTACATATGCCGTGGCAGTATATTTCGGCGTGAATAACCGCCATCCCACAAAAATGATTATTGCCAGCACAATCAGGCAAAAAAGGAACCATAAAAAAAACTTGCAACAGCGGCAACAACTTCGCCTTTCGCAACCTCCGGGCGAAGTTGCCTGGGGGGGTGCCTGGGGTGGTTCGGAAAAATTTTTCGAGGCACTGTCGGCGGGTAAGGGATTGTCACTCATTATCATTTCTCCCGGTTAATTGAAATGAACGCTTGTGTATTAAACGGCTCTTTTTAGCGCCGCACGGTTTCTAACGAATGACCGTAATCCGTTACCGCGGTTGATGTTATGACCGGTATCCTTCGACCTTGGGCAGAAGTTAATGATTTTTATCTAGTATAGCATGTAGTGTAATACGGGCAGGTGGGATTTTGGTTCAAGAAAGCGGGGGAATTTTTTTACTCTTGAAGAGTGTATCCAGAAGTTGTAAAGGCGACATGCCCACGCAAGCGTGGCACCAGGTTAAATAACAAACAAAACCCCCGATGTGTTGACCGGCGGCTAAATAATCAGGGGCTAAATAAACAGTATATGCAGACTACTTTTTGGCGGCGGCCAGGTTCTTTTCCACGAAGTCCCAATTAACTACGTTCCAGAAGCCGTCCACGTATTTGGGGCGTTCGTTGTGATAATCGACGTAATAGGCGTGTTCCCAGACGTCGATCGTCAGCAATGGTGCTTTGCCGTGTTTCAGCGGCGTGTCGGCGTTGCCCAGGGGAAGAATTTCCAGATTGCCGCTGTCGGTGACAGCCAGCCAGGCCCAGCCCGAACCGAAGAGTTTTACGGCGGCTTCGGACATGGCCTTTTTGAAATTTTCCAGGCTGCCGAAGTCGCGCGCCAATCCCGCAGCCAGATCGCCTTTGGGATTGCCTTTGCCCTTGGGTATCATGCAGTCCCAATAAAAGCTGTGGTTCCAGGCCTGGGCCGCATTGTTGAAAAGCGGTCCGGCAGCGGCTTGGATCACCAATTCCTTAAGGGGCATATTGGCCTCGGGCTTGCCTTCGACCAGGCCGTTGAGGTTTTTAAAATACGCAGCGTGGTGCTTGGTGTAGTGGTACATTATCTGCTCTTCGGACAGGAACGGTTTCATGGCGTCCATGGCATAGGGCAGGGGGGGTTGTTGAAATGGCATTTTTGCTCCTCCTTTTTGGGTGTTTGTATTCGGTTCGGCGGCGAGAAGCGGATTGCCCAGTGCAATACCGGCCCCGACAGCCAGCGTACCGGCCAGAAATTCGCGTCGTTTCATGGGAACGTCCTCCATAAAACAAAAATGGGGACGGGCACTTGGTTTGAACGATTTCTTTCTGAAAAACGGCGAAAAAATTCGAGACCCGTCCCCGTTTCATAAGAGTTTAGTTTGTTGATTAAGTATACGCAGCAGGGCAAGAGAAAACAGAGGCGGGGTTTTTTACTGTTCGCATTATTATGACATTTATGGCAGAAATAAATGTCAATAAACTATGCCGACCACACCCCGGCGATTGCCGTGGAGCAGAATTCG
This sequence comes from Thermoguttaceae bacterium, assembly GCA_049509395.1. Classification (GTDB taxonomy): domain Bacteria; phylum Planctomycetota; class Planctomycetia; order Pirellulales; family Thermoguttaceae; genus JBEKIK01. Next base: position 1,676 of record JBEKZY010000428.1, on the reverse strand, counting down.
CACTTGCCGCCGATGAGGTGATTGGCCTGGACGCTGAACACGTCGCGCTCAATTACGGCTTTTTTGCATTTCGGGCAATAGGTGGTTTCGGCGTCGGACACTTCGCGGCAATTGCCTATGTACGCGTGGTTTAGTCCGGCTTGCCGGGCGATGGACTGGGCTTCGAGGAGAATATCCTTGGGCGTGGGCGGCAGGTGGGTCAGTTTATGTTGCGGCTGGAACCGGGAAAAGTGCAGGGGATAGTCCGGCCCAATGTTCGCCAACAGCCAGTCGCACATCCGCCGGATCATGTCAGGTTTGTCGGTGTAGGTGGGCACCACGAGATTAGTCACTTCGAACCACACGCCTTCGCGCTTCAGCGTTTTAAGCGTGTCAAGCACCGGCTGCAGCTTGCCGGCGTTAAGATCGCGATAGATATCATCATCGAAGCTTTTCAGGTTCACGTTGGCGGCATCGATGTACTTGCACAATTCCTTAAGCGGCTCGTCCTGTATGTAACCGCAGGTAATCCAGCAGTTTTTGATGTTTTTCGCCCGGGCGGCCTTGGCGATGTCGAACATGTACTCGAACCAGGCGTTCGGCTCGGAATAGGTGTAGGCGATCGAGGGGCAAGAGAAGTACTCGGCTATGGCCACCACGTCGTCGGGAAACAAGCTCAACCGGTTGAGGTCTGCGGTGCTGAGCGAGTCGAGCCTGTTCGGGCTGGGAACCAGGGGTTCGCCGCTGGGGTCCTTGGTTTCCTCGGGTTTGCGTTGAGAAATTTCCCAATTCTGGCAGTTCAGGCAGCGGAACCCGCACCCGGCCGTGGCCAGTGAAAATACGCTTGTACCCGGCAGGAAGTGGAGCAGCGGTTTTTTCTCGATGGGGTCGAGATGGAACGTGCACGGATCGGCGTAGGCCAGTGTATAAAGCTTGCCGTCCTTGTGCACGCGGTTGCGGCAGTGGCCGCGATCCTCGGGCTCGAGCACGCACTCGTTGGGGCAAAGCTTGCAAAGAATGTTCTCGCCCGGTTTCAAATAATGCCGCGCCTCTTGGGCCCAGCCCCGTTTCTGCCACAACTCCCAGAGCTTTCCCGAAGGGGCATCGCCTTTGAAGACCGTGTTGGTCGCATCGGCTTTGCATCGCCGGGCAAGGAAGAAAACGGCCGAGCCTCCGCATGCCAGGCAGGCCAATCCGGCCGCGCCGTATTTCAGTGCATCGCGGCGGGAAAATTTTGGATTCAACACTTTTTGTTCTTGCTCTTGATCCATCCCCAACGCCTGAAACTGAAGTAAATGGTGATCGATGCGTGGATCAAAAAAAACGCCACCAGCGGCCATTCGAAATAGCGATGAATGTTCAAGGCCGTTTGCGCATCCATCCATCGGCTCATTCCGAACTCGCCGCATAGAACAAAACCAGTCAATATATATAATAGCATTAAAAGCAAAAGCAGCCAAGCGCTAAGTCGGGTGGTCTTCAGCAAGTAATAATGGATGTTCTTTTTCGTCATGATTGGATGCGTCAATTAATGTTTAGTCATTCCTAAATATAATCATCATGCCCGCGGCAAATAAATTCAAGCCCGCGGCCATGAGACACACCGCGGTTACGCCCAGTACGGGAATCAGCAATGTGCTCACCAACAGGGCGCCCAGGGCGGCGCCGATGTAATCGGCCGTGTACAGTCGGGCGGC
>JBEKZY010000427.1:0-3309 GCA_049509395.1 Thermoguttaceae bacterium | reverse complement strand
GTAAATTCCGGCACAGCGGCGCCGCGTTTGATCTTCGGCGCTTGGCATTCGGGATCCAAAGAAGATTCAGCATCAACAGGCTTTGATGCTGGAGCTATGAACGTCGCCGGGGCAGCCTCGCGATTAGGCAGCGTGGTCGGCTTGCCCGGCCGAGCACTGCCGGACATGCCGCCAGCGGCAGCCGAATGTGCAACGGAGGGCAAAGGGCGGGCTTTTCTAGCGTCTTTTGGCAGAATTTGCGGGGATGTTGCGGGAGTTGAGGCATCGGGAAAGGATTCGGCCATTATTGGCTGGCTGTTGGGAATTGTCGCCGGCGATTCGGGCATGTCTGCCGGACCGAGTTCCAGCACCCATTCCACTAATCGTTTGTATTGCATTAACTGATGCTCGGTAAAGACGGCTGTCTTGGCCGTGCCGTGCGGAGCGATGGGAACGGTCAGTATTCGGCTGGCTAAAGGATTATCGCGGTCGACATACCGCAAGACGGTGTAAATGTTGCGTTGCGTCATCCTTCGGCCGGCAGGCTGGTCCAAGGTAGTACGCTGTAGGCGCAAACCGGATTCCGATTGCGGACCATGACAGCCCGACGCGGTGCAGTTGTGCATAAGCAAGGGCTGCACCGATTGCGTGAAATTTTCAACCGCCTTCTGAGGCAACCCGCGGATCATGCGGTCCAATTCGTCGTTCGGCGGGGAATTGTCCTCGGCGGTTTCGGCCTTGGGCCGTTCGGGCTGAGGCTCGAGCGTAATCCGCAGTCGCCGCTGCAAAAAGCCTACCATGGGATTATCCGGAGCGATGGCGGCCGCTTCGGCCAGTTCGGCCGCGGCGTGGTCGTATAGTTTGTGCTGTTGGCACCACTGGGCAAGGTCCACGTGATCGCGGAGACTGCCCATGGGGATTGCCGCCCGTTTTCGCTGATATGCTTCTTCAAAATCATTACATAGCAGTTCCACGTCGGATGGTTTGACGCGGATTTCGCCGTTGGGCAAAACGACGCGATAAACATCGTCCGATCGGCTGATTCGCCCTTCCAGGGCCTGCCCGTTATGAAGCAACAACAACTGCTGCCCGGTTGCCCCCTCCGGCCCTTGGGCCTTTAGTATAGACGCCAGGACAACAAGCAGGACGAAGATTATCAGCGGTTGGGTTTTATGTAACATCATAGCGGCCAGAGGGTAAGGATTCAGATTGGACGGGTCAAGAGAAGTTAGGCAAAGCAGGTCTATCCAATAAATTGGGTATAGAAAAATGTTGAGGCAAAGTATGCAGATATACGTTCAATGTTTGAGGGCTATATTAGCGGGGTGAAAATTGTAGTTCCACCCCGCAGGGTGATAGCGTAATCGTCACCCCAGCGATCCCCTGGCATTTCCATTTGCCTTGCGCTATATTAGTTAGTTTGGGAGGTTCGCCAGCAATGGCGGGTAACGAAAACGAACAGCGCGAGATCTACTACTCGGGTAGGGTGCAGGGTATCGGGTTTAGATATACCGCCCGATCCATTGCCGCGGGTCGTAGAGTAACCGGATTCGTGCGTAACCTGCCAGATGGCCGGGTGCATTTGATCGTGGAAGGCGCCCCAGACGAAGTGCAGGCGTTTATCGACTCGCTTGAGGCCGATATGGGCACCTATATCCGCGACGCCCAAGTATCGGTCCGTCCGGCGACAGGACGGTTTGGGGGATTCGAAATTCGCTTTTAAATGGCCTAAAATAATGAACTTTCGGGGTAATTTTTAACGTAAACAAAAAGGTAGAGTTCGAAAAACTATCGCATACGGGCAAGAAAGCCGATCCTTCTGTTCGAAATAAGGTTATCAGTTTTCATGAAACGGTTTTTTTAGTAATAAGTACGAAGCACTCAATAAAGCGGCAATTTTTAACAAAAATCTATGCATTTAACCATCAATAATCTCGTTCTTTTTGGGGTGTCTTCGACGTGGCTAAAGCCGCTTTGGCTGGTGGGCCTGGGAGTGTTCATTGCCCTGGCTTTTTTTGCCGTCATTATTGCATTGCTGAATTGGGCCTCTCCCAAGGTGGCCGCCATCGCACGAACCACTGCAAAAGAGGCCGCCTCCCAACCGCTGTTTTACGTGATCTTGGCAATTGGCATTTTTGGCCTGATCTTCTTCCCGTTCGTCCCTTACAACACCTTTGGCGAAGACATCAAAATGCTCAAAGACACGGGACTGACGTTGATCATGATTCTGACCGCGATTCTGGCCTTGTGGACGGCCAGCGTTTCCATCGCCGATGAGATCGAGGGCCGCACGGCCTTGACCTTGTTATCCAAGCCCGTCAGCAGGCGGCAATTCATTGTGGGAAAATTCCTGGGGATTTTAGGACCGGTCGTAATCCTGTTCATCGTATTCGGGGCGATCTTCCTGGCCAGCATTTCATTTAAAGTGGTGTACGACGCCCGGGAAACATCGCGGGCCGAGCCGACGTGGCAGGAATGTCAACAGGAAATGCAGCAGATTGCGCCCGGTTTGGCCCTGGCGTTTATGGAAACAACCGTGCTCACGGCGATCAGCGTGGCCATCTCAACGCGCCTGCCCATGATGGCCAATTTGATTATCTGCGCGGCAATCTACGTGTTGGGACACCTGGTGCCGATGCTGGCCAATTCGGCCTTGGGGCAAATCGAGCAAGTCGGGTTTGTGGCCGGGCTTCTCGCGGCCGTCCTGCCCGTATTGGAACATTTCAACATCTACACGGCCATTGCCACCGGCCAGCACGTGCCTTTAACGTATCTGGGTTTGGCCGGCGTCTATTGCCTGCTCTATAGTTGTTTGGCAATGGTGGTGGCCCTGCTGTTGTTTGAAGATCGCGACTTGGCCTAAAAAGCGAGATCCTCTTAAGCATGTCCGACGGCTATAATACAGGCGGCGGTGAAAGACTTTCCACCGGCATCGAGGGACTTGATTCGCTTTTGGACGGCGGCCTGATGCCCGGTGCCCTAACGGCCGTGATAGGTTCTACCGGCATAGGCAAGACCCAGTTCGGCCTGCATTTCGCCCAGGCCGGCTTGAATCAAGAGGGCCGGCGCGGGATAGTTTTCGATATGTGCTCGCGGGGCGACTCGCAAAATCATGCCGCTTACGCCCAACGCATGTTCGGATGGCCTTTAAAGACGGTCGAGGCCGACAAACATTATGAAATGGATGAATTTTTCCAGCGCCTCTACCCCGGCGGCGATTATATCCGCGTTTTCCAACGGCAAGGGCGCCGGGTAACCAGGGCGGACTTGGAATTCGAGGCCTGGCACGATTGGCAGGCCGAATTGTCCCGTCGCCTTTCGGCCACCATC
>JBEKZY010000426.1:0-3315 GCA_049509395.1 Thermoguttaceae bacterium | reverse complement strand
TTTGGGAACGCTCAAAGGCGGGATTCTGGATTTGCCGGGCCATTACGACGAGCTTGCCGGTCAAACAAAATCGAAAGTTGCCGAGGAGTTCGGCAAATACGGCCTCGAGTTGGCCGACTTTTTCATCAACGCCATCACCCCGCCGGAGGAAGTGCAAAAAGCCATCGACGCCCGCAGTTCCATGGGCGCGGTGGGCGATTTGAATGCATATCTCAAGTTCCAGGCCGCCAACAGTATGGCCAAAATGGCCGAACAAAGCGGCGCAGGCGGAGGACTGGGACAAGGCGCACTGGGCATGGGCATGGGCGCCGGATTTGGCATGATGATGCCGGGCATGATCCGAGAGGCCATGGCCGGCGGCGGGGCTTCTGTCGCAGGACCATCGCCCGCACCAGCCGCTGCCGGCGGTGCTGCCGCCGGAATGGCCGCGGGGCCGAATTTCGCCGATCTGCAAGCGGCTGTGGCCGATCCCAAGGCCGTCGTGCGCACCGCGGCTACCGCGGCCGGATACAAAATCGAAGAGTCGGGCGATAACATGCAAATCACCATCCCCGTAGGCCCGCTGCGCAAGCAACGGGTGACAGTGGAATTCGGCCAAAAAGACGCCGACGGCAACGCGGTAGTCAATTACTGGTCCGTATGCGGACCGTTTTTAGAAAAGAACGCCGCCGCGCTTTTGCAATACAATACTTCCACCATCCACGGGGCATTTGCAGTGAAAACCATCGCCGACAAGCAAATGGTCGTGCTCCAGACCAATCAACCGGCCGATACGATCAGCGCCCTGGAAGTCAGCAAGGTGCTTGCCGCCATCGCCTGGCAGGCCGATCAAGTGGAGCAAAAACTCCTGGGTAGTGATGAAAATTAATAATGGAATTACAAAGACTAAATCTTTGAATGGTGGTTTTATGTGGGATCATATTAATAACAAATTTATTTATCTTCTTTGTATTGTTTTCTTTTCAATTACGATTAGTTTTGCATCCGACGAAGATGCAAAAAAAGATACCCAAAAAGAAGATTCTAAAGAAATTGCCAATCTCGTTGAAAAGTTAGCTTCACCGAATCCAAAACCAATTATTCCTGATAAATATGTGGAATCTAAAATAATATATTCTCCCAATTATAGCAAAGAGGCGCAAAATAGAATATATGAAGTCAGAAAAAAGATAGAAGAAAAAGGTATGGATGCATTTCCTTATTTGATTGAACATTATAATGATGATCGATATAGCATTACTTATGAGACTTCTTGGAATGGATGTTGGTACAATGCTTCTGTTGGTAGCGAGTGTGCTGATATAGTCCATAAGCAATTACAACCGTTGGGTCCTTTTAGGGTTAATGCTACAGACGCAGGGGATAAAAGACCGTATTACGATTTTCATTTTTTGTATTCGAAAGATACAATGCAATCTTGGTATAAAACCAATAAAGATAAATCTCTTCGTGAACTGCAGATAGAAGTATTGGAATGGACAATTACAGAAGAAAAGAAGAAAAATGATCCAAAATATGATGAAGATATAAAATATCTTTCGCAAGAATTGGATAAATTAAAAAAATCTGATAAAAGCCTTCCTCCATATGGAGATCGTCCATAGTACTGTGCTCAGTTAATGTTATCTGTTTTCAATATTATTATTCATGTGGATGCACGCACACTTTCTCTTCTTTGGAATACATTGCTCCTATCTGGGGCGACGTGCGCTATAAGCGTACCTATGGGAACGCTGCTGGCCTGGCTGTTATGGCGGACCGATTTGCCCGGGCGGAGATTTTTCTTGGGGCTTTTGGGAGTGATGATCTTCGTGCCGTTGTATTTACAAGCCGGGGCGTGGCAAGCGGGATTTGGCGACCAGGGCTGGTTCACGTTGACGACAAATTCATCGGCCTGGCTTACGGGCTGGCGGGCGGCGATCTGGATTCACAGCCTTGCGGCCTTGCCCTGGGTCGTGGGCATCGTGGGCATCGGATTCAGACTGGTCGAGCCGGAACTTGAAGAGCAGGCCCTGCTGGACGGGTCGGCTAGGCAAGTTTTTTTCCGGGTTTCGCTGCGCGGGGCATTGCCGGCCGTGGGCATGGCCGGTATTTGGGTGGCGGTCATAACGGCGGGCGAAATGACCGTGACTGACTTGTTCAGCATCCGCACTTACGCCGAGGAAGTTTACACCCAGGCTGCCGCTACCGCCTCGGAGTTGGACGCCGCCGGGCCCTCAGTCGTACTGGGCATTGTAATCACGGCCTTGCTCATTATTGGTGGTTTTGGGCTCTGTTATGGCCTTTCGCCCAGTCGCCGGCCGCTGAGTTTGCCGCGATACTGGACCTTTCGACTGGGACGGTGGAAATTTATTTATCTTTTGGCGGCGGGATTATTCTTTTTGCTCATGGCGGGCGTGCCCTTGGGAAGCCTGGTTTACAAGGCCGGAGTCGTGGTCGCCCAAACCGACGCCGGGCGGATTCGATCCTTTTCGCCGGGTAAATGCCTGCAGATAGTCTGTTACGCGCCGGAGAAATTTCGCCGGGAATTGGGTTGGTCACTGTTGATCGCTGTATTATCGGCCACGGCGGCCGTGCTGACGGCAATCCCCTTGGCATGGCTGGCGAGAAAAAATATCTCGAACGGCGCGACCAATGGTCGCGGCTTTACAATCGGTGTGACCAACGGCCGTGGCTTTATGTCCAATTTGCAATTTGCAATTTGCAATTTACAATTTGCAATAATTATTTTGATCATTGCCGTGCTTCTGACCGTGCCCGGCCCGATCTTGGGCATCGCCATTATCCGCTTGTTGAACCGGCCGGAATTGCCCGGCCTGGTGTGGTTGTACGATCATTCGATTCTTGCCCCGTGGCTGGCGGTTTATCTGCGCAGCCTGCCGATCGCCACGCTGATAATGTGGCAGGCATTGCAAACGGTGCCCAAGGAAATATTGGAAAGCGCGATGATCGATGGGGCCGGACCGTTTGCGCGTTTGTGGCGGATCGCCCTGCCCATGCGCTGGCCGGCTGCCGTAGTGGCCTGGCTGGCGGCATTGGCGATATGCTTAGGCGACTTGGCTGCGAGCATCCTTGTCGTGCCGCCGGGAGTGACGACCCTTTCCATCCGCATCTTCGGGCTTTTGCACTACGGCGTGGAAGATCAGGTGGCCGGCATCTGCCTGGCGATGATTCTGATATTCGCCATTTTGGCCTGGGCTGTGTTTCGATTGGCGCGTCGCATCGGCCGGGCGAAATAAACGGAATAATCCGCAAAATCATAGTGGATTGTAGCAGGCACACTCCGTGTGCCGTTGGTATGATGAGCATTCCAAG
>JBEKZY010000425.1:0-3326 GCA_049509395.1 Thermoguttaceae bacterium | reverse complement strand
GCCCATCATCACCGTGGTCGATCCTGGAAATATCTCCCCTCTCCCAATGGGAGAGGGGCAGGGGGTGAGGGCAGACGGGCAGGGCGTGAGGGCTAATGCACCTTCCCCACGCGACGATCTCTTAGCCGGGCGCGTGGCCTTCATCGCCGACGGCACGGCAATCAATTCCGGCCCGTACAACGGCCTGTCCACTCCGGAATTCAAAACCAAAATCGCCGAAGATCTGGCCGAAAAGGGAATTGGCCGCAGCGCGGTCAATTACAAGCTTCGCGATTGGCTCTTTTCCCGCCAGCATTTCTGGGGCGAGCCGTTCCCTATCTTGCACGAACTAGATGCGGACGAAATACCAACCGGCCGCATCAGACCATTGAAACCTGAAGAACTGCCCCTCGATCTTCCGGCGAAAATGTCGTTCGATGCCAAGCACGACGAGCCGACTCCGCCCCTGGATAAAGCATCGGACGATTGGCTCTATGTCACCATCGGCGGCAAGCGCTACAAGCGCGAAACCAACACCATGCCGCAATGGGCCGGCTCCTGCTGGTATTATCTCCGCTTTCTCGATCCGAAAAACAACAAGGCCCTGGTCGATCCCAAGCTCGAAAAAGCCTGGATGCCGGTTGATCTCTACGTCGGTGGCGCGGAACATGCCGTGCTACATTTGCTCTACGCCCGATTCTGGCACAAGGTGTTATACGACCGCGGCTACGTCAGCGCACCTGAACCGTTCCAAAAACTAGTCAACCAAGGAATGATCCTCGGCGAAATGGAATTCACCGGCTACCAGACCAATTCAGGCCAGTGGATTAGTGCAACCGAAGTTACAGACGACGCCGAAGGAAACCCGATCGTTAAAAATTCCGGACAGTCGGTAAATACTGTCAAAGTCTCCGCCGAGCAGGTCGAAAAACAAGGCGAAACGTTCATCCTCAAAGAAGACAATAAAATCCGCATCGACAGCCGCGCGTACAAAATGTCCAAAAGCCGCGGCAACGTGGTCAATCCCGACCAGGTTGTGGCCGAATATGGGGCCGACGCCCTGCGCCTGTACGAGATGTTCATGGGCCCGCTGGAGGCCGTAAAACCCTGGAGCATGGACGGCGTAAGCGGCGTACGCAACTTTTTGGACCGCGTCTGGCGTCTGATTATCGACGACCGCTCGGAAGCCATGCAACTAAATCCGGCCGTGCAAGACGCCGCGCCCTCGGCCGAGCAAAACCGCATGTTGCACAAGACCATCAAGGCCGTAACCAACGACATAGAGCAAATGTCCTTCAACACGGCCATCGCCCGGATGATGGAATTCACGAATTTCTTTTTCAAGGAAGAAGTCCGCCCGCGCGAGGCGATGCAAAAATTCGTGCTCCTGTTATCGCCCTACGCCCCGCACCTGGCCGAGGAGCTTTGGCAGGCCCTGAGCAATGCGAAAACCCTGGCCTACGAGCCCTGGCCCGCGCACGACGAGGCCATGCTCAAGCAAGACACGATCGAAGTGCCCGTCCAGGTAAACGGCAAACTCCGCGGCCGCATCACGGTGCCCACCGACGCAACCGAAGATGTATACAAACAACAAGCTATAAACTCCCTCAATATTAAACAACAGATAAAAGTTGTTGTCGTGCGGAAGGGAAAAATAGTGAACATCGTTTTAGGTAAAGATTCTGAATAAAAAAGGATGGTAAAGCAGATTTCGGGTCTTGAGCAAAAGTTTTCATAACGCTTTAATTAGCTTGAGAGACATTTTTCAACTAACAATGCTTTGTAGAAGGTCAAAAATATGCCACACCCCGTTTTCATCTTCAAAGTCGCCCTTGCGGGCAGAAAAAACATTTGGCGGAAGATCGCCATAAAAGGCAACCAGACGCTGGACGATTTGCACGGGGCCATATTCGATGCCTTCGATCGTTATGATGACCATCTTTATTCGTTCTACTTCCCGTTGAAGCCAGGCAAGATTACGCCGCGAAAAATCTATCACGAAAGCACGGAATACACCAGCCCGAACACATTGGAATTCGGCGGAGACGACGGGCAAAAAAATGCCGCCAAGGCAATAATCAGTTCACTCAAACTGAAAAAGAAACAAGTGTTTTATTACCTCTTCGATTTCGGCGACGAATGGTGGCATGAAATCACGGTCGAAGAAATCGACGCCGAGGGGGAAAAAGGAAAATATCCCAGAATTGTCGAGCAAAAGGGCAAGTCGCCGCCACAATATCCAGATTTTGATGAGGATGGAGAAGAAGAGGAAGAATAGCACGTTAGTTTTGTTAATGACAGGTTAATTTCACAATGATTACTATCACTCCCGGCAAAACTCGCATCGGCTGGATCGGCGCCGGCGTGATGGGCGCAAGCATGTGCGGGCATTTGATGCGCGCGGGCTTTGCCGCCACGGTCTTTAACCGCACCAAGGCCAAGGCGGAAAAGCTCTTGTCATTCGGGGCCGCCTGGGCCGATAGTCCCAGGGCCGTGGCCCAGGCCTCGGACGTGGTCTTTACCATCGTCGGTTATCCCAGCGACGTGCGCAGCGTAATCCTCGGCGAAAACGGCGTGCTATTGGGCTGTAAGAGCGGGAAGATCATCGTCGATATGACCACCAGCCAGCCCTCGTTGGCCGTGGAGATCGCCCAAGCCGCCGCCAAAATCGGCGTGCATGCCGTCGATGCTCCGGTCACCGGCGGAGACGTCGGCGCTCGCGAGGCAAAACTATCGATCATGATCGGCGGTGAAAAAGAAGTAGTCGAGGCCTTGAATCCTTGCTGGGAGGCTATGGGGAAAACTTTTGTTTATCACGGCCCGCCCGGCTCAGGACAGCACGCCAAACTGGCCAACCAAATTCTTATTGCCGCAAACATGATCGGCATTTGCGAAGGCCTGCTCTATGCCTACAAGGCCGGCTTGGATTTGGACAAGTTACTGCAATCCACAAGCTCGGGCTCGGCCGGCAGTTGGGCTCTGGCGAACCTCGCCCCGCGGATCATCGCCAACAACTTCGCTCCGGGATTCTTCGTCGAACACTTTATCAAAGACATGGGCATTATCCTCGACGAATCGCGGCGCATGGAACTTTGCCTGCCCGGCCTGGCCCTGGTCCATCAGTTGTACATTTCGCTTAAAGCCAACGGCCACGGCCGCGACGGCACCCAGGCCTTACATCTTGCCCTGGCGGCAATGTCCAACATTGACTGGGCGCATCGCTGATCGCCCGATTGCGGAGCGCTATTCCGTAATATGGACAAATTATTTGTGGGCAAGTAATTTTATCAATGCTGCCGAAAACATAACAATAACTTTGGAATCTTCCGATAGCTTTTATTGATTTA
>JBEKZY010000424.1:0-3382 GCA_049509395.1 Thermoguttaceae bacterium | reverse complement strand
TTCTTTTCCTTTTTCAACAAACTCCGCCGCATCTGTGCGGTGCGCTCCCAATAGCCAGGAGTAAGCTCCAGTCGTGGAATGGCCAGGATGAAATTTTCGACTTGCGGGCTGATTCCTGGACCGCTTAAAATCTCCACCAGCACGACCAGTGGAATGACGAGACTGCCTTGTTCGAAGGCCGCTTGGAGCGATCGAGAGTGTTTGGAATCCACTCCCTTCGAGTAGTCGATCCATGCGCTTGTGTCGGCGGCGATCATTCGCGGTCCTTTTTGACTTGCTCATAATCCAGGCCGAGGTCGAACTTCCCTTTGAGTTTAAGCAATCCCCGATAAGCTTCTTTAGCGGCCACAAGCTCCAGGCCGCGGCGAAGTGTGGGGGTAAGGCCCTCGCCGCTGGCCTTCATGGCTTTTTCAATAAGCCCTTTGGGCAACATGACCGTAACTTTTTGATCGGTTTTCATACAGTAATATTATACCGTATAAATATACTGTATGTCAATACGGTAAAATAAAGCCGCATTCCACGGACTATTTCGCCATAAACCCCGGGTGTGTTCACCCGGGGCTAAATAGAATTGCGGCTTTGCGAGAAATTTAATTAAAGTGCGTCGCATACCAGATCGCCGACCTCTCTGGTGCCGTACCCCATTTTGCCGGCTGCCTGGCTTTTCATTTTCGTGCCGGTGACGGTTTGAATGGCCTTCATCACGCGGGCGGCGGCCGTTTCGTAGCCACAATGTTCAAGGAGCATGGCGGCGGCGCTTATCGTGGCGATGGGATTGATGACATTCTTGCCGGTGTATTTCGGGGCGCTTCCGCCCATGGGCTCGAACATGCTCACTCCGCCGGGCTCGGGATTGATGTTGCCGCCGGCGGCCACGCCCATGCCGCCTTGAAGAATGCCGGCCAGGTCGGTGATGATGTCGCCGAACATGTTCGTGGTGACTATAACGTCGTAGAATTCCGGATTTTTCACCATCCACATGCAGCAGGCGTCAACATGGTTGTAGTCGGTCTGGACGTCGGAAAATTCCTTGGCCACGTCCTGGAAGGTCCGCCACCAAAGATCGTGCCCGTATGTGAGCACGTTGGTTTTGGCCACAAGAGTCAGTCGTTTTCGTTTATTTCGCTTGCGGGTGAAGTTGAAGGCCCAGCGGATGCAGCGTTCGCAGCCCTTGCGGGTGTAGACGGCGGTTTGCAGGGCGACTTCGTCGGGCGTGCCTTTTTTCAGGAACCCGCCCACGCCCGCATACATGTCTTCGGTGTTTTCACGAACCACGACAAAATCTAAATCATCCGGCCCTTTGCCGGCCAGGGGCGTTTCCACGCCGGGATACAACTTTACCGGGCGGAGGTTGATGTACTGATCAAAGCGGAATCGCAATTCCAGGAGCAGACCTTTTTCCAAAATGCCTGGGGCCACGTCCGGATGGCCAACGGCGCCCAAAAGGATGGCGGGAAAGGTTCGCAATTCCTCGATCACGGCCGGGGGCAGGATTTCGCCGGTTTTCAGGTATCGATTGCCGCCCAGATCGTAATCCTTGGTCTCTAGTTGAAAACCTTCCAATTTGGCGACTGCCCGCAGCACCTTGACGCCCTCGGCCGCAACCTCCGGGCCTGTGCCGTCTCCGCCGATAACCGCGACGCGCAAAGTATTTTTATTGCTCACGTGAAAGTTCCTTTTGTATGTGTAATTAAAATTTAGACAGCAGTCCCGACGCCAGGTTCAGGGTCGTGATGATGATAACTGCTCAAATAAATTATGCTGGGGCTTAATCACCCTGACTCTATTAATGCTTAATGGGGTCTTTGCCTGAAACTTCCCATTTTAATAAAGGGAGAGTTTTTTCTCAAGCGGCTATTTTAGCAGTGACACGGACTTCCAGTGCGTGAAGAAACACGGCCAAGATGGCCGGGCCACTTCACCCCGACACAAAAATCCGTACAGTCCCATATTTTAAGCCTTTAATACTCGAATCCTTCTTCTATCCCTCGCGGAAGCAAGATAAAATGACTAAAAACAGGCTCCTGATCTGTTCCCAAGGCCTTGGCGCCGGCGGTCATGCATGATCAAACGCAAAAAATCCTTAAGAACCCCCATACCTCAAGCCCGATCCGGCGCCTTTTCACTATCGGCGCTGCCGCTGGGCGTGTCGGCCGGCGTGGTGCTGATAGCCGTCGCGACCTTCCTTGCTTATCTTCCTTGTATAGTAGGAGAGTTCGTTCTTGACGACGATCTTCTTTTGACGAATAACTCCCTTGTTATGGCCCCGGACGGCTTGGGCCGATTGTGGTGCACCAGCGAAGCCCCGGAATACTATCCGGCGTCCTATACCACAAATTGGATCGAGTGGCGATTGTGGGGAACGTGCCCGGCCGGCTATCACGTCACCAATCTGATTTTGCACGTAGCCGAGGCATTGCTGATTTGGATCGTCTTGCGGAAATTATCAATACCCGGAGCTTTTTGGGCTGCATTGATTTTTGCCGTGCATCCGGTAAACGTCGAGTCGGTGGCTTGGATCGCGCAGCGAAGAAACATCATTGCCATGTTGTTTTTTCCGCTGTCGATTCTTTGGTATCTAAAGGCCGCGCGTTCCCACAGAGGACCGTGGGAACGAGTAGAGACATCTTTAGGGGGTAGCCCAGGTTCTCGAACCTGGGCGGCTCTGCCGCAAGAAGTGGAAAGGAGATCGCGAAATCTTGCTACAACCTCTCCGGACTTCGTCCCACCGGTTCAAGAACCGGTGCTACCCGCTTTTTCATCCTTCATCCTTCATCCTTCATCCTTTCATCACTGGTACTGGCTGAGCCTGGCGGCCTTTGTGTTGGCGATGCTTGGCAAGGGATCGGTGGCGGTCTTGCCGGCATTGCTTTTGGGGATCGTGTGGTGGCTGCGCCCTTTGACAAGACAAGACTTGTTGCGGGCATTGCCGTTTTTCGCCATAGCCGCGGCACTGACTGTGGTAAACGTGTGGTTCCAAACGCGCGGCACGGAAGTTGTAATTCGCAATGCCAGTTTTGTTGATCGTCTTGTCGGGGCAGGGTGCGTGGTATGGTTTTATCTTTACAAGGCGCTAGTACCACTCAATCTGGCGTTTGTTTATCAGCAGTGGCATATCGAGGCGGGTAATACGCTGTGCTGGCTGCCGCTTTTGGCCGCGCTGGCCGTTACTGCCGTGCTGTGGCGGTATAGAACCCTCTGGAGCCGACCGCTATTGTTTGCCTGGGGTTTTTTCTGCGTGGCACTAGCGCCGGTGCTGGGATTTGTGGACGTGGGCTTCATGCAATACTCCTTGGTGGCGGACCACTATCAGCACATCGCCATAATCGGGTTGATTGCACTTACATCGGCGGGCTTCGTCGCATGGCAAAAGCGGACG
>JBEKZY010000423.1:0-3408 GCA_049509395.1 Thermoguttaceae bacterium | reverse complement strand
GTCGGCGGCAGTTAGACTTCCGGCATTTGCCAAACCCTGGATATCCACGATGATCCCGTTGATGCCCAGGCTGTAACTGGTGTAGTTGGCGAAAGTCGCCGTCTGACCGGGCAAAAGCGCCGCTTTGTCCGTGGCGATGGCAGCACTGTCGCCGGCGGAATCGAATTTCGAATTGTTGTAAAAAATGTACCGCCCGGCAATGGCCGAAGATACGTTTACGTTTAGCGGAATTGTGGTGGCTGAACCGCCGGCGTCGGTTATCGTCACTTGTAAATTGTATGTCCCCGCCCTGGTGAACGCGGCGATGGTGTTTTTAGCGGAGTTGTTGCCGTTTTGGCCGAAGGTGACCGGGGCAGGCGGGGTGCCGATGACGGACCAGGTGTAAATGAGGTTCGCTTCGCCGGCGTCGTCCACGCCCAGTACGCTAAGGGCGGTGCTTTGGCCCGCGACTGCATTGCCGGCGTTGGGATAGGAGCTTGCGGCCAAAAGCGGCGACTGGTTGACGATGTTCACAATGGTCAAGCCGGAAATGCCGCTGCTAGCGCTCACAATGGCGGAACTACCCGTAGCCGACGCGGTGTAAAGACCCGTAGAGGAATTGATCGAGCCGCTGCCGCTAACAACCGACCATGTAAATGATGGCTGTGAAGCCATCGGATTGCCGAACTGGTCCTTGGCCACCGCGGTAAACTGCTGCGTGCCAAGCGGGCTGACGCTGGAGGCCGTGGGACTCAGGGCAATTCTGGTGAGAGTCTGGTTGACGGTGACCGTAACGCTGCTGGTTGCGATTAATCCGCCGGTATCATTGATCGCGACGGTGAAAGTATAGGTGCCCGCCTTGCTAAAGGTAACGGTGGTATTCTTGGCGGAGTTAGTGCCGTTGGCGGTGTATGATACCGTGGCCGGGGCCCCGCGGACAAGTGCCCAAGTGTAGGTGAGATTAGATTCGCCGCCGCCGTCGCTGTCGGCCCCTAAGACGCTGAGATTTGTGTTAGTGCCGGCAACGGTGGCGGGCGAGGCGGCTGCCGCGGTACTTACGGTGGGAGCGACGTCCGCCGTACCGGTGATAGTGATGTTGTCGAATACGGCCGTGGTGGCCGTGCCGTCGTTGTGCGAGGTCAAAGCCAGGCCGACGAGCACCGTGCTGTTCATGGTGATGGTGACGCCCCCTGTCGAGCCGATCTGCGTCCAGGAAGAGCCGTCAGATGAACGATATGCCTTGAAATTGCTGCCGTTGCGGACAATTTGCACCCAGTAGGGAGCGGCATAACCGGATGCTTTGCTTTCGCTGGAAGAACCGCCGAGCGACGTGCGGTAGTCCAGGTTGATGCCGTTTGAGGCGGTAACCAAGGTGGAGGCCTCAGGGCTGCCCGAGTCCAGGCTGTTGCGGATCATCACGCCGGCTTTGGCGTTTGTGTTGGTATTGACCAGCGAAACGACGCGAGCCGTGAGGGTGACGTTGCCTGTGATGGGCACATAAGCAAACTGAAAATGATCGGCGGTGCTGTAGATGTCGGAGCCGCCGGCGGTCATGGTGACAACGCCGGCCGATTCGGTATAGGTGCCAACGGGCGAAGGGGAACCGACATCATACCGGTTGCTGAAAATCGGAGACGAGGATGTCGTGGTCAACGTAACGCCGCTGAAGGTTGAGGTGTTAAGCGCACTGTTGTTGCGCGCGGTGACCGCGAACCCGACGTAGATCGTATACCCCATCGCGATTGTCTGGGTGTATGTGGCGGTTTGACTCCAAGTGGTAGGTTGGGTAGTGGAAGTACTTGGAGAATAATAAGCAGTGAAGGTATTGCCCGAGCGGACCAGTTTTACCCAGCCAATCTGGCCGCCGGACCCGGTATACGACTGTCCGGGACTGCCGCCGCTGGTCGTTCGCCACTGGAAATTGAAACCCTTTGTATTGGTGACGGACATGTAGGCGTATGAGCTTTGCGAATCCAAACCGGAGCGGAACATAACGCCCGATTTAGACCAACCGGCCGGATCGGAGTTGCCATCGACGACTCGAGCGATAATTGTCGCGTCGCCCGTAACCGGGACATAAGTGTAGCGGAACTGATCGTTGCCCGTCCAGATGTCGGTCCCGCCGCCGCTAACCGTGTAAGTGCCTGTGCTGCTGTTATAAGATGCGGAGCCGGCAAGGCCGGGAGAGCCGATGTCCTGGCTTCCGGAAAAAATACCCAGGCAGGTAACGGCCGATGTTGCGCTCATCGAGCCGGAAGTAGCGCGAACTGTGGCCGATCCTGATCCGGACGCCGGTGCGGTATACACTCCGCTGGAGTTAATGCTGCCGACGCCTCCCGAATCGACGGTCCACGAGATGCTCGGAGAGAGGCCGCTGATGCTCGCTCCGAACTGATCGATCGGGAATGCTGTAAAGGCCTGAGACGCGCTGCCGGCCAGATAAACCGGCCCCGTATTGGGCCACACAATCAAGCCGCTGAAGGTTTGCGCGACGGTGACGGTCACGTCGCTTGTGGCGATAAATCCCGAGGCGTCTTTAACGATGACGCGGAAGTTGTACACGCCGTTCGTGGCAAAGGTGACTGTTGTGTTCTTGGCAAGATTGGTGCCGTTGCTGGAGTAGATCGCCGGGTCAGGAGGGCTGCCTAAAAGATACCAAGTGTAACTCAGATTGGATTCGCCGCCGTTGTCAGCGCCCAATACGCTAAGGTTGACCGTCTTGCCGGCGACGACGTTCGAGGAAGCAGCGGCGGGGATCGCCACGGTAGGCGCCGAACCGGATGCAATCCACACGTTGTTAAACACTACTGTCGATAATGCGCCGGTATTATGAGAGCTTACCGCCAGGCCAACAAGTGCGGAGGACGAAAGCGAGACCGTCTGGGGCGTGCCAATGGCCATCCAATTCACACCATCGGTGCTGTAATATGCCGCAAAAGAATTGCCGGACCGGGTAAGCCGAACCCATGCCGACGCAAGCGGAGTTGGAACTGCAAACCAGGCGGTATTACCTCCAGCCGCCGAGCGCCACTCGAACAATATCCCATTACCCGGCGTGCGGACCACGGCCGCGAAAGCGGCATTGGCGGCAGAGCCGTCGCGGATCATGACGCCGGCCTTGGCTGCGTTGTTGCCGGCGGTTTGAGAGGAAATCTGTGCCGTGACGCTGACGTCTCCGCTATAAGACGTGGACACGAAGTGCAAGGCATCCGTAGTCCCGCCGATATCCGCCCCTGCGCCGCTTACCGTATACGTGCCGTTGGCGTAGCTGTCTGATCCGGCCAATCCCACCGAGCCGATGTCCGCGCCAGTGGCGCCGGTTCCCAATGGACCATACACGCTTGAGGCATCGAGCCAGAATATGGCGTAATTGCCAGCCGCCACGCTGACCGTCGAAAGCGTGGCGTTAGTGCTCAAACTATACAGATT
>JBEKZY010000422.1:0-3469 GCA_049509395.1 Thermoguttaceae bacterium | reverse complement strand
AAAAGCGGCCTTCCCAAACGAACTTATGGAAGGACATCCTCAGAAGACATCGAGCAGCTTGTACTGTTAAAAAAGAATGGCCAAAAGTCGGACCATTAAAAAGAGCGCTGCCTCATTCTGAAAAAACAATTCGGTGTTTGAAAATTAATATTGGTACGATGTAACGCCTTAGGAAATGTATTATACCCCCAATGGCACTTTCGATTCTCTCATACAAAATTTGTTTTGTCAAGCAAATTCGTTAAAATCGTTAATATTTCCACGATTTTTCATCACAATATACCTACCAAGTGGGGATTGATAACTAAGCTCTTTTATTGGCCCCCGGCCATATCCCACCAATTGGGTTAATTGCTGAGTAATTGTTACACAAAACTCCAGTTTCATATATCATGATCATTATAAATGTGTATCTGGGATTTAATCTGTTGTAAATCGCAAGGCGTTACAGCACCTCATATTTAGATTACGAAGATCGAAAAAGTGAACCGGTGTGCGGGCAGTGGACTTCGAACCTACCCATTTTAGGGAGGCGACCATGCGGGAACTTAGGTCGGTTTTACTGGCGGCAATGCTTGCGGCGAGCGCCGGTTGGCCGGCTGCGGCTTTTGACCCGGACGAAGGTAAGCCGGATCGTTCGGTCATCCGCACCGCACAAAAGCAAATCCACAGCCAGATCATCGCGGAGCGGGTCGAAGGAATCAAGCGGCTGCGAGATATGCCGGCTCAAGATGCCGTCAAGTTGATTGTGCCGTTGGGATTTACCGATCCCGCGGAAGATGTTCGGCGGGCCGCTTATGAAACCCTGTTGACATGGAAGGATGACCGGCAGGCCAATATATTTCTTTTAAAGGCCCTGGAAAAGGAAACGCGGGCAAATAAGGGGAGCATGACGCTTATCGCCCCGTTGATCGCGGTTTTATTGGCTTCGGAATCGGCCGACACCTGGCAAGAACTGGGCAAGTTCTTGGATGGCTATGCCGCGGCGTCGAATGACGGTGTCGCCGCAATCGCCATCGTGGCCGACGAACTGGGAAAGCAGGCGGATAAACAGTCGCTCGAGTCGCTCAAGAGGATGACCAGGCTGAAATGTTATACCGGCACATTTGCCATACGCCGGGCAGTGGTCCAAGCGATGATACTCGTTCGCTTGCCCGAGGCCGTCCAAGAGCTAATGTCCCTGTTGCCCGACGTGGACGGAGAAATCCGCGGCGACATTCTGCGGCATCTGGCCGCGGTCTCCGGCCGATCGTTTGGTCCTGACGGCAAGGCCTGGTTGGAATGGTGGGACAAGAATAAGGATGACTTCAAGTTTCCGGCAAGTGATGTTACTACCCCGACTGCGGTAGCCGCATCGCCGGGCACGCCCACCTATTATGGCCTGGCCATACAAGCGCGGCGGATAGTCTTTGTACTGGATATCTCGGGAAGCATGAATGGCTCCCGTCTTATGACCGCCAAGCGCGAACTGATGCAAGCTATTGACGGTCTGCCCGAAGAGGCCTCCTTTAACATCGTGGTTTTTAGCGATCATGCCGCGGTTTGGCAGCGGATTCTAAAGCCCGCCACGCCCGCTATGAAGAAGGCCGCGAGGAACTTCGTCGCTGTGCTCTATGCCGGCGGTCATACGGCTGCCTATGACGCACTGGATGCGGCGTTTCGTTTCGACGCCGAGGCGGTTTACTTTCTCTCAGATGGCGCGCCGAACGCCGGCAAGATCGCCTCGCCGGCCGCGATCCTGGCTGCCGTTGCGCAAACCAATCGTACACGGCGGATTTCCATCTACACGATCGGTATTGAGCCGGGAGAGCCGGGCGGACCGCTGGACATGTTCGTTAAAACGCTTGCCGAACAGAATTTCGGCGTTTATCGCCGGGTTGATCAGTGAGAATTATGGTAATATACCGGCCGGGTTCTATCTTCGATTTATAGAGAATCCAAAAAAAATGGGGAGTCCGCAAGCACCAGTGCCTACGGACTCCCTCGCGAGTTGGAGAGCTTACACTCTCCGGAGTATCGTGCCCTGCCGCTGTTTCGCAGGGCGTGGCCGGGGGGGCGGATGCTGGTATCCACCCCTCCGGTTTTTGTCATTTATAACTTTCCAAGGAAATTCCTGTTTGATACATTCGTAAAATCTCTTCCGGCGTGAGTGCGCGCTGGAATATGGATACTTCATCAATCAATCCGGAAAAATTCCGTCCGGGCATTTCAGCGTTGTCGCCTATGCGCACGGGCATGGAATTGCCCGCCCAATAACCAGGATCGTGCGGGCGCTGGTCGGAACCTTCCAGGCGGCCGTCCAGGTATAGACGAACCTCGTCGAATTCGCTTCCGCATTCGAATACCGCCGTGGCCAGATGCCAGCGGCGGTCGTCCACGGGCGTGATGCCTTCGACCTTGGGAAAATTCCGCTGCCCGCGCCAACTCAACCCGGCGAATATGCACCGCGACGAGGCAAACCGCTGCAATCGCCAGGATTGATCGCCTTTGGCGATCAGGGTCTGCCAGGGCGCGTCGAATTGCTCGACTCGAAACCACAAAGCCACCGAAAAAGAACTTTGAAAATTAAAATATGAGTTCGATGAAGGATTTATCTCCACGTAATCGCTGGAATAACGGCCTTTAAAACTCAGGGCTTTTTTCTCCGGCCAGCGTCCGCTGTGTTCGGTCGCGCCATAGCGCGCGGCATTGAAATTTCCCGCCAGCGGGTGCAGGGACGAATTGGGAACAAGCGACTCGGAAGGCATGCAGTTCTGGAAATCGTAATGCGCCAACAAGTCGACGTCGCCGATCAATTCGCTTTTGTACGCGTTCCACCGCTGGTAGCCGGCGGTATATTCGCTCGATTCGAAGGCGGGAAAGGATTGGCGGTTGGCCATGAAGTACAGATTAGGTTGATTGTCCGATGGTATCCGCATGGCCATTTGCGAGGCAAGCGGATAACGCCTGTCGATGGTGCCGTCGCCGCGGACCTGCCAGGCTTGCACCTGCCCTTGAAAAACATGCACGTCCACCAGCCCGTCTTTTTCCGCATGCACGCCGAATTCGGTTCCAAAGTCCACGACCTGCACTTTGGGCGTCTTGATGGTAAACGACATGGCCGTGGGAGGCACCCTGGCGGCCACGTTGCCGTAGTGCAGGTAACCGCCGTGGTCCTCGATCGTGAATTCCACCGGCCCGTTCATGACCGCCAAGGCGCCGTCGGCATAACGCAGATAGGCCACGCCGTTTTGTAATTTCAAGACCATTCCCGCAGTCAGGCATTGCCCTAATCGAGTGGCGCCGCTATCGGCCGCCCATTGGCAATTTTCGGTGCAGGTAAGCTGAGCGACAAAGGAATTGGCCGCGGACGTGGCATTGACTTTTGATATGATAAACAGCAAAACGCCCCACATCGAAATTAAAACCGCCCCCACGAACAACAGGGTAATTAAGGAGAAAAACGGCTTGTGATATAAAGTCTCATTTA
>JBEKZY010000421.1:0-3494 GCA_049509395.1 Thermoguttaceae bacterium | reverse complement strand
GGGAACTTTTTGCCGCGCCGCCGGCGGGTTTGCTTTTCGAAGACAACGCAGGTGCCGCCGCGTTGGAAATAGCACTTGGCGAGCGGAAACCGGCATTTTCCGGCGAGGTGCTTGTGGAAGTTGTCGCGAGCAAAGATCGCTTGCGGGAAAATTTCATATTGTGCTTAACGCCGGAATCGGCCGGCATCGATCGGGTAATAGTGCAATTATCGCAACCCGGCAAGGTTCCGCCTCGCTGGACGCTCGTTTCCGAGGACGACAATCCGCTTTCCATCCGGCAATGGTCGAAAAGCGAGCAAGCGGGCGCGGGTTTGGGCGCGGGCGGCGAAATCTGGGAATTAACACTGCGCCGGCCGCTAAGCGCACCATTTGAGATCTGCGGCACGCGCGAGGCGGCTTTCGGCGACTGGCAGGCGGTCTGCCTGGCGTCGCTGCCCGAGGCCGGCAGCCAGCGCGGCAGGCTGATAATCCGCGGTTCAGGCGATAAAGGACTGCATATCGACAATCGCCGGCTGAAACCTATTTTGCCGGAGCCGGTTCCGGTTGACGAATACTCAACGGTTCGGGCGACGTTCCGTTTCGATCCGCTTAGCGACGTAACTTTGGCGGGCGAACCGGCCTTACTGCTCTCGGCGGAAAGCGGGAAAAATCCGCCGCCGATCTGGGTGCGAAATTGTCGATTGGAATCGTGGTATGAATCACAAGGCGGGGCGCGGCATTTGGCTGTCTTCGAGGTGCAAAACACAGGCGGCAACCGATTGGAGATTGTTTTGCCGCGCGGCGTCTCAAACGAAGACGTTCGCGGCCTATGGGTCGACGACGGCCCGGTGGACTGGCAACAAGGCGGCGAAGGCGCCTCGGAGACGAGATCGGACTTAAGAAAAAATATCATGTCGGCGCCGCTTCCGGCCGCAAAGCGATTCCCCGCGGTTTCGATTTACTTTATAACGCACCAGTCCGGATTGGGGACGTTTGGATCGCTTGCCCCGCCCCTGCCCGAAGTCAACGTTCCAGTGCTTTCCTGCACTTGGAGCGTATGGTTGCCGCCGGGGTATGAAGCCGTCGAAGAAGATCGGCGTAGGCAGGGGCCGCATGGGCCGGAAATCACTATTAGTCGGCGATTATTCGGCCCCCTGGGACGCGATCCGGGGCAAAAGGCCTTCAACCCCTTTGTTGCCCAAGATTGGTTGACATCGGCCGATGGGCAAGGGGAATTCCAGCCTGCCGAAAGCAATTCATTACTAGACAAACATCTCCCGGCTGGATGCCGCTTAACGGATACACAAGGTTGGAGCGTGCAGAGCTTGGAGATATCGGCCGCCCAGCCGGCGCCGATAAAATACGTGCATCGCCGCTTATGGCAATTATGGGCCGCGGTGATTTTTGTTCTGACATTGGGTGTAGGCAATTTGAAGGCCGCGAAATATCCCATCTCGTTTGCCGTTTTGACGGGAATTTTCGGGATCTTGGCTTTCGTATTGCCCGAAATCTACGTTCCGCTTGCCTCGGCAGCCGTGTTGGGAATGCTGGCTTGTCTACTTATGATGACGATCAGGTCTTGCGTTAATGCCGGCGCACCTGCCGCAACGCCGGATAGAGCCGGATCGGAGCAATCGCCGTCGTCGTCGAAAACCGCGCGATTGGCGGACCAGGCCGGAGCGATATTGTTGATCGCCGCCGCTTGCGTATTGTTCGCCGGGAATGGCAGGGCGGATGAAGGAGATGAAAAAACTCGGCATTCGGCCTCGACGGACTATCGCGTTTTCGTGCCCATCGACGCTGAAAATAAGCCCGTCGGCGGCAAGGTCTATCTTCCCGAAAAACTTTTCAATGAACTTTATCGCCGGGCTGCGGAGGCCAAGCAGGAGCCCCGGGGCTGGTTACTGGGATCGGCCGTGTATCGCGGATCGCTGGAGCGTGAAGCGGCCGCCGGGCGGTTGGACTGCGAGGCGATCAAGGCCCAATTCGAGCTTCGGATTTTTGGGCGGATGGTCCAAGTCGGAATTCCCTTCCACCGGGAAAACGCCCGGTTGATTCCCGACAGCGCAACGCTGGACGGCCGGCCGATCGAGGTGAAATGGGAGGCCGACGGGGCCGCTTTAAGCTTTGAAGTAGAAGAGCCCGGCGATTACCGTTTGGAATTGGGATTCCGACCCGCGCCGCGCGTAGTTGGTACATCGGGCGGTTTCGAGATGTCCATTCCGCGCCTGGCGCAATCGCGTTTGGAATTGACATTGCCCGTCGAAATACCGGGCATCGAGGCGGCGTCTGCACTGGGCGCTGCCGGCCTGGAAACAAATCCGCCCCGGTTTTTGGCCGAACTCGGGCCGAGCAATCGGCTGGCGGTGCATTGGCCGGAATCGCAGGCAAAAGGCGGCGTGGAGACCGGCATCGAAGCGGATCAACTTACCTGGCTGAAGGTGCAACCGGGCTCAGTCGTAGTCGAGGCCCGATTTAAATTTCACTTTCCCGAAAATCAAGTTCGCCGCCTGCAATTTGCAGCCGATCCGCGCTTGCACCTGTTGCCTTTCGAGGGCAAGGATCCGCCCGGCGTGCGGATTCGCTCCGATGGCGCCAAACAGCAGGTCATCATTTTGCAATGGAACCGGCCGCTCGACGAAGAAACCACGGTTGAACTCTCGTTCTTTTTGACCGGGGCCTCGGGCGTGGGTAAATTCCGCCTGCCGCAAATCGAGCCGCTCGACGCGCAAAAGATTAAACGCTGGCTGGCCGTATCGGTCGATCCCTTATTGGAATATGAATCGCAAGGCTCGCCCAAATTGGAAGCGGCGACAACCGAGGAATTTTCGAAAAAATGGGATTTTGCCAACTCGCCGCCGTTGCTGGCATACCGGCTGGAAAGCGATAAGTCGGATTTGAGTATCTCGACCCGGCCGCGCGAACCGGAAACGACGGCTGAGCAGACCCTAGCCCTGAGCTTCGATCAAAACAAGGTTGAGGTTTGTTTCGAGGCCCAATTGACCGTGGCTTCGGGGTATGTCTTCCAATACCAGTTGTCCGCCCCGGCTGGGATGAAAATTCTAAAAGCCTCGGTGCGCAAGGAAGGCGCCGAATTGGCGGAGCGATGGTCGCAAGACCCGGGCGGCACGATCACCATTTTCCTGACAGGTCCCGCGGACGGCAAACAACAGCTTTCACTTCATGGCGTTATTCCCTTGGAAAATGGCGAAAAAACGGCATTGCCCAACATCCGCCTGGATCGCTGCCGCGTGGAATCGAGCACGGTCGAGGTATTTCGCCGCCCTGAAGTCGATCTTGAACTGACCTTGCCGGAAGAAATCAACTTGCCTCGCTCTTTGGAAGAGGGTCAGGGTGAGGGCATTTCTGAAAAGGGCAGATTGGTAAAAACCTTCCGCCTGGAAGGCGAGAGCCCTGTTCAGGGCGAAGTGCGTATAAGAGCCAACCGGCCCAAGACCGATGCAAAGCAAGTCACTCGGATGTATTTCGACGGACAGAAATGGATGGCCCAAGCC
>JBEKZY010000420.1:0-3499 GCA_049509395.1 Thermoguttaceae bacterium | reverse complement strand
AAGCCGGGCGCTTTGCCAAGAAAAAAATCAAAAAGCGCAAGCCTTTCTCTTCCTGCCAGTATTTTACTCTTATCTAACAGGAAAAGCCAGTTTTAAACTGGAAATAATATGCGCAAAGATTAAATCGATTGGTAATTTTAAGTCCGATTCCTTGATGTATTAATATACATGTAATCACCCCATAGGAGATCGGCATACGAGGTAGTTGGACTATTCCCCGGTCATCGACTGTTCAATATTGCCGTGGCGGCTTCAAGCCCGGGGGAAGATGCTTTCAGGGTAATCTTGCCGGCAGTCGATTTGGATTGGATTATCGCCAGGCCGCGGCCTTGATAGGCCTTGTGGACCGGGGCCTTGCAGTCTTCGGTGTTGTTGAGGTCGCCGTTGCCGATGCCGATGATAGCGGCCGGTCCGTCAATTTCGAACTTCACCTCGTTGGCGGCGTCCGGCACGCGGACGCCCTTGGCATCCACGATCTGGAAGCTCAAGTGGCAGATATCCTTGGCGTCAGCCTGCAAAGCGGTCACGTCGGGCGAGAGTTCGATTCGGGCCGCGGGGCCGGCCGTTTTCAAGGCATATTCGCAAACTGTTTTGCCGTCCTTGTTATGTCCCAGGGCCTTGAGAACGCCCGGCTCGAATGGGACCTGCCAGACGAGCGCGCCATCGGTTGCTTCCGCGAGTTTCTTGGTTCCGAGGGGTTTATCGTTAAGCGTCAACTGCACTTCAGGGCAATTCGAATAACAATACACGGCAACGGTTTGATCTTTTGACCAGTTCCAATGTTCAGTTTCTCTTATGCGCCGGAGGCTATCATCCTGGCCGATTGAGACGCAGACGTAAACCATGGGTTTATCGGTCCATAGGCTCTGGCGGAACCAGGCGATAGGCTTTTTGAATCCGCACAGATCCAGGAGCCCAAAACCGTTGGCCCGATTGGGCCAGCGCCCGGCCTCGCCGAGGTAATCGATGCCGGTCCAGAGAAATTGGCCGGAAATGTAAGGATTATCGCGCACGGCGAGCCAAGCGGCGTAGGTGTGATGATTTTCGCTGCCGAAAATGACTCGCTTGGGATACTTTTTGTGGTCCTCCGCGTAACGCGATTCCTGGTAATTGTAACCGACGATGTCGAGCAAGTCGGGCAATCCGACGGCGTCGGACATGGCCACATTGGCCAATGCGGCGGTGACGGGGCGGGAAGAGTCCAATTTTTTCACGTCATCGATAAGCGGCCTGGCGCACTTGGCCATATCTTCGGCCGGCGGATTTGAGGGCAGATATTCCTTTCCCAGCACGGGATTTGAGAACGGATCGTTGGCGTAGTCGACCTCATTGCCGATGCTCCACATTATTATGCTAGGATGGTTTCGATCTCGGGAAACCATGTCCTGGATGTCGTTGTCGGACCACTGGTCAAAGACCTCGCTGTAACCGAAGCGGCCGGGCATGCCGTTGTTCCAGCCGGTTATCCATTTGTTTTTTCCGGGCGTAAACTCGTCGAAGGCCTCGTCCTTGACCAGTAAACCGAGCCGGTCGCACAAAGCCAGTAGTTCGGGGGCGGGCGGATTGTGGCTGGTGCGGATGGCATTGACGCCCAGGTCCATGAGGAGGCGCAAGCGCCGCTCGAGGACTTTTTCCGGCACGGCCGCGCCCAGGCAACCGGCGTCGTGGTGAATGCAAACGCCTTTGATCTTCAGCGATTTCCCATTGAGAAAAAATCCCTTGTCCGGATCGAACTTGACTGAGCGAATTCCAAATGTGGTCGAGGACTCATCGATCACCTTCGATCCGAGATTCAGAGTGGAATTAAGGGTGTACAAGAGGGGCGATTCGGGCGACCACAATTTCGGGTTATCGACGTTGATCTTTTGCACGAGGCTTCGCTTTGAATTGTTATCGACTGTTTCCGACGAGGAGCGGCGGTCTATGACGCGGCCTTCAGGCCCGACGATCTCTGATAGCAGCGAGAAACCCTTTTTATTGCCCGAATCGTTCTCGACCGTGGTTTCGATCTGGACGGTGGCAGTGTCGGCTTTTATCTGGATGGTGGAGACAAACACGCCCCAGCGGCCGATGTGAAGTTTGTCGTTAATGCGCAGGCGGACGTGCCGGTAAATGCCGGAACCCGTGTACCATCGCGAGTCGGGCAAGCGGGTATGATCCACGCGAACCGCGAGGATATTTTCCTCTTTGCCGAATTTCAAATAAGGCGTCAGATCGCATTGAAAGCTGGAATATCCGTAAGGACGCCCGCCCGCGAACTGGCCGTTGATCCAAACCTCCGAGTTGTTGTATATGCCGTCGAACTCGACGGCGACGGCATTGCCTTTATGGGCTGAATCGAGCTTGAAGTGTTTGCGATACCAGGCGATCCCGCCCGGCGCATAGCCTGTGGCGCTGCCCAGCGAGGCGTCGAAGGGCCCTTCGATGCTCCAATCGTGGGGCAGATTCAGCTTGCGCCAGCCGGAGTCGTCAAAGGCCGGGATAGACCCGGCCGGGAAATCGCCCCGACTGAAAAGCCAATCGGAATCGATGTCTATATATGTTCTTGTTGATTCCGCCGAGCAGATACTCGTTATAAGCAGGATGCCGGTAAAACAGAGGGTGTAGGTCAAACACTTCTTCATATCAAATCTCCTGAGATATAAGTATATACGTAGATAATCTAACATATTTAGATACGGAATAATATACTTGACAAACCCATATTATTAGGCAAGTTTCATTGCAATTTGTTCTTCCAAAATATCTTTCACGGTCAAGGCTATAATGATTCGACCCGACTTTTTGAAAAAAGCCTGAATTTCTGTAATGGCATCGCTAGAAAAATCAAACGAAACAAAAAATCCCTTTTGCCTGTCAGTTCGGGTCATGGCAGCCTCAAAAGAATCAATGTCCGGCCTGCCGACTTTATCTTTTTGCTTGACTTGGATCGGATACCAATCGTCCATAAATGGCAATTCATCTTTATCGGCTTTCTTTGGAGTTGCATGGACGGGGAAGATTCGGCCGTCGATACCCATATCGCCAACTTGTACCTTGTTGGGTATTCCGCCGATGGCAATAACAGCCCAATTTTCAAATTCAAATGGTGGAATCTTCCGTAGTTGGGCTTCGGTCCAGGGCAAATCACGTACAACGAATCCGTGACCAGCTTTCCATAGTTTTTCATCCTCACGTATCTTACAAACATCCCGCATACGCTTTGCCATAACGCGACAAGCGGTTGGGGAAACATCAATACCTATCCATTGGCGACTGAGATTCTCTGCTGCTACAAGCGCCGTACCACAACCACAGAAGGCGTCTAGAACAATATCGTTAGAATTGGATGAAGATTTGATTATTCGTTCTAATAAAGGCAGGGGCTTTTGAGTTGGATACCCTAATGATTCTTTTGCTTGCGAATTTACCGGACTAATATCATCCCAAACGGTTCCTACCGGCAAACCTTTAGACTCATCAAGGTATCGTTTATATCTAGGTGTCTTGCCCTTTGGAG
>JBEKZY010000042.1:0-23381 GCA_049509395.1 Thermoguttaceae bacterium | reverse complement strand
TGCCAACAGCACAGTCTTGAGATATTTTTCCACCGCCTGTTGTGAGTTTTGTATACACGGATTGAAAAGAGATTGGGCCAGCAGAACCTCGGCTGATTTTTTATTGTCCTCGGCGTATTGCCACCAAAGCCGGATTTCATCGTTCATAGACAACCTCCCCCGTTTTGATTTCTTCCAGGAAGAAGGACGTCGCGGGAACATCGCTCCGCAAGGGGATAATGTCCAGGGGGATGCGGCTGGAGATGGAACGGGTTAATTTTCGATATTTCAAGGCTAAAGGCAAATAGTCTTCTTGACTATCTTGGAATATAGCTACGTCGATATCTCGCGGATCGGATTGATTCAAAAAAGAACCAAATATTACAATTTTCCGCACCTCCTTTTCTCGTCCGAGACAAGCGGCAAGGTCTCGTTTTATTGATTCTTTATCCAAATCGGTGAATACCACTTTCGAAATCCTTCTGAAAAAGGTGACAGGGACCATCTATGGAATTATTACACATTATCTCATCGAGGTGCGAACGTGTCGAGGGCTTTTAAACGAGAATGTGCCACTGCTTGCAAGCAAGCAGTGGCACAAAAAAAGCCGGTTTATATCATATTCTAAGACGATTGAATTATCGGCCGAATCAGTTGCCGCCTCCTGGGCCGCCTGGTCCACCGCGGCCGCCTGGTCCGCCGCGACCGCGACCGAAGCCTCCAAGTTCTGAGGCGGGGATATCCAGCTTTTCGCCCTTCATTTTTTCCAGCGAAGCCTTTTGCTCATCGGTGAGCACGCCTATGATCTGTTTTTCGGCGTCTTGGCGAATCTCCTGAATTTTCGGGAACGCGGATTGCATATCACCGCCAGGGGTGAACAGTTCCTGGATCTTCTTCGTCGAATCCTCGCCGATCGTCTTGATTTTGGCAACCTGGTCGGCGGTCAGTTTCAGATCGTCCTGGACTTGCTTGTCGTTTAGGGCCTGAGTACCGGCGACTTGCAGAGCGATCTCTTTCAGCCTTTTGAGTTGATTGGGAAGCAGGGTACTTTCGATGACTTTTTTCATCTCATCCTGCTGGGCTTGCATCTTTTTTCCAATTTCTTCCATTTTTGCTTGGCGCTCTTCCGGGGCTATGTCTTGCATGCCCGAAAACAGTTCCCGCCTGGCGGCCTGGGCTTTGTCGGAGGCCTCCTTGATCTTGGTCTTTTGATCATCCACGAGTTCCAGTTCCTTTTGCACGGTGGGCAAATTGATCAGCCGCCCATACTGCGCAGATAAAGTGGCCATCGGTCCGCCGCCGAACATGCCGAATCCCATGCCGGGACCCGGTTGAGCCATGGCGGCGGTGCATAAGACTAACATTCCCAACATTACAAAAACGATTGAAGCGAAACGCATTGAACGAACCATAACGTCTCTCCTAATAAAAAGGTTAAAGGGGTAAGCAAGAGTATTTTATAGCAAGATTGCCGGAAGTTGGTAGGGGCGGGAAGCATGCATTATTAGAAACTATAGGCGCGTGGGCAAGCCAAGTCAACAGTTTTAAAGCGAGCATTCATTGAATTACGGCAAATTCATGGCCGCGCGGACGGCATCGAGGACTTTTGTTTGCGCCGATTCCAGGGTTCCGTCGATCGATAGTCCGGCCGCTTTTTTGTGCCCGCCGCCGCCGAAATTTTCGGCCAATGCGGCGCAATCCAGCCGGGAGCGGCTGCGGAGGCTGACTTTGAATCCGCCCTTGGGTTGTTCGACAAGGATCACAGCCACTTGAGCGCCGCCGACGGCCAGCGTGAGGTTGATAATATCTTCGCTATCGGAGGGCAAGGCCCCGGTGGCGCTAAAATCTTCATTGGCGATGTAGGTGTGAATCAGCCGGCCGTCGAGTTCGGTTTGCACGCGGCTTAAAGTCCGGCCTATCAGGCGCAAACGGGCCAGGGAGTCGTTTTCGTAAAGATTTTTATAGATTTCGTCGGGATCGGCGCCGGCTTGCACCAGCCGGGCGATTAAAGTGAATGTCCCGGCGCGTGTCGAGGCAAAGCGAAACCAGCCCGTATCGGTGGCCACTGCCACGAATGCCGCCCGGGCGATATCGGGCGTAAGTGGAACTTTTAACTGATCCATGGCATCGATCACCAGCCGGCCGGTGGCCTCGGCGTCGACGTCCTTGAATACTTCCGCCCCCAAGTCGTCTTGGCTGACATGATGATCGACCACGACCTTGAGGGCCTTTGTGGAGCGGATCACGTCGGCCATGGAACCAAGTTGGGCCCATGCCGAGGTATCGAGAATTATCAACACCTCCCGGTCGGCAAGCCGATCGGGTGCAAGGTCTGCGCCGAGTTTTTTGAATCTTTTTTTAGGGTCGATGAATTGCAGATCGGGCGGGATGGAATAGACGTTGCATACAATTACGTCCTTGCCCAGACTTTCCAACACCTCGGCCATTGCCGTCTCGCATCCCAAGGCGTCGCCGTCGGGGCGAATGTGAGAGGTAAGCGCGAATCGCTGATGACGGCGAACGATATCGACGAATTTAGACCAATCGGGCATACAATAGGGTTCAGGGTTCGGGGTTCAGGACTCGGGATTCAAGGTCTAAAATTTTGTATTCAGGATTTACAAGGGGCGGTCAGATTACTGACCATTCTCGTTATTGACCATTCTTTTAATGATAACTTTTTGAAATTTGCATCGCGAAACCGCAAGCGGTTTCAATAAAACATCCATTACGCAAAACCGCAAGCGGTTTCAATTAAAAGTCCATGGCGCGAAACCGCAAGCGGTTTCATTCTATTATCTCGTTTTCTGATTGTGCGGCAATGGATCGGGCGGCGGCGGCGTCGAGGGCCATTTGGTCGGTCAAAGCCCGGACGGAATCGAACCGTGTAGTTTCCCTCAAACGGGCGAAAAAGTCAATCTGGAGTGTGCGATCGTATAAATCGCCTTGGAAATCGAGCAAAAAAGCCTCGACTTTCAAGGCGGTTTCGTCAAAAGTGGGATTGGAGCCCAGGCTGATGGCGGCCGCGTAGGCCGATTGATCGACCCATGCCCGGCCGGCATAAATTCCATCGGGCGGAAGCAGGGTGTCGATGGCCGTGATGTTGGCGGTGGGAAAACCGAGCTTTGCACCCCTGCCCGCCCCGCGAACGACAAGGCCGCGAATGCGATACGGGCGGCCGAGCATTTGCCGGGCTTGTGCCATCCGGCCCTGGATGATTAATGCCCGAATTTTCGAACTGGACACGACCTGGCCGTCCACCTCGACGGGTTCGGCCACCACGAGGCGCACTTTGGAGTGAGCACAGAAACCTTTGAGTACTTCCAAGGTTCCGGCGCGATTGTGTCCGAAGAAAAAATTCGGCCCCTCGACCATACCCTTGGCGGCAAGTTTGTCGAGAACGATGCGCTGAAAAAACTGCCTCGATTCGAGTTCCAGAAATGCGCGATCGGCGGGATAGATCACGACTGCATCGGCCCCGAGTTCGGCGAGAATTTCGGCTTTTCGCTCGTTCCAGATGAGCGGTTGCGGGGCGGCATCGGGGCGGAGAATCCAGGCGGGATGCGGGTCGAAGGTGAACACGACCGCCGGGCCGCCTATTTCGTCGGCCAGTTTGCGCAAGCTTTTCACCAAGCGCGCATGACCGCGGTGCACGCCGTCGAAATTGCCTATCGTCACGGCGGCGCCGCGCAGATCGTCGGAAAAATCGTCCAGGTTGCGGATTAATTTCACGACTAAATATTTCCCATCGTCAATATTTCTCGCAAAGACGCAAAGGCACCAAGAAATTTATTCATTAGTTTCTTCGGTTTCCGAATGTTTGCCAAGCCGGCGGATTTCGTCGCGAAGGCGGGCGGCGTCCTCGAACTGCTCGGCGGCGACGGCTTCTTCGAGTTTGCGCCGCAACAAACCGATTTTGCTTTTCGGGCGGGCCTCTGCCGCCTGCTCCTCCCGGCTGAGG
This sequence comes from Thermoguttaceae bacterium, assembly GCA_049509395.1. Lineage (GTDB taxonomy): Bacteria > Planctomycetota > Planctomycetia > Pirellulales > Thermoguttaceae > JBEKIK01. The sequence continues at coordinate 19,441 of JBEKZY010000042.1, read as the reverse complement.
ATCTCGTCGCGCCAGCGTTCCAAACTTACGAGTTCGACGCATTCTTCGGCGCGGTGGCTTTGGTTGTACTCGTCGAGAAATTCGCGGATGGCTTCGATGCCCGCCTCGATGACCCGCAGCCCTTCGGCAAAGGCCCTTTGGGCCATAAGCGGAGTGGCCACGGCCCGGGTGTGCATCATCTGCACGTACGGGCGCCACTGGTCGAACTGCAATTTCAGCCGATCGTCGCCGGCATGGGCGCGGATAAAGGCGAACAGGCGGAGATTGCGGTTTGTGTCGCGGGCGCAAAGATCGAACAAATCCAAATGCCAAAAACTCAAGTAGCGATGATAGTATTGAACGCTTTCGCGCCACAGCCGGGCACAGTCCTCGGGCTTTAGCTCCATGGCCGGGCCGTCGGGATTGGCTTCATCATGCGCCCGCTGCTTATGTTCGTAATATTCCAGCCAGGACTCGCAGCCCTCGGGCCGGACGCCGTCGGGCCGGCCGTCCATCTCCATTTGCAAAAGCCCCAGGTCCACGCGAAGTTGGATTTTGCTCCGCCCGTCCTCGCCGTGCACGATTCGGACCATCACCTCGTCCGGCTCGTACATCCACTCATTCAGGAGGTTGGTAATATCCTTGGACATCGCGAATCGAATCCGGTTTTAAAACAGTATCATCTAAATCTTAATAGTCTATACGTTCACGGCCCAAAAGTGTAGTCGGAAAGGCCGGCAAAAATTAACCGTATAAAAATTACCTGCCCAGCACGACGATGGCCAGATCGGCGTTGAGGTTGGGATTGTCTTGGACTTGGGCGTCGGCCTCGGTGTCCAGGGCGATTTGTTGGAGAATGTTAAAGTGGTGTTCGCGGCAAAAGTCCTCGAAATCGGCGATGGATAGAAAACGGACGTTGGGCGTATCGTACCAGTGGAAGTTTTGCAGTGCGTGGCCGTGCGGAGAGCGGCCTTCATCGCTGAGTTGGCGACGGTGGCTTTTGTAAGCGATGTTGGGGAAGCTGACGATGCTTCGGCGGCCTACGCGGAGCATGTCGGCCAGCACGCGGGGCGCGTCCATCACGGTTTGCAGGGTTTGCGATAGTACGACGAAATCGAAATGGCCGTCGGCAAAGGCCGGCAGCCCCTGGTTGAGATCGGCCTGGACCACGTTCAGTCCGCGGCGGACGCAGGCCAGGATGGCTTGTTCGTCGAGTTCGATGCCCATTACGCGGCATGGGCCGCGTTCGCGGAGTCGGGCCAGCAATCCGCCGGTGCCGCAACCCAGGTCGAGCACGCTGGAGCCCGGCGGAATCAATTCCAAAATCGTGTTGTAATCCAGGCGGTGATGGTGGAAGATGCTTCTGGGGCCGTGGGCCCGCGAATCGCCTTCAACCGCCGGCAATGCAATATCGCCGTTCTCCACATCCGGAGCGCCCAAGTTGGCTAAAAACGCGGCCATCAATTCGCCGTATGTTTTCAGTTCGTTGGGCAACAAAAAGGCATCGTGGCCGCAGTCGGTGCGCACGTTGCAGTAACTGACCGGTTTGTCGTCGGCGATCAAGGCGTCAACCATCTGCTGGGTTTGAAAGGGGGGAAAGAGCCAATCGCTGGTAAAGCTCATCATCAACCAGCGGCACGTTGAGGGGCGAAAGACTTTGATCAACTGTTCTCTTGTGTCGCCCAGATCGAAGAGGTCGATGGCCGTTGTCAAGGTGATGTAACTGTTGGCGTCAAAGCGTTCGCCGAAGCGGTCGCCTTGGTAGGCCAGATAGGAGCCCACGGAGAATTTAGTTTCGAATTGGGTTTGAATCTCTCGGGGAGCGAGCCTGAGGGCGTCGAATTTTTGCGTCATCGCTTCCAGGGAGAGATAGGTAATGTGTCCGAGCATGCGCGCGATGGCCAAACCCACCACCGGGCCGTGCCCTTGATCGTAGTATTGGCCGTTGTGATAGGCGGGATCGCGGATGATGGCGTTGCGCCCGACGATGTCGAAGGCCATGGCCTGGCTGGTCAGGCGCGCCGATGTACCGACCGCTATTGCTCCGGCCAGCCGATTGCCGTAGCGGGTGGCCCAATTCAACACCATATTTCCGCCCAGCGACGCGCCCACGACTCCGCGCAACCGGCCGATGCCCAAGTGATCGATCAAGAGTCGCTGGGCATCGACGATGTCGGCCACTGTAATAACGGGGAAATCGGCGGCATAGGGCCGGCCGGTTTCGGGATTGACGCTGTTCGGACCGGTGGTGCCGCGGCAACCGCCCAAAATGTTGGGACAAACGACGAAGTAGCGGTCGGTGTCGATGGACTTGCCCGGCCCGACCACAATGTCCCACCAGCCGGGATCGTCGGTTTCATCGTGCCGGGCGACGTGTGAATCGCCGGAAAGGGCATGGCAAATCAGCACCGCGTTGTCGCCCCGGGCATTCAGCCGGCCGTAGGTCTCGTAGGCCACGGTTACTTGCGGAAGATGCCCGCCAAGCTCCAGTTCCAACGGTTCGTCGAAAGTCACATACTCGGCGTACTTTAGGGGCCGGGCATGACGGAGGGTATCGCTGCTTTCAAATAGATCTGCACTCATTAGAGGTCAAAGGTTGAAAGTAAAGGGCAGGAATGAATATGTATAAAAATGCTTTTATTTTAGATAATTACCATCTACGATTTACAATATACCATCTATTTCACATATCCCCTAGGGCGGTCTGAGGGCTGCACCCAAACCCCTGGTGTATTCACCGGGGGCTAAATAAATTATTCACCGGGGGCTGAATAAATAATTTACTTGATTAGCTCAAAATTCGCGCAAAACAAAAACCGTACCACCTATTTCTGCGATGCCTTCAGCGCTTGATCCAAATCGGCCTTGATATCCTCGATGTCTTCCAGGCCGACGGAGACGCGGACGTAATCGTCGGTAATGCCGGCGGCCTTGAGTTCTTCGGGCGATTGCTGGCTGTGGGTGGTGCTGGCCGGATGAATGACCAGGGTTTTGGCGTCGCCGATATTGGCCAGATGCGAGGCCAGCTTTACCGACTCGATGAACTTCGTTGCCGCCGCAGGACCGCCTTTTACGCCGAATCCCAAAATTGCCCCGCAACCGCGGGGCAGGTATTTTTTCACCATTTTATAACCCGGATGCGAAGGCAGGCCGGGATAGTTCACCCAGGCAACCAGGGGATGCGATTCTAAAAATCGAGCGACAGCCAAGGCGTTTTCGCAGTGCCTGGGCATGCGCAAATGAAGCGTTTCCAAACCTTGCAGGAACAAAAACGCGTTGAACGGGCTAAGTACGCCGCCCACGTCGCGGAGCCAATGCGTTCGGCAGGTGATGATGTAACATAATTGGCCCACGGCTTGATGGAAAACCGTGCCGTGGTAGGACGGATCGGGCTGGGTGAATTGGGGCCATTTCTCCGGTTCTTTGCTCCAGTCGAACCGGCCGGAGTCGATAATCGCCCCGCCGATGCTTGTGCCGTGACCGCCGATAAACTTGGTCAGGCTATATACGGCTATATCTATGCCGTAATCGAAGGGCTTAAACAATATGGGCGTGAGAACCGTGTTATCGCACACTACGGGCAGGCCGTGCTGGTGGGCCGCGTCGGCAATGGCCTGGTAGTCGAGCACGTCGTTTTTCGGATTGGCTATAGATTCGATGTACACGGCTCGGGTATTGGGCCGAACGGCATTAGATACGTCTTTGGGTTTAGTTGCATCGACGAAAGTTACATCGATGCCCAACCGTTTGAAGGTTTGTGCAAAAAGCGTGATAGTGCCGCCGTAAAGCGCGGCGGCGGAAATGATGTGCCCGCCGGCATGGACCAAGTTCCAGAGGGCCACGGAAATGGCGTGCTGCCCGCTGGAAAGAGCCAAGGCCCCGATGCCGCCCTCCATGGCAGCCAGGCGTTGTTCCAAGACGTCGGTCGTGGGATTCATCAGACGGGTATAGATCCAACCCATTTCCTTGAGGGCAAAGAGGTTGGCGGCGTGTTCTGTGCTTTTGAAGACATAACTGGTCGTCTGGTGGATGGGCATGGCCCGGGAGCCCGTGTTTGGGTCGGGCTGCTGACCGGCGTGCAATGCCTTTGTCCCCAAACCCAGCGATTGCATTTCTACAGGATCCATATCGATCTCTCCTTATTGTTTATTGGGACTCAGATTGATAATACTGCGTTGGGACGGGAGTTGCACTCCCGTCCCGCCGGGCGAAACCGGGGCGGCAGTACAACTGCCGCCCCAACTCATGTCGCTTTGTCAATCTGAGACCCAATCACCAATTAACCCAGCAATTGTTCTTTCATCATGCAAAACGATCTTAATGAACATGACTGGCATGTAAAGGCGGGAATCAATAAACTAGTGAGTTGATAATAATGGTAATGTTTTTAATATTATCTCGATTTGGGCAGCGAAATCAATACTGGAGATTGACTTTTTTAATAGAATCATGGGCATTCTGAGAATTTTGAAGGAATAATGTCGCAAAAACCCCTTGGATCGGGCTCTGTCTTTTGGAGTCCCGAGAACACGTTTTGAGAATGGTTCATGCCGTCAACGGAAGAACTTGTGAAAGCAGCCCAAGCCGGCGGAACCGCCGCGTTCGCGGAACTCATACGCCGATACGAGCGGGCCGCTATCGTCACGGCATACTCGGTGCTGGGCGATTTTCACTGGGCTCAGGACGCGGCACAAGAGGCGTTTGTCATCGCATACCAAAAACTCGGCGGGCTTCGCGATGCGGCTTCGTTCGGTCCTTGGCTGCTGCGGATTGCCCGGCATCGGGCCGTGCGGCTTAAACGCGGACGAAAAGCCGAAACGGCAGACATAGATTGCATTGAATCAACTGCCATACAACCCGGCGAATGGATGCAGCCTTACAATGAAGTGGTGCAACAGATAGCCCGGCTTCCCGAACATGAACGGATTGTTACAGTCATGCGGTACATGAATGGTCTAAGCGTAAATGAAATTGCCGAAGCTACCGGGCGGCCCATGGGAACAATCACAAAGCAGCTTTCGCGTGCGATCGAGCGGTTGCGAAATTGGTTAGTCGAGGTGCGATCATGAAATCCAAAGAAGACATCGAAAACCTATTGGAAGGCTTTGGCAAAGCATGGCCGGAAGGTGGTTCGGTTGTTAAAAGCGTTATGCAAAAGATCGAATCCACGCCGGCCCGACCATACTTGTCCAAGCGAAGGAGAACCGTAATGAAGTCAATTGTCGGAATCGCCACGTGCCTGGCGCTGGGCATCATAATATGGCTTATTCCGTTTTTTTCGCTAACGCCGGCAGTGACGCTTGCCCAAGTCCAAGAGGCAATCGCCAAGCAGAAATGGATGCACGTGAAATACGATAACGGTAAGGAATCCTGGGAAACCCTGGATGGCGAAAAGGCATATTACAAAGAAGTTGGAGGGTATATTGCATTTTTTGATTATCCCAAGAATCTCGACCTACGCTATCATCCTGACAAATACGGCTATATTGAGCAACTTATAAAAGACGGGCCGCCATGGCAATGGACTCCGCCATCAATCACTAAAATTGTGGGTTTCTACATGGATATGCCGGAGGGAGAAGCCACGGCCAAACAAAAGCAAGGTCCCAGGTATTGGGAACGGCATGCCGATGCAATCGAGGGCCGTCAACTAGTGCGATTCGACCAATATGAACGAGACGCCCTGGGAAATTATCTCCTTATCGAGCAGTTGTGGATCGATCCGCAAACGCGGTTGCCGTTAAGAGTCCGGCGTTTAATGCAACTGGGCGTGCGGAAAGACCCGGATCAAAAATATTCGGTTGGCGATTATGATTTCTCGGATCACGGCCCGGAGAGTATTTACGATCTGGGTGTGCCTAGGGATTTACCTATCGTAAAGGTTCCCATCAACGAAAAGTATCCGGCCGACGTGGCCAAGGTAATGGAATTTGCCAAAACGGCCCGCGCACGTTTTCCCACAAATTTCCGCTTGATTACTTGGACAAACGACAGGTCGTCGGAGATCGACGTCATTTACTGGAAAGGCACTCCAACGAATAAACAGAAATCTTTATTCGACTGGTCCGGCATACAAGTTCGCAAAGATCATTATTTTAATTTGGATACGCGATTTGAGAAGAATGCCGAACAATATCATTTGCCATTGCCCGCAACAGCAGAACAAGTGTTGGCATGGACGAAAACCCAGTCGCCTGTGGAAATATACATGACGGATGGGAAACGTAATTTCGACAAAGAAGGGCCCTTTCCAACTACATTCCATAATCCGCGAAAAACTAGATTAACAGTTAGATTCGGAAGCAATCCGGGCAACTATTCCTCGGATATAATCTTCCGCGATCAATGGCCGTTTATCGATGCATCCGGTCCATTCATATTTATCGAGGATAAAACTGAAAACGTAACGGATACAATCGCGCTTCGCACCGAGGCCGGCAATATGCGGCGGGATTATTATCTTGATCCGGCGCTCGATTACATCTGCATGAAGTGGGTTTGGTGGGAAAAAAGGTCCGATAAGTGGGAAAAAGAACGCGAATACAACCTCCTCGATTTGAAACAACTGCCCCAAGAACAATGGCATGCAACAAAACAAAATCTTAAAGACTATGGAAATCCAGAGAAAAAATACCAGCCTTATGAAATTACTTGGAACTGGGACCTCCAACTACTTGAAGAAAACGAATTCCCGCCCGACATATTCAACGGCGAAAAAATGTTGGAAGACGCCAAACGGGAAGGCGCGGTTATCGAGACGTATTGAAAGCACCGGGAGCAAGCTCCCGGGATAAACGTTTTTTCCTTCATACTCGCTCGCCGACCAACCTTTCGGTCGGTGCCCGCTCGCGGCTATTGAGTCTCAGATTAATAATCTCACTAGCCGGCGGTCAACGACCGCCGGAAAACTCGCGAAATCCTGCCGGCGGCTGTTAGCCGCCGGCTATTAAATGTGACATTAATTACCTGAGACTCAATAAACCACTATTCCCAATCCCTAATCCATATTTATATGCAGCACTTTTGCGGGGGGGAAGCCGTTGAAGTAGGTCGAGGAGGCGTGGCTGTAGGCGCCGATGTTTTCGCTGTAGACAAGATCGCCCAGTTTCAGGTCGGGCAGTTCTTCGGCCAGGGAGATGGTGTCCAGGGCGTCGCAGGTCGGGCCGAATACGGCGGAAATTTGCGTCGATCCGTTTTTGAAGGCCTTGATGCCGTACTGGCAATGGTCGAATATGACGCCGGAAAACGTGTGGTATACGCCGTCGACGATATAGTAGCAGCGCTTCCCGACCCGCTCGGCCTTTCCACTAACTTTTGCCACTAAAGTGGCAGCGGTGGCCACGAGGAAGCGGCCGGGCTCGGCCAGGATTTCGATATTTTTCGGGAACAGGCGCTCGAGTTCGGAATTGACGCGTTTGGCCAGTTTCCCAAATGGCTCGACGCCGCTGTTATAGCGGGCGGGAAAGCCGCCGCCTATATCAAGCAGTTTCAGGTTGTAGCCGCGCTGTTGGGCCTCTTCAAAAATGCCGGCCGACAGGTTCAGGGCCTGCACGTAGTTTTCGAAGTTGGTGGTTTGGCTGCCGACGTGGAAGCTTAAGCCCTCGACGATCAGGCCGGCACGATGTGCGGCCTCGATCAGCTCGACGGCCTCGCCGGATGAGGCGCCGAACTTCGAGGACAGTTCAACCATGGCCCCGGTGTTGGGCACGCGGATCCGCAGTGCCAGCCCGGCGTGCGGGGCGTACTTGCGGATTTTCTCGATCTCCTCGAAATTGTCGTATGTCACCAGCGGCTTGTAGGCGTCGAGATCGGTAAGGGTTTCGTTGGCCTTGATGGGATTGGCGTAGATGATCTTGTCCCAGATAAAATTCTGGCGCTGGCGGGCGGGCAGGTCCTTAATGTTCTCGTAAACGATGAGGAATTCGGGCATGGAGGCCACGTCAAAACTCGCGCCGGCCTGGAAAAAGGTCCGCACAATGGCCGGGTCGGGATTGGCCTTCACGGCGTAATACGCCTGCACCCGAGGCAAATGCCGCTTGAACTCGGCGTAGTTTTTCCTCAACGCCGCGTGATCGACCACGTACAGCGGAGTGCCGTGCTCCTGGGCAAGTTTTTTAAGTTTGTTTTTGGTGACCATCGTAGTTAAGGATGAGGAATGCAAGATAAATTGTAGTGGTTGTCAGCTTTCAGCCATCAGCCACGGGAATTTTCATGCCGAAAGCTGATAGCTGACTGCTGATAGCTAATAGCCTGCCGATAACTATAAACCGTAAACGGTAAACTGTAAACTGATAACCTGTTCAATCGTTCTCGTCGATCAGGAAGTTTTTAAACTGCCAGGGATCGCTCCAATCGAGATCGGGTTGGTTAAAGCCTTCGAAGGCTTTGGCATGGTATTTGAGCGGCGTCCAATCCGAAGGGACGGAGAGCGACCGGCCCAGGTACGGATTGGCGATATCGAGCACGAAATCGTGGGGCAGATCGTCGGGAACGCACACGCCGCGGCCGGGATTTTGCATCATCCACATGGCAGCCGCAACCGCCGAGATGGCCACTTGCATGGTCGTGGCGTTCTGGTGCGGAACCAGACGCCGCGACTCTTCGATGCTAAGGATGCTGCCCGTCCACCAGGAATTATAAGCATGGCCCATGATGAGTGCGCCTAGAATATCCTCGCCCTGGGTTATTTCGTCGGTCATGATCCGCAGATTCGGCTGCAACTGATAGCCGTATCCGCGCATTTCGTAGAGCGAGGCGATGGCGCAGTCGCAAGGGCAGTACGCGTAATGGACCGTGGGCCGGTAGATTGGGCGGGCCGATCCAAGGGGGACAGTCCCATTTTCGTTCACACGAAAATCGGGACAGTCCCCGCCGTCCTGCCAAACCGTGAGCTTGTCGGAGATGGTGAATGCCTCGCCATGGCGGACGACCATGCCCAAAATGCGATAATTGGGCACCCAGGATTGGACCCAGGTGTTGATGCCCATCCGCGCCAGGCAGATTTGATTGCGGGGGCCGTCGGCGTGTTCATAGGCCAGGCGGGGGAGTTGTTTTTCGTGGGTGCCCCAGCCCATTTCGGCGGTGGTGGTTCCTTCCTCGCGGAAGCCCTCGATGCTCCATGTATTGACGAACTCGTCGACCTGTTTGGGCCGATCGGCGATTTGCGTGTCGCGCTCGGAGCAATGGATGACCTTCACGCCCAGTTTCATAGCCAGGCGGTTAAACATGCGGTCGGCGATAAGCTGGCGGATTTCGTCGGCCTCTTGGCCGGCGACTTTTTTGTCGTCCAGGAGGCGGCAGCCGATGTCGATTAGTCCCTGCTTGGTCCAATGTGAGATCAGGCCCGGATTTGCGCCGTGTTCGAGCACAGCGGTGGGGCCGGGTGCGGGCCATGCGGCGGTCATCCGCCGAAGGTTCATGTGCCGCCAATAAAGCGTGCGCGTGGTGGGATGCTTGTGAGTGCCGCCGTTGTAGGGATCCCAGACCTCGACCGAGGTGTTTACGTATAAAATTCCGCGATCGTGGCAGAATTGGAGGATTTCCAAGCAGTCGATGTTCCAGGCAAGGTCGATAATCAGATCGCCGGCCGAGACGTGCTTTTCCAGTCCCGCCGCGAGATTATCGGGTGTGATCCGCTGCCGGACCCAATGCACGCCCTGGGCGGTCCATGGCTTCAGCGCGTCGGCTCGGTCCTCGAAATCCATCACCGAGATATTGGCAGGCGGGATGCGTACGTGCTTGACAAAGATGGGCAGCGCGCACTGCGCCACTGCGCCATAGCCCAAAAATAGAACGCGTTTTGGGAAGTCGAGCATATGCTTAAGTTTGGATTAGTTAATTCAACACGGAGGCACGGAGTGCACGGAGAAAAGTTTTGAATAAGAATGTTAAATAATTACGGGATTCTGAAATTACTTTTTAACACCAGTAAATACACCGGTGGAAATATGGAAATTCCGAAAGGGCCTCTGGTGTATTCACCGGGGGCTAAACACTGGCATTTTATTCTCCGTGTGCTCCGTGCCTCCGTGTTGAAAATTTTTCTCGAATGTCTAATTTTAGTAAGGTTGGGGCAGCAGTTTAACTACTGCCCCAACGTCAAATTTAATCGTTCACGTAAGTTTCCAGGAAGCGGGCGAGGCGGTGGAAATCGGAATTGGGTTCGATGTAACGGACAACGGTGACCAGCGTGGCCGGATCGACCAACTGGGTGAAAGGGACGTAGTTCAATTCCAACTGGCCGGTAACCGAGACCATCACGCCGTCGAGGCGTTTTTCCACCAGTGCCCGATAGGAGCCCACGCCAAGTTGGCTGCCCAGCATGACGTCGAAGGCCTGGGGTCTTGCACAGCGGCTTTCGTAGCCCAGTTGCAAACCGGTGATTTTTCTCTTCTTGCCGGTTTGCTTGGTATATTCCTTGGCCACCAGTTCGGAGAACAAGCGGCTGAGGTTCAGCTTGGAAATAGCGATGTGTCCGTGCTCGTCGCGGGGCACGCCCTCGATGTGTTTATTGGGCAAATACTCGGCCAGACCTTCGGCCACGACAATCACGCCGAATTCCTTGCCTTCGACCTCTTCGCGGGCGCGCATGGTGGCCACAATGCGATTTACCACTTCGTGCATGTCCATCACACGGCGGAGCGTGGTTTTGCCGGTTTTCGCATCGGTCATCTCCTCGCTCATCTCATACTTGCCGATGATGTCCTCGACGCTGACGACGAAGCTGGCTTCGCCGGCGATGGCGGCGCCGTAGGCCAGCCAACCTGCGCTGCGGCCCATGGTCTCGGCGATGAAATACGCGCGGCTGGCCTCGGCATCGGCCAGGAGATTGCGGATTTCCTCGGCCAAGACATCGACGGCCGTGAAGTATCCGAAGGTGAAATCAATGCCCGAGTAATCGTTGTCGATGGTTTTTGGCAGGTGAACCACGGGAATCCGCTTGCTGCCCGGGGGCAACTGTTCCTGGAAGAGCTTGAACTTGTTGGCGGTTTTCAAGGTATCGTCGCCGCCGATGGAAATCAAAGCATCGACGCCAATCGAGAGGAGGGCTTCGTAAACGGTCCTGAGCTGTTTGTTGCGATTGGGGTCTTTTAGATGGGACGGCTCGGAGATGTCTTTGCCCGGATTGGCCCGCGCCGTGCCGATTAAAATACCCTGGCTGTTTCGAGTGCGTTTCAAAATGCCTTGATTGATTTGTATGTAGTCGCGGTTTTCGACCAGGGGACGATCCGGGGCATATTCAAGGAGATGCGAATAACCGTGCATAATGCCGATGACATCGATGTTGTTGCGGAGGAAGGAGACGGCCGAGGTGGAGATTACAGCGTTGGCCGCCGGCGCCGGTCCGCCGGCGAACAAAATCGCCACCCTGTGAATGTTCGACGGCATCAGCGGCGGTCTGGATAACGAGGTGCTCATGGTTAGTGGTATGTGGTTAGTGGTTAGTTGTCAGTTTTCAGTTTTAAGTTTTAATCGCGAAACCGCAAGCGGTTTTGTTCTCATCACTCATCCTTCATTCTATATCCATCATCACTCATCCCTCATCCTTTTTACGTGGGCCAGGTGCGTTCGATATAGGTGGTATCGACTTGGGCGTTGACGAACGCCGAGGATTCCAGGGCTTTCAGGTGCAAGGGCACGGTGGTTTTGATGCCTTCTATGCGTAATTCCCTAAGGGCCCGCTTCATGCATTCGATGGCTTCCAGGCGGGTTGGCTGGTGGACGATGAGTTTTCCGATCAAGGAATCGTAATAAGTCGATACCTCATAGCCGTGATGGGCGTGGGAGTCGAAGCGGACGCCGAAACCTCCGGGAGTGAGCCAGCGGGTAATCGTGCCCGGATTGGGGCGGAAATTCTTGTCCGGATCCTCGGCGTTGATGCGGCACTCGATGGCCGCCCCGCGCTGCTGGATCTGTTCCTGTTTAAAGGGCAAGGGTTCGCCGGAGGCCACCAAGATCTGGGCCTTGATCAGGTCGATTCCGGTGACCATTTCGGTGATCGGATGCTCGACCTGGATGCGGGCGTTGGTCTCGATAAAGAAGAAATTACCCATTCGATCGACGATGAACTCCACCGTGCCGGCATTAGTGTAATTGGCGGCCTTGATGAGACGGACGGCCGCTTCGCACATGGCCGAGCGGGTTTCCTGGGGAAGCGAAGGGGCGGGACTTTCTTCGATCAGTTTTTGATGCCGCCGCTGCATGGTGCAGTCGCGCTCCCAGAGGTGCACCACGTTGCCGTGCCTGTCGGCCAGGACCTGAACTTCCACGTGCCGGGGATGCTCGATGTATTTTTCCAGATAGATTTCGGCGTTGCCGAACGCTGCTTGGGCCTCGGCCTGGGCCTGCTGCAAAGAGGCGCGCAAGGCCAGATCGTTGACCGCCACACGCAACCCGCGCCCGCCGCCGCCGGCCGAGGCCTTGATAAACACGGGAAACCCCAGTTGATGCGCCAGCGATATGGCCTGGGCCTCGTTTTCCACCAGCCCGTCGCTGCCGGGCACGGTGGGCACGCCGATTTCCTTGGCCAACTTGCGGGCGGCATTCTTGTCGCCCACCAAGGCCATGGCCTCGTGCGAGGGGCCGATGAATTCGATGTCGCAACTGCGGCAGACGTCGGCGAAATGGGCGTTCTCGGCCAGAAAGCCATAACCCGGGTGGATCGCCTGCACGTTGCCGATTTCGGCGGCGGAGATCACGCGGTCGATCTTCAAGTAGCTATCCGTAGCCTTGGGCGGACCCACGCAATAGGCCTCGTCGGCCAATTCCAAATAGGCCGCACCCCGATCGGCTTCGCTAAATATCGCCACGGTTTCGACGCCCAGCTCGCGGCAGGCGCGAATAATTCGCAGGGCGATTTCGCCCCGGTTGGCGATTAGAATTCGTTTGAACATCTTAAAGTTTACAGTTTACGGTTTTTAGTTTTCAGTTTACTGGGTAGCCCAGGTTCTTGAACCTGGGCGGCTATGCCGCAAGTGGAGTACGTACAACATTGGATAACCTCTTGCGACTTCGTCGCACCGGTTCAAGAACCGGTGTTACCCCGTTAAATATGTTTATTCCCGCGTATCGACTTTGAACAAAGGCTGGCCATATTCCACTGATTCGCCGTTTTGCACGAGCACAGTCAGGATTTTGCCCGATACTTCAGCCGGAATCTGATTAAAAACCTTCATGGCTTCGACGATGCAAACAGTGGTTTCCGGTCCCACGTGATCGCCTACCTTGACGTAGGGCGACGAGTCGGGATCGGGCGCGGCGTAAAAAGTTCCGACCATGGGGCTTTTGATAATCGCCAAATGGTTGTCGGAGGCTAATTCGGGCAAAGATTCCGCGGCGGGGCGTGAAGGGCCGGCGGGGGGAGGCGTATATGCCTCGGAGCGGATCCCCGGCCCCGGCAAAATCACGCCCGGACCGGCCGCCGTGCCTGCGCGGCGAAGTTGAATGCGGACTTCGCCCTGTTGAATATCGATCTCGGTAAGATCGTGTTCTTTCATCAGTTCCACCAGGCGGCGGATTTTGCGAACGTCGAAAATGTCTTGGGAAGACGCAGGAGTGGCCACGGCCGTCTCTCCGGTTGTTATCTAAGGGTTAAAGAACTATTTCATCCAATTGTTTTGGCACATGGGTAAGGACTTCATGACCGTTGCGGGTGACCAAAATATCGTCCTCGATGCGTATTCCGCCCCAGCCGGGGATATAAATGCCCGGCTCGACGGTCATAATCATGCCGGGCTTCAACACGGATTGATTTTTCATGGCGAATCTGGGCGACTCGTGGATCAACAATCCCATGCTGTGTCCCAGTCCATGGCCGAAGCGGCGGCCATAACCGGCTTTGGCGATAATGCGGCGGGCGACGGCATCGATGTCGTGGCACACCGCGCCCGGCCGGATGGCGTCGATGGCCTTGGTCTGGGCCTCGAGCACAATTTCGTATATAGCAGCGAATTTGGGAGACATTTTGCCTGTTACCAAGGTTCGCGTCAAGTCGCTGCGATAAAGGCCCTCGCTGGCCCCCCAATCGATCAAGATGAAGTCGCTTTCCTCGACTCGATTGTTGCCTGGCACGGCATGACACAACGCCGCCCGCGGACCAACGGCGATGATCGATGGAAAACCGGCGGACTTGGCCCCGAACAAACGGTACTGATACTCCAAATCGGCGGCGATTTGTTTTTCGGTCATTTCCGGGCGGAGCGACGCCCGGATTACGCCAAAGGCCTTTTCGGCCTGCATTATAGAAAGGCGGGTCAATGCGATTTCGTCTTTATCTTTTATCTGCCGCAGTTTTTCCACCAATCCAGAGGTGGGCACAATCGCCATGTGCGGCAGTTTGTCGGATAGCTTGTCTTCCAGTCCGACGGTCATGGAATCGGCCTCGATGCCCAGCCGGCTGATGTTTGCCGCTTGCAGCACCCTTACCGTGGCCTGCAAAATGCTGACCGAGGGTTTGCGGATGGAAAGATCGACGCCCGGCGCTTCCTCACCCAATTGGATGGTATAGCGCGGATCGCTAATAATCGTATCGCCGTCATCGCGGACTAATAAATAACTGTCGTCGCCCGTAAAGCCGGTCAGGTAGGTAACGTTGGTAAAATCGGTGACCAGCAGTGCGTCGACGCCTAATTTGCGCAACGCCTTGCGAACCTTGTCGCGCCGGGTTTCATGGTCCATTGCCGAGTCCTTTGTGGTAAGCAACTGTAAAAGGATGTATTGGAACAAACAAGGGGCCGAATGACAAGAGTCCATTAGCATACAAACTGGTTATTGAGCGAGATATACAGGTAATAGGTTGGCAGTGGGCGGTGGGCAGTGGGCAAATTGACACCTCCCCTAGCGTGGGATAGGATAGATGTGTCTAATGCTTGATATCCTCTCATTAAGAATGCTAAAATTGATGAAATACAAGCTAATTGTTGGAAGATGTAATCCAGAAAGGATTACGGAAAGGTGATGTAGCAACAATCGTAGAACATCATCCCGTACTCGATGGTGAGGACGGCTATTCGTTGGAAGTATTCAATGTACTTGGTAATACTATCGCCGTCATAACCCTGCCTGAGTCGGCCATTGCTCCTTTGAAGGAAAATGAGGTTTTTAGCGTCCGGCCGCTGGCAGTGTAAGGTTTGGTCGTTAATACGGACTCTCGAAACCGATGAATCAACACGATCTTTCCAAACTCGCCAAATTACTGATTGCCGGGGAGATTTCCTTGGAGCAGTTCCTGCATCAGGCGGTTGGGATTGCGTCGCTGGGCGAGGCTCAGATCGATCTTGACCGCACGCGGCGTTGCGGGTTTCCCGAGGTGGTGTTCGCCGAGGGGAAGACAACGGCGGCGATGGAGAAGATTTTTCAATCGCTTTTGGATCACGGGGCAGATGTGCTGGCCACGCGGATGTCGGCCCAGCAGGCCATGGAACTGCGGGAAAAATTCCCTTCCGCGCGTTACAACTCCATCGGGCGCACGTTCCGCATACCCGGGGCGCAAAGCGGCGGCGTTTCCGAAACTGAAAATATGGGCCGGGTGACGATTGTAACCGCCGGGACCAGCGATCTGCCGGTGGCCGAGGAAGCCCGGGAAACGGCCCTTTGGACTGGGGCCTCGGTGCGATTGATATCGGACGTGGGCGTGGCCGGCCCGCACCGGTTGGCCGCCAACCTGCCGCAATTGCAGGATGCCCATGCCGTAGTAGTGGTGGCCGGCATGGAGGGCGCGCTGCCCAGCGTGGTGGGCGGTTATGTGGCTTGTCCGGTGATCGCCGTGCCCACCAGCGTGGGATACGGGGCCAGTTTCGGCGGGATCGCGGCCTTGTTGGCCATGCTCAACAGTTGCGCGGCAAACGTGACCGTTGTAAACATCGACGCTGGATTCAAAGCCGGATACGTAGCCGGCCTGATCGCCAAAAACTCCGCCAAATGTTCATAACCACGGGGAAAATGTTATCTTGGGTAATCTGTAATTATTGATACAATCTGGGAAATTTCACGGGAATTGGTTTTTTCAAAACTATAAACGCCTATTTTACCGTAAGTTACATCTGATAACAAAGAAGCAAGTTCTTGTCAGGTCAAGTCAAACTAGCAGATTTGTCGATCTATAACGGTTAGAAAAAATAGAAAAGGGCCGCTCGATCTTAAGCAAGGAAGCAGGAGAATCGGTCATGAACGTGAAAATGGCATTTATCTGTATAGCAGTTGCGGCGATTTTGGCCCTGGGAGCACCTTTTGCCGAGGCGGGCGGTCCGGGAGTGCGAGTGGGCATTGGGATCGGCATACCCTTGGGAGGTCCAGTATATCATCCCTACCCCTACTATTATCCGCGACCGTATCCTTATCCGTATCCATATTCATATCCGTATTACTATTCTCCATATCCGTATGGTTATTATCCGGCTCCGGCCCCCGTATATGCGGCGCCGCCTCCGACATACGTACAGCCGGCCCCGGTATATGCCCAACCCGGTCAAGCTCCGCAACAATACTACTATCCGAATCCATCGGCCTCAGCGAACCCATCGCAGTCGTCATCGCCGATGTATCAGTCCGGGCCGCAAATCGCCCCGCCTGCGCCCGGCAATCCAGCGTTGCAGCCTGGATATACGCCTCCCTCGACGCAACAAAATTATTACAAGCCGGAGGTTATGCCGACGCCTTCCGCTCAGCCTATAAGTTCGGGCACATAGCCCGCATTCTATTGCGACTTTTGTTTAGAGATTGATTCCAGGGCTTTGGCGGCGGCATCGCGTACTGCTTTACTACTGTCGTCTTTGGCGGTTTTTTGCAGGGCTGGAATTGCATCACGGGCCAAGGGCCCCAATTCGCACAAGGCCTCCGCGGCCGCCTTGCGGGTTTCGGGCAACGAATCGGAAAGCCCGGGCACGAGTACCTTGGGGACGAGTACCGGGATGGATTTAGCGATCTGTGCCGAACTAGGTTGAATCTGCGTGAAGGCCCAAGCGGCAATCACTGCCAATGACTTATCCTCACCGTTCATGGCACTAAGCAGCAGGGGCTGAGCGGCGGCGGCTTTTGGGCCGATTCTACCCAGGGCATAAATAATCGCATGGGCATTGGGGCAGTGTTCCTTTTGCAGTGCCGCCATTAGAGCCGGCACGGCGCTTGTGGCGGCTGGGCCGATCTTGCCCAGGGCAAGCACGGCTTCGGTGGAAACATTGAAGTCTTCATCGGCAACCAGCCCGGCTAAAGCCTCCGTGGCGGCGGCCGCGCCCGGACCGATCTGGCCCAAGGTGTAAGCCACCTGAATGCGGAGTTCTTTATGTTGCTTCAATATCTCTACCAACCTGGGCACCGCCTGCGGCCCGAGCGAGGCCAAGGCATCCAAGGCATGTTGAATGGTCGTTGTATCGGCGTCTTTTAATGCTTTTTCCAAAATCGGCAGGGTAATCTCAGGGGCGGGAGGCAGCGCGGTCAAGGCCCGGGCGGCAGCCACGCGGACAAAGGGGTCTTGGTCCTTTAATCGCTCGGCAAGTTGCACTGTAGCCTGGCGGCGGAGTTCCTTGTCTTCGGGATGTACGCGGGCCAGGGTCCAAAGACTGATGGTGCTTAAGAATTTATCGTCGCTTGCGGCATTAGCGCGGATTTTCGCTTCGGCGTTTGCCGGGATCTTTCCGAGTTGGCCCATGATAAAAGTCGCGGCCGTGCGGGCATCTTCATCGTCCAAGGCCGCGGCGATCTGGGGCAGGACGGGAATCGCGGCTTCGTTCAAGGCGCCCAGGGCGAGAGCGGCTTCGCGCCGGATTTCGGGGCGGGGATCCTTGAGCTTTTCGGCCAATGCCGGGGCGGCGTCCTTGGCGGCCGGTCCGATTTCGCGGAGCACGATACATGCCCAGTACGTGGTCTTGTCGTTCTTCAGGGCTTGGATCAAACCGGGCACAGCGGCAGGGCCGGCCTCTGCTATGGCTTGCAAAATACGCATCTGCACTCCCGGATCGGAGTCCTCCAAGAGCTTGGATAACAGGGGAAGCATGACTTGCGGTCCGGGCCGGATGGCGCGCAGCGCCTCTACTGTCTGTCTTCGCACCGTTTCGTCAGGGTCTTTCAGCAGGGAGGCCAACCCAGCAGCGGCGGATTTGGCCGGCGCGCCGATTTCGCCCAGTGCTCGCGCGGCGTGCGCCCGCACCGGGGCCGATTTGTCCTTGAGCAATTCGGTCAAGGGGCCGACGGCCTCGGATGCCTTCACGCCAAGCGAGCCAAGTTCGTCGATCCGCTTGATTCGCAGCGGTTCGTCCGCAGATTTCAACTGGCTGAGCAATTCGCCGGCGGAAACGGGGTGAGTCGTGTAGACAGTACCATTTCGGATTTTTAAGTTATTCGCTTGAAGTGAATATGTTTGAAGTTGAGGGAGGAAAAAAGGAAATAAGTGGAATGTGAAAAATTTCCGCGCAATGCGGAGTTTGTCCATGAATTATTAACTCAGGTCAGTTCTGGTCATGGCATAGATCAAGCTTTTTAGGAAAGTCTGCGATGCGGCCCAGTCTTGCGGCGGGACATCCTTGATTTGTGACTTCAAGCCGGTAAACATGGTTTCGATGGTTTGGCGGGCTTTCATCTGATCGGTATAGTCGAGCCTGCCGTAATTGGCTTGCTTGGCCAATAACTTTTCCAATTCGGTGCGCTGCGGAGTGAAACTATCCTGCTGCAGCAAGGCCGGCCAGTTGACTGTCCCGCTCACGGGATTCCACTGGTCGGAAGCAAGCGGCTTGGGTGCGCCGTCGTGGGCTATTCGCGCGAGTTGCTCCATAGTGGGCTGGGGGCCTTCCTCGGCCTTCCGCGCCGCTTTATTAGTGGCCCGCATCTCGAAGTAGGTATTGGTATATTGTTGATGGTTCTGGATTTCTTGTTTTTGGGCTTGGGTCATATTAACGGCGGCCGCGGAGGTGGAAAGATTGTAATTCCCCTTTGCACTGATGACGCTGGCCATGCCGTTCATGGCCGAACCGGCGGCCGTGCTTGCCCCGCCGCCATAATTTTCCGACCATCCGCCATTTCCGTTGATTATGGAAGGAGACGGCACGGCGGGTTGATACGGCTGAGAAGTGCCGCTCGATCCGGAGTATTGGGGAGCGGGCTGTGCCAATATCATGGTTGGAAACACCACAATAATTAACAATAAAACCCATAAACGATTCATGGACATTCCTCCTATATTTTGAAATAAGCTACAAAACAAAAGAATTGAGATAAGCTAAGTATAATAGAAAACAATATGACCATCAACAGTTCGTTAAAGCCGTTTGTCGAGCTCGTTTGGCAAGCACGCTTCTTACGCCGTAATACCTGGATGGGTAAGGGATTATGGATGGAGTCGATTTCTCAGGTAAGATAAAAATTGATTATTGTAATGCTTCAAGTTGTTCAAGGCGCTGAGCGCCGTCAGCCTTGCCAAGCAGTCGATATACGTTGACATTTATGCGGTTATTGGTAAAGTACTAAGTAAGAC
>JBEKZY010000419.1:0-3583 GCA_049509395.1 Thermoguttaceae bacterium | reverse complement strand
TACCCGTTGTTCTAGTGCGTCATGAGCCTTCTGCAAGGCTTCTTCAGCCTGCATGCGTTCCGTGATATCGATATTCACCCCGAGGATGCCATGCATTGTTTCCCCGCTGCGGATTGAAGTGATTACGTTATGGAAGAAACGTTTGCCCCCCTGATATGAATAGCTCACATCACCTTCAACTTTTTCTCCGGCAAAAGCCCGTCGGTTATTGTCCTGCCAGATCGCAAGGACATCCTCATGGGGACTGGCTTCTTCAGGAAGCTTGCCCATTACATCGCCCCAGTGTGCTTTAGATGTGGCATTTTGCAGGATATAACGACCATCGGAACCAAGGGCGAAGAAATCGAAGGGTAGACAGTCGATGGTCGCTCGGAGCATGGCTCTGCTTTTGGTTAGCTCCAGTTCTGTTTGTTTACGATCCGTAATGTTGCGGCAAATCCCCATTACCGAATCGACTTTCCCTTGTTTATCCAGAAGGGGAATTAATCGGACATTCAACCAAATTTCTTTGGGGCCGAATTGAAATAGCTCATCATATTCTCTCGCTTCGCCAGTCTCCAACACCTGTCGAATCCATTCGTTGTGTTGCTTTGCCATCTCCGGTGGGAACAGATCCTCTTGCCTTTTACCTACAATCTCCGCCTGACTGATGCCAATGGGGGCCACCGCACTCTGATTGGCATAAAGCAGTGCTCCTTCTTTGTCCAAGATGTAGATGATGTCCGTGGAAGATTCTGCCAGTATTTTGTAGCGTTCTTCACTTTTCGATGCTTTTAACTTCGTAACCTCTTCCCGTAAATCCGCCAGCTCTATGAGAAGTTGTTCTCGGATTTTTTCTGAATCATCCATTTCTTATTCTCCGAATGCGGAAAGGGCAACTTATCGAAGGGTTTTCCGGCCCTATAACCCTTGGGGCTACCCTAATATTGTATTATCCAAATCAAAAGTACAGAATATGGAGGATTATTATAGCAGTTCAACGCAATTCTTCCAAGAAAGCAAAACACTTAGCCAATCCTTAGACTGGCTCGATTTTTTTCGGGAGATACAATACCTCTGATGTATCCAAGATTGTTTAAAATCGGGCTGAGATCATCCGAGATTGTAGAACCAATGGACATCAGTATCATCCTTCCCAACTTGTTTGTCGGTCCAAGTCCACAAAGTCCTCGGGATATTGACCGTCTCAAGCGAGATCATAAGATCTCGGCGTTGCTCAATGTTCAGACGGATGACGATATGGCCTATTGGGGTATCGATTGGCATACTCTTGAAACTCACTACCGCAAATTGAATATCGAGGTGCAGCGGATTCCAGTGCGAGATTTCGATCCCGAAGATCTGCGAAGACGCTTGCCACAATGCGTTGAAGCTCTGGACGCCCTTCTAAAACAGGGGCATAACGTTTACGTTCATTGCAGCATGGGAATCAACCGCTCTCCGAGCATTGTGATTGCCTACCTCACCTGGATTAAAGGATGGGATTTGGAGGAAGCATACGATCACGTTACCCGAATTCGATCCTGCGATCCCTATGTGGAAGCGATTCGATTGGCGAGTGAGGATCGGGGATAGAAATTTGGTATCCAGATCTATCACCCAGCATTCATTCGCCAAATTGCAAAATTCAGAAAACAGGCAAATGTTACCCAACAAAGGTATGGCACGAGTAACAGCCCAGCTAGTGCCGACATTTGCCAAAACATCATTATAGTAGCAGCAATTGCGGTCCAAAGGAAAAGTATCTCAATGAAGGCAATACCAGGATTCTGAAGACCGAAAAATAACCAGGACCACGCCGCATTCAATATCAATTGCACAACGAATATCGCCAATGGAATACTAACAAAACCACTTTGTCGCCAGACCAGCCAAGCGGCAATTGCCATGCTCAAGTAGAGAATCGACCACACGGGGCCGAATATCCAATCGGGTGGAGTCCAAGATGGTTTGGCTAAAGATGCATACCAGTTCTCAATCTTTGGGTAAGTAGCTACACTGCCCACTCCCGCTGCGGCAAAGCACATGATGAGCAGCACTATAAAACCAAACCACGAATATGTTGAAGATGTCAATGTCATAAAATTCACTACAGGGTGAGGAATCAAGATGGCATCATAGCATTTCTATGCGAGCCTTCCAAGATTGTTGAAAATGGGCTAGTGGCTATAGCAATTTCACTCCTCCTCTCTAAACTGATCCCAAAGTCGCTGAAATCGGCTTTCGTAAATCATTTCGTAGAGTTGTTCCTGATCAGGGTAGAGTTCGAGGCAGTGTTCTCGGACTTTATTTTTCTCTATCTCGATGTCGATTGCTGGCAAGTCGCTGCTGAGGATTAGAACGCAGACCCGATCTGCTAAACGTTGGATTTCCCGCATTGATTCCCTGGTCATGGTAGTTTCTCCAAGGGAATTATTGCGTTTGAGGAGTGGAGGGGTGAATCACAAGGTTGGTTTGCCTCACTTCCATCAACTTCGTAAATGACTATAATGAGCATCCGTAAGCATGCCTACCCAACAGAAAAGGCCAAAAAACGCAGGGCAATTTTGGCAAATTTTAGGGCAAATTTGTGGGCGAACGTTTTCGTAAGTCCTTATATAGCAAACTCTTGAAAAATTCCATCTATACCCCTACAGGGGGCACTTGTAAAGCCTTGTGTAATAAAGAGTTACGCAAGGCTTTTGCTATGGATTATAAGCGGGGTGGGGTTTTGGTGCTAAAACGGCGCTATCACAGCGAGGAAACCGGGCCGCTTTCACTACTTGCCTAAAAGAGCCTTACGAGAGCAAATCGCGCGGATGCCAAGAAACGGCCACGCGAATCGAATAGCATATTAACCATCCGCCGCACGATGCAGACCGATCGGTATTTGCCGATTAAGCACTTGCATTAAATCATGATGTATGAAATAAACAAGACACTCGGCGCCTTGTTTATTCCATATTGCCCTAAACCGCCGCTGATGCAAAAGTCCGGCAAGGAGTTTTCATGGTTGATCTGGCTATCGATCTAAAGGATGTTGCCAAGACGTTTCAGCGCCGGGTGCAGGCCTTGCGGGGGATTCAGATGCAGGTGCGGCCCGGGGAGATTTTTGGGCTTTTGGGCCCCAACGGCGCGGGCAAGAGCACGCTGGTCAAGATCATGATGACCGTGGTGCGGCCGACGCGGGCCGCGGGGACGATTTTGGGCCGGCCGATCGGACACAAGCCGACCCTGACGCGGGTGGGCTACTTGCCCGAGCACCATCGCTTTCCGCCATATCTTACCGGGCGGCAGGCGCTGGAGTTTTTTGCCGCTTTGGCCAAAGTCGACCGCTGCACACGCAAACGCCGCGCGGGCGAACTGCTGGAAATGGTCGGTCTGGAAAAATGGGCCAAGGTAAAAGTAGGCACATACTCCAAGGGCATGCAGCAACGCATCGCCCTGGCCCAGGCCCTGGTAAACGATCCCGATCTGGTCGTGCTCGACGAGCCAACAGACGGCCTGGATCCGGTCGGACGGCGGGACGTCCGCGAGACGCTTACCCGGTTGCGGGATCAGGGCAAGACGATCTTCTTGAACAGCCACCTCTTAAGCGAGGTCG
>JBEKZY010000418.1:0-3588 GCA_049509395.1 Thermoguttaceae bacterium | reverse complement strand
CGACTGAGCTAATCGCCCGGAAGCTCTTAGTACATAAGCATAACGCAGGAGTGGACGTTCGTGCAACTCCTACCGCTAGATTATTTTAGGTCCGCTTATAAAAAACTTGTCCTATTTTACTTGCGGTACAAGCCTCCGGTCCGCATTTTTCCGGGGCGGGCAAGATGCTTGCATCACAATTTTGCTCAAGATATTCCTGCGCGGTTTTTTGGAGCGATCAGGGACACGGGTCCGGTTTATGCAGATCAACGGGGGTCTGCGGGCGGGATGCGGGGCATAGCCGGCCGGGTCAATCTTCCGATGAATCGGAACCGTCCGCTTGTAGTGGAAGAGGTAAAACCATCAGCCGATCGATTTGCATGCCCGCATTTCGGCCGTCTCCGGCTTCGCCGATGGCCGTGTTTTCGATGGCCGCCTCGTTCAAACTAAAATCGGCCGGGGTTTGTGTATGCGGCGGGCAATCGGGACCGGGCAGGTTGTTCCGCTCGATGCGTCCGAAAAATGGTTGATTTTCCCGGGACGGACCCCAATACGCCCGCCAACCCTCGAAAGACATCTTATCGGAGGTCGGTTCTGAGCCAAGGCCGCGGATCGTCCAGAAAACGTTGACGTCTTGATAAAAGTTATGATCGCCGTTCCACACGATTTGTCGCCGGGCATTTTCCAGGGAACCGACCACTTCTTGCTCAATAAGTGAATTGCCGTGCGAAGTCATGATGATGTTGCCGGCACAATTGAATTGAACGGTAAACTGGTGCGGGGCGGCCTGGCTGCTGGTAAGATGGACCAACCCGCCGCGGGCCGCGATTGTTACATGCTGCAGGTCGATGCGGAGCATCTCGTCGGGTTTGGGCGATTGGGTCCCGCCCGCCGCCCAAAGCAACCATTCGCTGGTCGCCAACAATCCGTTGTCCCAAGCCAGATGGACGGGCTGAAGAGCGTCCACCCGGATGAATGCGGCCTCTCCGCGGGCGATGGAATCGTACAATTCGATGGTAGCCAGGGGCGGGGCTCCGGCATTGCCGCCGGCAACCTTGGACTCGGCGCCGGGCGAAGCCCCAACGCGGAAAAAGGCCGCGTCCTGATGATAGGCGGTCAACTGGTCCGAGGCATTGGCAACGGTAAGGGCGCACTTTTCCAGCCGGACCGTTTGCCCGCCGCGGATTTCAAGCATAGACCAGTTGTCGGCCGCTATATCCCGGGGGATGATCAGTTCCATGGCCAAATTGGAAATCGTCAACCGGCCCGAACTGAGACTGAACATGCTGCGCGGATACTTTACCGGATCGGTTTCGTTGGGCCGGAAAACCAACACCGGCTGGTACCCTTCGCCGGCCCGGATCGTCGCCCGCAAATTGGCCATGTGAACCGGTTTTTCCTCGCGCGGACCGTTGTAGCGGAGTTCGATCACATCTCCGTTGCGGGCGGCTGCACAAGCGGCGGGCAAGTTTGTGAATTCGTTGTCGCCCGCGGCCAAGTCGCTTACTACGAGCAAAGCATTATGCTTGCTTAAAGTTCCGGCTGGTGACGCGTTTTCGCCGGGTTCAGCCTGGGATGAAGTCGCAGCCGGCATTTCCCGAGATAAATCGTTTTGCGCATGGTCCGGCGCAGGCGTAGTTGAAATGCCGCTTCCCGGTGAAAAGTCGGCATGGCCGGACTGCTGAGACGAGCCGCCCGCCTGCGGCGTTTTAAAAGCGACGGAAGACTTTGACGGCGATTGAGACGTGCTTGCGGCGGAAGCGGCTGCAACCTGCCCCGCATTCACGGCCGGATTTGCAGGCGGGTAAAGCCTCCATATTTCTTGGGGCGACTTGCGCGGGGATGCGTTTGCAGACGCTCGCAAAGATTTGCCGGCTGAATCCGGCGCATTTTCCGAAGTTGGTTTGTCTTTTATCGCCAAGGACTTTGTTTTTTCGTCTTCTACGCCGGGCGGCAAATCGGCTTTGGACTCGGCTGATTTGACGACGGATTCCTTCCTGTCGAAGGGCAACGCGGATGGATCCTGCCGGCCAGGGCTCGACACCTTCCAAAATATATCGAGTGCGATCAACATGCACGCCAACGCGGCGATGGAAACCACCCACGGCATATGCCGGTGAATAGGGGAAACCTTTGGCGCCGGCTTCGGCAACCACTCCCTGCCGCCGGGATTGAAGGGCTGCAAGCCTAGTTGCCCGGCCAAGGCCAATAGATCGGAGATCAAGTCATTGGGGTCCGAATAGCGATGGTTCGGATCCTTGGCCATCATTTTTTGCAGGATATCGTCGGCCTGTTCAGGCAAATCCGCCCGGACTTGCCGCACGTCCGGCGGCGGATCGCCGTGATGTTGCAACAACTTCTGCAGCACTGTCCCGTCAGGAAAGGGCGGGCGGCCTGCGAGCATGAAATAAAACGTGCAACCCAGCGAATATATATCGCTGCGGATATCTGCGCTGCGGGGGTCGCGGGCTTGTTCAGGAGAGATATAGTCGAAGGTGCCCAGCGTGACCCCGCTGGATGTCAAATCGACTCCCATAGATTCCGCCTGTCTCAGGCGGGCCAAACCCATGTCGATCAATTTCACCTGGCCGCCGGGGGTGATCAATATATTTGAGGGCTTGATATCGCGATGAACTATGTGGCGGGCATCGGCATGCGCCAAGGCATCGACCGCTTGCAGCGTATAACTAATGGCCTCCTCGAGCGGCAGCGGCCCTTTACGTTCCACCAATTTGCGAATGTTCTCTCCTTCGACAAACTCGAAGGCGATAAAATGAACTCCCCGATCTTCGCCCACATAATGAACCCTGGCGATATTCTCGTGGTCGAGCCGAGCGGCCGATTGAGCCTCGTTGGCAAACCGCTGCACGGTTTCCGAATCGGCGGCCTGATCGGGAGGGAGAATTTTCAGGGCCACAATCCGGGCGAGCCGGGTGTCCATGGCCCGATATACACGGCCCATTCCCCCGCCGCCGACGTATTCGATCAACTCGAAATGCCCCAAATGATCGCCTGGCATGATCCGGCCTTCCATAATGCGCCAGGCCGAATCGGAAAGAGTAGGGGATGGGATCGGGGGACGATTGGAAATGAACGTAGGCTGTTCACTGATGGGTTTTATAGGGGGGGTGGAGAACAACGGAGACTGCGATGCGCAGGGCTCGGCGGCGACGGCGTCCTCCGTCGGCGGGTAAACTTTCTCTCCGCTGGTGTAACTATCGCTCATTATGTGTTGCGGTTAAATGTTTTGTCGTTTTCCCGTAACAGGCGAAAAGAGCTATCGAACGAACGCTTTAAAAGCGACAAAAAGTTTGGCGTATCTTAAGAACCAGGTTCCGTAGGCTGAACGCCCGGCCAAGATGAGTCTTCTATGCCTTTAATTCAAATATTTTAACCGAGATTATTAGTCAATCAAGCGCCAATCCTGCAAATTACTCGCTGTTTCCAGTCAATTAACGTAGTACTACCTGGTTAATAAACTCCAATACGCCTTGATAGTTTCTCTTTTTTCCTGTTTAGCAGCCTAAATTATTAAATTTCATTACTAACATTCCCCTAATATAGACTACGCATGTTGCTTGGGCCAAGTTCACTTAGTTGCCGGCGGAT
>JBEKZY010000417.1:0-3628 GCA_049509395.1 Thermoguttaceae bacterium | reverse complement strand
TTGCACTTTTTGGAACATCTCCAGCGTTCCGCTGTCGGTGAATTCGTGGCCGTTGTCGCCGGGCGGCGGCGGATTGACTTGGGAAACCTCCTCTTTTAAATACGTGGCCAGCACTTTTCCCCCGCTGTCGTACAAACAGGCGAATTCGATCGCGGGTTGCGATTTCAAGGATTTCAGCAATAGTTGCGCCGCGGGAGCGTCTCGGAAACTCAGCACCGCCGTGCTGTTGAAGGCCAACATTCGAGCTTGCGTGCTAAGACTCTGTACAGTGGAATCACGCATCATTTTGATATCATTAACCGCGAAACCAATACACGACAACAGCAGGGCAACGCTGGCCGAAACCATGGCCAGCAATACCAGTTTCGTTCGTATCGACAAGTCGCGAAACTTCAGCATACGTCTAAGCGTCGTGATTTAAAATCGTTATATATAACCGATATGTAAAAAACTTCATTTACCGCCCCACTAACGTGCAATTAATTTCTTTCGTAGCGGCGCGAGATGTAAAATCACTCATATTCAATCGGAGTTCTTATCTGGTTGAACCCCGGTATCCGACACCTTTTTCCCCAGGTTAAGTAATTTTGCATCGAGCATCAGTTTTTCCTGCCGGACGGCTTCGACGTTGATTTCAAAACGCACCGTGCCTCCCTCCACGAAAAAGTTGATACCGCCGCCGCGTTCGGCAAATCCCGGCACTTCCCCCACTAACAATGTGGCTTTATCTCGCATCTTATTAATGACTGTGATCTGCTGCGCGGGAGGAATGGAATGGGAAACAAACAAGATATGGCAGGGCTGCAATTCCTCGATTGTGGCCATTTTTTGAATGATGATGCGACGCCCTTGGATGGTCTTGGACTGAGCGATACGATCCAAGACCTGCCCGATCGGGTCTTCGCCGCAAACGCCTATGACGAACGCACCCGACCGCTCGTCAAATGCGTCTTTGGGCCATTCGACGTATCGCCCAAAACTATACAGAAACGCGGCTTTGACGTTGTACTCATACTGCGGATTAATCTCATCCGTTGCATCGGGCGACTGCCCCCAAACGATAGCCCCCTGTCCGGCGAAGAAAAACATCGCTGTCGCCCAAATCCCCAATCCGACAGATGGGATCGAACGCAACAAGGCATTCCGCAGCGGTTCCATGCGGAAGGCTGATAAGACCGCGCAAAGTCTTAATCGAACATTGATGCAAAAACTGGCAATTAGGCGATTCACGTTCTTTGCAACCTGATTATTTCAACCTGTCATTACATAGTTAAAAATTATCCGGCTTAATTTTCAATAACGCCAAGTAATCTGGCCGTAAACTTCAGGACCTACTTTGTATGCGACGTTGCTGGTTATGGGAGCGAATTCAGAATAGGTTCCATGCGTCAGATTTCGGCCCGCCACCGACACCTCGAAGTTTTTACCGTTATGCCATGCCAGGCGGGTATCAAAGACAATATAATTGGGAATCTCCGGAGACACGGGACTGGTAGGCAAAAGGGCGTCCATGTAACGTCCGATGAGATCGAATTGCCAATGGTCGCCCATGTTCCAGGAAGACTGTAAATAGACCTGGTTACAGGGCGTGTCACCGGGATCTTCGGCACTGGCAATCATGCCCGGAGCAAGGTGCAGGAACAATCGCGTATAAGTATAGGCGCACTGCAGGCGCCATTGCTCACTGACGGAATAGTTTAACGCCAATTCCGCGCCGTAGGTTTGACCGGACATGCCGTTTTGATATTGCTGCTGCGCGAATATATAAGGCAGATCATAAACATACCCGTTCGGGGAAAACGCCTCAAGCTTGTCGTACTGGTTGTAGAACAAGGCCAGATCCCAGGAAAAACGCTCAGTGGCTTGCACGCGCACGCCCAACTCGTAAGCCAATAATTCCTCGGATTGCAAACCGGGATTGCCGACCACCTGCGGAAAAACAAAGGGAGGAGTGAGGGGGGGAGTGTTAACCGAAGGCAATGTGGTTTGCGCAAAGTCAGTCTGCTGGGTGGGCATATGAACCGCCCTGGATACAGCAGCCCACAGCGAACATTTTTTATTGGGAGTGCACAAAAGCCGTACCGTCGGCTGAAATTCAAAATTAGTGTAAGGATCGTGCTCGAATTTCGAGCCGCCTATCAAAAACCAGCGGTCTTCCTCCAAGGTGATTTGATCCTGTACGAAATAACTGAAATAATTATCAAAACGATCCGGCGGGTTAACGGATATGAAGAAGGCTGAAGAAGGCTCCGTATTCACGACGGAATCTTTCCAAAACCGGTAGCCGCAACCACATATAATCTCATGCCGATCTCCCAAGGGAAAACGGTATTGGAAATCACAGTCCAGAAGATCGGTATCCAAGGCGTAAGCGGGATCAAGATAGTGCCGCTCGGTCCGGTCATAATAGGTCTGAAATGTCCAATCCGAATCGTCATCTATGGTATGTTTCCAGCGGTATAAAATATTCTCGCCGGTCACGTGGATGTCGTTGCTTGGCACGGAAAAGTATGGCGGCGTTGGTTGCGGCGTTGGAATTTGATTTGGCACCAGGCTCACGGACTTTCCGTCATAATAATCGCCTTGCAGCGTCATGGCGTCACACCGGCCGGCGTCGTAGTCCATGCGGAAGCCGCTCCGCCCCTGATGCCAGGCGTCGGGCCCAGTTCCGCCGTCAGGAAGGAATTCCGGGCCGCGATCGAACCACCTGCCGTAAAACCTGTAATACAAGTCATCGCCGATACGACCGCCCGCCCGGGCATTAGTGTATCCAAGTTCATGCGATCCCGCTCCGCCTTGGACTAAAACTCCTTGAGTATCTTGCGCCTTTTTTGTGATAATGTTTATCACTCCGTTCACGGCATTGGCGCCCCAGATCGTAGCGCCGGGACCGCGGACCACTTCGATCCGGTCCACGTCTTCGAGGATCAGGTCCTGCACGTCCCAGATAACCCCGCCGAAGAAAAGATCATACACCGTACGGCCGTCGATTTGCACCAACAACTTGTTGGAATACTGCGTATTGAAACCCCGCGCGCTGACGGCCCATTCATCCGAGGAAATTTGGGCCACCTGCACGCCGGGCACCATGCGCAAGACATCGGGAATGGTCTGCGCCCCCGAGCGGCGAATCATCTCGTTGGTGACTACAAACACGGCCGCCGGCGTTTTTCCCACGGTGCTCGCCTGACGCTCTACGGTGCTCACCGGCTGGTCCAAAGAAGGCGACCCGGTATGGCCGGACACATTCACATTCGAGAGTTGCCCCACGTCTTTATCGGCCATATCGAGCAACTTGTCGAGACTGCCCGGATCAACTCCGCCGGCATCGGCATTGCTTTGGCCGCTTGCGGCGCCCTGGCCGCCCCCGGCAGTATTCTGCCCATATGACGGATTCGATAATGCAGCGCCCAGCAACAATATGAGGCTACATAATGTTGCTCTATGTAATTGCAAATCCATGAGCGTATCTTCCTTATAATCTAATACCCCGAATTAGTCATAGTATATATGGAGCAGAACTGCCCGCCGCGTTTAGACTTCAATTCATCCATTCTTAAAAAAATATCGACATATATGTTAAATCCGCTGGAAGTGATATTTCATATATTCCCTAAAAGCCGACCAT
>JBEKZY010000416.1:0-5158 GCA_049509395.1 Thermoguttaceae bacterium | reverse complement strand
GTAGTGCATTTTTCCCGGAATTTCGGGCACCAGGCAGCCCTGCACGCCGGTTTAGCCCATGCCCGGGGCGACGCCGTTGTGATCATGGATTCCGATCTGCAAGACGACCCCGAGGCAATTGTACAAATGATCGAGCGCTGGCTGGAAGGTTATGATGTCGTCTACGCCCTGCGCCGCAATCGAAAGGAAGGCAAAATCAAGAAGTTGCTTTTCGCCTCGTTTCATCGCATGCTCTCCCGCGTGGCGTCTATCTCCATTCCGGCCGACGCGGGCAATTTCGGCCTCATCGATCGGCGCGTGGCACGCTTGATTCTCGCCCTTGGCGAGCACGACCGCTACTTTCCCGGATTGCGATCTTGGGTCGGATTCAAACAGATCGGCATCGAAGTCGAGCGCAACGCCCGTTACGACCGGCGGCCGCGGGTATCGCTGGGCGGTTTGTTCAACCTGGCCAAGACTGCGATTTTCTCCTTTTCGGGCATGCCGCTAATGCTCTTTCACTTCATCGGTTTGGCGGCCGCCGCGGTCTTCCTGGGCCTGGGCACCTTCTCTTTATACTGTAAACTTTTAACCAACCTTGCTATTCCCGGTTGGACGTCATATATCCTCGCCGCCAGCTTTTTCGGGGCAATAAACGCCATGGGAATCGCCATCCTGGGCGAATACGTAATCCGCATTTACGACCAGGTCCGCGCCAGACCCTTGTACCTGGTCGATCGCATGGTCAATATGCAGGTGAAAATAGCGGAAGAAACGACAAAGGGCGACAAGCCATATCTCGATCTACTCTTGGAAGCCATGAATCTGCTCGATGCCGCCAAGATTCCCCAACCTTCCCCGGAACATGAAACCGCCGATTTGCCCGAAATAGAATAACAAATCCACTAATGTGGCAGGCACACGCCGTGTGCCGTTTCTTAGCGCTATGTAGTAGGCACACTCCGTGTGCCGTCTGTCTGACAGGTAATTTATGTCGAATAACACAGTACGGCACACACCATGTGCCTGCTACATTACTGGCACTCATGTCGAATAAATTTCCGCCGCTTGCCCGCGGAAATACCGGCCGCTTGGCAAAGATCGCGGATCGAGGCCGGCAATCGGATCACCCCGAAGCACAACAGCGGGGCGATAATCGAGCCCCAATACTGGTTGAAATCTTGTCCCACGACCGCAAAGAACATCACATATATGCAAGCAGTCAAACCGATGCGCACGCCCAGCGTGGTGTGCCAGCCGGCCAGACCGAACATGGCCGCCGCAAAATACAGAGCCGTTACCCAGGGCGGCAATAATATCAAATAGGCGTTCATTTGAGCCGTGGCCAGCACGAACCCTGCCCCGCCGAATCGGATCCATCCGTGTTTATGAGCAATGGCGTCCGGGCCGATCAGACCCGATACGTTCCACCAATGCCATCCGAAAAATATCAACCATGCGCACAGTCCCAGCCCCCAAGCGACGAGTTCCCGCGGAAACTGTCCCAATTGTTCAGGCGCCATACTTGCATGGTCGATAAAAATGTGACTGTCCCCTTCAATATACAACTGTTTCCATCGAACATATTTCCACCCCGCCATACCCGCGCAAAGCAAGCAATACGGCAAGGCCAGTTCGCTCATGAACAATGCACTCAACCCCAATCCAAGCCCGATTTTGGGCCTGTCTGTTCCATAGGCGCACAAGGAAAAGGCGATAAATACTTCAGCCCATAAGACCGGCATAACAAACAAATCGTCCAGCAAAGTGAACAACAGCGGACCGCTGAGTAAAACCACGCAACCAAGCGCGGCTGCAAAGGAATTGCTTTTTTCCCGGACGATCGCCTCGAAGGCGAAAACAATTAGTCCCAGCGACAAAACGCCGAGAAAATATTTCGCCCATTCCACTTGGGGCAACCGGCCTATAAGCCACAATGGCAAAGGTGTCCGCCAATTAAATACGCTGCGCGTGGGATAACCTCGGGCGGTTTGTTCGGCGGAGACTGCCTGATAATACCCTTCGCCGTTTTGCATGCGATCGACTTGCGCCCGATATAAGGCCACGTCGCCCGCCCCGGGCCTAAATCGCTCGACATTGCCTTGCCACAGCGGCGATAGAGCCACCTCGACGCAAAACACAGTTCCCAACGCCAAAATCGCTAAAACCGCTCGCGCTCGCCGCGCAGACAGTCGAGAGTAACCCGTAATCATAGGTATGAAAACCTGAAAAATATATCACTCCGTAATTCAGCCTTTTTGCAAGTGTAGCTTATGGGATTGGTCAACTATGCCATAAAAAAACCCGCAATTTGCAGACTGTGGGTTTAATTATTGTTAGTGGATATAAACCGGTTAGCGTCTTTTTAGCCAAACCGCCCCGGCGGCGATGACCACCGTGGAATTCGCGGCAATGGTGAGCGTTCCCACGGAAATGCTCGTGGCGGTAAGTTGCGTGGGCGTCGCTGTGTCGCCGACGATCCTGCCTTGCTTGTGGTGATCGAAAGTTTTTGCCGGATAGTATTTATTGTGCAAGATGCAAAGAGCGGTTTACTTTCAAACCTGAATACGACGAATAGGTCCAGGCGGCCCGGGCGAAAAAGGTAGGTGTCAAAGGTCAACCCGACCATTTTGAACGCACTGGCGCAAAGTATACGAGGCCGAGATTATGCGAACCATGACCGAAACCCCGAACCCGTGCATTTTTTGCCACAAGGCCCCTGGTGAAGGTGATTGCACTAAAGCCTGTTCTAATGTTTAGTAAATACAGGAAGTTTTGCGCATGTTAAAATAGGCTGGTATACTCTTAAAAAAAGGAGAAATGTGCCATGCCTGATAAAGAAGGAAAGTTAAGTGCAGACGAACAACAAAAAATTATTAAATGGATCATGGACCATAGCGCAGGTTTGGGCATCAATTGTCCTATCTGCAAACAAAAAAATTGGGGGATTACTGAACATTTAATATATCTACCAATTTATACACCAAATGCGCTTACGATTGGTGGACCCACATACCCATGTGTTCAACTCATATGTAATAATTGTGGATCGGTACAACTTATAAATGCCGTGCATACAGGAGTTTTAGCGAACTCGCCTCCTGATAAAAAGGAGGTGACAAATGGCTGATTCACAACAAAATAAAAATGTTAGTAAACCAGATTTTACAGTTACTTTAGAATCGATTGGTGTCCAACCTTCGCGAGGATCGGACATATTTACTATCAATACGGTGAGAAAAATGAAAGTTTTTCCGATTGGTGAGCCTGAACTGGATTCTTTGTCGATGCTTAATGCGATAACAACATTATTTAGTGCATTAGGCACTGGACTAATTGGTTTTGCAATAGAACAAATTGTCGATTTGATAAAGAACCCGAACATGAATATTGGTTCAAAAGATATAATTTCAATCGTATGTTATATATGCTTTGCATTTACTGTTGTGTGTTATGTAATTGCAGGCTGGTCAATAGGTTTTTTGGAATTCCGAAGCCGAATAAATCGGAAATTGATGAACGAATGCTATCATCGCTACCAAAATCCCGGGATTCACAGCAATTTGAGTGTTGCATTTGCAGTTTGTCACCAGCCATCGACCCGACCTATCGGATCGCAACACAAGCGAAACTGGAAGGCCGTTTTTGGGGGTACTTGGCGTTTGAAAGGAAAAGAAGATAATAAGGGTGTTTAAAGCCGAATGGCACTATAAGGTTATTCTATATCTAAAATTTCGGGAGTGAGATATGAAAAAATACAATCTCCTCGCCGCCTTATTGCTTATCGGGATTCTTAGCATTGTGGTTTATTTATCTATTCGCCCGCCTCCAAAATTGCAAGCCAAACCACCTGCCATAATTCGGGATAAGTCCCCTGCAACCTCCCCGGCCTCGCCGGTCTATTCTGAGTTAATCGGCCATAATGTTACAGTAGATTTTGGTGACTACCACATCGAAGGTGTAGTAATCAATGTTACGCCCTCCTCTGTAATTGTCGAATCCACCGAAGGGGAAATTAAAAACAGGATAGATAAACGTCCCATATCTAACCCAGCTTATGAGGCGGGAAGTCGGGGGGCGTATTCAGCCTATGCGAATTACGTCAATAGTGCTAATTCGCCCAAAAACTCAATAAAGCACACATACTACTGCAACGTCAATAAATTTCTTAAAATTGAAGATCGGGGCAAAGCAAACTGAATAACCTGCACTTTTTCCTCCGTCGGGTGGCGCGGTCGCGTGGTGCGTTATACGCTACGCTAATGCGATTTGAGCAAATCAGGACTTCCGGTCATTCAGTGCTGAGACAACGCAAGCGGCGTTATCGCGGTGGGCCAATCTTATAGCAGAGAACCGTGATCTATCCACAGTCTACTCGACGGGCACCTTGACCACCTCGACGACCACCTCCTGGACGGCAATCTCCTCGACGACCGCCTCGACGGCGACGCCGTGGCCGTGTTGATCGACAAGATCATGGATGCCTGCGCTACGGGTTGCGCTACGCTGTCCGTTTCGGGTTGCTCACCCTTAACCTTTTCAAATCGACAGATTTTTTCTTAGGCCGTAGCCCAAACGTAGCCCAGTGGCATTTTTGAATGAAACCCAAAAACAAGCCCCAACGTAACTCTTTACTACGTCGGGGCTTGTGAAGTGGAGGATAAGGGACTCGAACCCTCGACCTTCTGAATGCCATTCAGACGCTCTCCCAACTGAGCTAATCCCCCATAAGCCCTTCCGGACGCTTGTCATGCCGGAAATTAAAAAATCTGATTCGGTAAAATCATACTTTTCCCAATTCAGCATCAGGAATTATATACCATAACAAAAACCAGGTTGTTCTACCAGGAGTCTATAGAGACTTCCCCATTAATTTTGTTTGCCGTCGTGGAACTATCGAATATGACCCAAAATATTGTAAAATAAGAAGATAATAAAATACATCGGGGCTTTTAAATCGGCTCGATAATGTCCAAGAGCAATAAATTCTCCAACAAACGCTTTGCATTGACTCGCCCGGTAAGCTCTAACCCATCGGCGCCGCCTCTAAGCCTGTTGGCGGGAATAGCGATAATCGTGTTTGCGGTTTTCATCGCTTATATCCCCTCCATAAGCGGCGGTTTCATCTGGGACGACGAACTGCTTATTACGCAAAACCGCCTGATCAAAGTCTCCGACG
>JBEKZY010000415.1:0-3646 GCA_049509395.1 Thermoguttaceae bacterium | reverse complement strand
CGGGCAAAAGGCCCAGTTCATAAGTCGCCTGAATGTTATCGCCCGCTCCAACCGGCACGAATTTGACGGTCACGCCCTCGGCATTGCCGGTGCCGCTGTTTGACATTTTCAACCGGTAGGTTTCTTTTTTGCCGTAAAACACTTCACGCGGCCCGTCCAATTGCATTTCGAGTTTTGGTTCCTGCACTTCGATCAATGTTTGAGAAGTCGCGGGCTTGGACTCCCAGCGCACCGCCAAATCGAAGGGACGGCTTTGGCGTGGGATTATTCGCAAGGACATTTTTTCCTGCGATTTGCCCTCTAATCGTCCCACTTTCCACTGGAAAGGCGCGGGCGCGGATATTTGAGACGACGGCCCAATTTGAGTGGAACCGGCGCTGGCTTCCGTGCCGACGACTTCGGCCCATTCGGGCAGATTCACAAATACGATCAAATCCTCGGCCGCCACGTCGCCCGAGTTGATAATTTTAACTTCGTAAGCCGACTCTTTGCCCACCGTAATTTTCCGCGGCCCGTGAGTCTCCACGCTGAGGACTGCTCCCTTGCGGGCGAAAAGAACGCCGTTTTCGTTTAATCCCGAAGTTTCCGCGGCGGGAAAAATCTTGCCGCCGTCTTTTGCGGCAATAGGTTTTGAAATGGATGGCCCTTCCGCAACGGCAGTATCATCCATACGCGTTGCCGGCGAAGTCCGCTCCGCAACCATGGGGTGATCGGAATACGCCGTTGCGGCCGGACGTTTGGCCAAAGTGGGTCTGCCGGTAGTGTTAACCCCGGCGGTTTTGCCCTTTATCGGCTCGCTCGATTCGACAAATGAGGATGATGATTCGACCTCCACAAGCTGGGAACCCCTTTGGGCCGATGCTCCTTCTTTGGCAGAAGACAAACCCAGCGAGGATGAATTGCCGGAGGTTATCGAAGTGCCCGGAGACGTTGATACCGAAACTTTCTTCGCCGAATTGTCAGGCGAAACTGCCTTTGAAGGATTATCAAATGCCGATATGCGAAATTGCGAAAATTGTTCGTGCAACGGCCGGGTAATCAGATTACCCTGGTCGGAAAGTTCCGCGGAGCCCTCGGAATTCTTATTCGCAGCAACAACCAGCGATTGTTTCGAGGGTGCGCTCCGTAGGGTCTGCGTGTTCTCCGGTGTATCGATGTTGTCCTGAACCGTCTGGTTTTCAAAATACCGGCGCCCCGGACGATTATCCACCGTCTGCTGAGAGGGCGAAGTGGAATTATTAGAGGAATTATTATCAAAGCGATACACTCGAACCGGCCGTGAGGATGAATCGCCGGCCGTTTGTTGCTGATTGGTATTTAATGGCTTTATGGTAGTGCCGGCCTGAAGATCGGGATTATCACTGGAAACCTGGTTCGAGGAGTATTTTCCAGGTATTGGCCGGGGAGTCTGCTTGCTGTTTTGTGCATTCTCTTTATTATCTCTATTTTCCGCCTTGTCTTTATTTTTCGGTAAAAGGCCGCCAAAGATCATCTGACCAAAATCATCCAGTCGCTCTCCGATGGTTTTACTGCCAGAACCGGATGAGGTATCCTGGGCCTTGGCAGCCGAGACCATGCTCAAAACTTCCAGAAGAACAACGACTGTGAAAGCTTTTCGAACTAACATGTTTCCACCCTGCGCGCATTAAGGGCAGCGGATTAAAAGTACTCCACCTTGGGTATCGTCACAGTGAGTTCTTGGGTTTAGTCAACTTTTCCGATTTGCGCGGAAAGAGGGGTTAGTAAAAAACCCCCAATGAGGCATGCATGGCAAGATGCGCAACAGGCGAATAATAGAGAAGATTATAATTGGCGCAAGCCTGTTGCGGTTTATTTATTTTTCCATGTTTTAAAGAATGTTATAAAACTTTGATGCAAATCTGGAAGCCGGTGTTTGAGGCGATTGCCCAGTAAGTCGGGCGGGTCCTGGTCTTGGAGGTCAGAGAGATAATTTACCAACTCTTCACGGGCTACCGGCGGGCCATGAAGCATAAAGCAGACCCAGGCCCAGGAGTCCCGATATTCGGCCTTGCCCATTTTTGAAATATCGCTGCAGTTTTCCAGATTCTCAATGCCGGGGACTATGCCCAGCCAAACGTTCCAACGAATGTTGCCCAGATGCGGATTGCCCAAGGCGCGTTGTTCAGCGGGCAGTTCAAAATAGCCGGCCAGACCTTCGTCCAGCCACAGGGGAATATTTTTCAACGAGGCGTGCAACAATGCGTGGGTGCATTCGTGGCGGAGGTCCACGTCGAATTGCGGACTGCGATAAGCAAAAACCCTGCCCGGCCCCCCGTCCTTGATGTAAACCGCCCGGCGAAACGGCACGTTGGGAAAGTGCTCTTTCAGATAGCGATCGTATGTTTGCCGGTCGTGGAAAAGATAAACCTGAATTATTTCCTTTGCCGGAGAAATGCCCAACGTGTGCACCAGGTCGATTTGCAGTTGGGACAATTCGTTTAATAAAGGCTCGATGTCAAGCAGTGGAAAATCCGCTCGGCAGACAAAGGGCCCCGCAGTTCGCGTATCGGGCCAGTCGGCGGCCGTTCCGCTAAGGACCGCGATCAAGGCAAACATCAAGAAAAGCCGGCCAAGTGCGGCAGGTTTCTTAACCTGGGATAGTCGCGGAAAAGGCATCTAAGCGGATAAACGAGGCAATAGGTTTTGGGTAATAGTTTTTAGGAGTGATGCTTATTAGGGGAAGTTAAATAGAGTTCTTTTAAGCGTCAAGGGCAATAAGTTCGTTCGCTTATGGGGTCGATAGTGTCTGTTATAAGATGTCGGCAATCGAATTATTGTTCACTTCCGCCATGTTTGGGATTTAGTAAAACTATTCCTATCCCCTTTTCTATTAGCCAGTTATGGATAATGATGTAAGTATGAAACAAACGATTGGTGTTGACGTTTCCGGTGGAATTTGGTACTTTTCTACCCTGCCCGGGGGGCTATGGTAGCAGATTTTTTAGTAGCTGGAGCAAAACAAGATTATGCCGTATTCTGCGATAGGCCCCATTGCCGTTCATTTGCCGGAAAAAGTAGAGAATATAGATCAACTCTCCTCGATGTTCGCCAAATGGGATATCGAGACGATCTTTGCCAAGACGGGCGTGCGGAACCGCCATATTGCCGAGCCGGATCAATGCGCGTCGGACCTGGGAGTGGCGGCGGCGGAAAGACTGTTCAACAGGTATAACATCGACCGCGAATCGATCGACTTCCTTTTGTTTTGCACGCAAACGCCCGATTACATCCTGCCCACCACGGCCTGCATCATGCAACATCGCTTGGGGCTGCCCACTTCGATCGGCGCGTTGGATTTCAACCTCGGATGCTCGGGCTTTGTTTATGGATTGTCGCTGGCCGACGGTCTGATCCGCAGCGGCATAGCAAAACGGGTGCTCTTGATTACCGCCGAAACCTACTCGAAATATATCGATCCCAGCGACCGATCGCTGCGAACCATTTTCGGCGACGGCGCGGCCGCCACTTTGATCGAAACATCGGCCGAGCCTTCACTGGGCCAATTCATATTCGGCACCGACGGGCGCGGGGCCAATACCTTGATGGTTACCGAAGGCGGGGCACGCCCAAAAGACGCCGCAATCCAGCCCAGTAAGCGCAAGCGCTGGCCCAGCAGCCTGTTCAT
>JBEKZY010000414.1:0-3654 GCA_049509395.1 Thermoguttaceae bacterium | reverse complement strand
TTCCAGATTCCGCACTTTATCCGGATCCAAATTTCCTTCTCTCACTCGAATCAAATCACTTTGGTTTTCAATCCGTGCGGAAACCACTACTTTGCCCATCGTCAGTATCTCCATGGCAAATATCTCGCAAAATGGAGGAAACTCATATTAAAGAATCTATCTTAACTCTAACCACGCCAAGTATTCGGGTCAATGACGTCCGGATTAGCGACACGTATGTGGATTTTCAGTTGTAAGAGAAAAACCGCGACAGACCAACCGTCGCTTGGTGTCCGGTCGCGGATTTACATGAGGAAACGGCATGGATGTATGGTACTCGCTCGCCTATGACTCGCGGCTAAACTGTCCACTGCCCACCGCCCACTAATCCCCAATCCCAAATCCCCAATCTCTAATCCCTAATCTATCCCCCCTCCCCTATTCCCTATCCCCTATCTCCTGCATTACAATTTTGGGTTTACCCTCAGCTTTCTCAGTGGAGGACCGGTCGCCATGCAAGAGAAGATCTGCCAATATCAAGGCCTTACATTTGACGACGTGCTTTTGGAACCCCGCTACAGCGACGCCGTCCCGGCCGACGTGGATGTTTCCACTCGGCTTACTCAGCGCATTTCCATGAATATCCCCCTGGTCAGTTCGCCCATGGACACGGTCACCGAGGCGGAAATGGCCATTGCTCTGGCCCGAGAGGGGGGTATAGGCATAATTCACAAAAATATGTCGCTCGAACGCCAAATCGAGGAGGTCGAAAAGGTAAAGCGCTCGGCCAACGGGATTATTTTCGATCCGCAGACTCTCCCCCCCAATGCCACGGTCAGTCGGGCCCGGGAAACAATGGCCCAATATAACGTTTCGGGCGTGCCTATTACCGCTGATGACGGCCGTTTGGTGGGCATTCTTACCCGCCGGGACCTCCGCTTCCTGGAAAATGGCGATCGGCCGATTTCCGAGGTAATGACCAAAGAGAATCTGGTTACGGCTACGGGGGCCGTAACGCTTGAGGAAGCTGAAAAGATTTTAATGACAAAAAAGGTGGAGAAACTTTTACTGGTTGACGAAAATTTTAGGTTGACGGGACTAATAACGATTAAAGATATTGATATGATGCGGAGGTTTCCGCAAGCCTGCAAAGATGGGCAAGGCAGGCTGAGAGTAGGAGCAGGCGTCGGCGTTCATAATTATGATCGCGTCGAAGGACTGCTCCGCAAAGGCGTGGACGTAATCGTGGTCGATAGTGCCCACGGCCATTCGGCGAATGTGATCGAAACCGTCAAGGAGATAAAAAAACAGTGGGACATCGACGTCGTGGCCGGCAACGTGGCCACCGCCGATGGATGCAAAGACCTGATCGAAGCCGGGGCGGATGCGGTTAAAGTCGGCATTGGACCGGGCTCGATTTGCACCACCCGGGTGATATCCGGCGTCGGAGTTCCACAGATCTCAGCAATTTGGCAGGCCGCGCAAGTTGCCGAGAAAAAACAAATACCCATCCTTGCCGATGGCGGCATACGTTACTCCGGCGACATAACCAAGGCCATTGCAGCCGGGGCTAACGTGGTGATGATCGGAGGATTGTTCGCCGGACTGCAGGAAAGCCCCGGCGCACAAATCCTTTATCAAGGGCGAACGTTTAAGGTATATCGAGGAATGGGCTCCTTGGGGGCCATGGTTCACGGTTCCAGCGAACGCTATCGGCAAACGGCCGGCAATCGCGGGCCCGACAAACTGGTTCCCGAGGGCGTGGAAGGCCGGGTGCCGTTCAAAGGCGCCTTGGGACCGTTTGTATATCAGCTCGTAGGCGGACTACGGGCCGGAATGGGTTATTGCGGAACTAAAACGATCGAGGAGCTGCGGAGCAAGGCCCGGTTCCTCCAGGTTTCACCGGCCAGTGTACGGGAGAGTCATCCTCATGACATCATTATTACGCAGGAAGCGCCAAATTACAGTACGGAGTACGCCCGCGGCGACGGAAACTAATTCGCCCATTGGATGCATCTGGAGATTTAAAACACTGGCCATCACGGCCGCTTTTACCTTGGCAAGCTGTCTTGCCGCGACCGCCGCCGCAAATGCGGCTGATAACGGCAGCGCTTCGGGAACAGGCAATATAAAAAAGGTCGGTTATTCAATTGTCAAATCCAGCGGCAAATTGAAATGGCTGCCCTATGATCCGGAATCGGGCGATGCCGAAGATGGCGTGATACAAACCGCGCACGTCGTCCGGTCGTCTCCCGCGGAACCGGCAGCCAATTCCCGGCAATCCGCCTCCGCCGCGTTTGACGATCCATTTGGCGACAAGCGCTCGGCTGTCGCGCCTGACTCCGCCGAGGAAATCGGCGAACCCTTGATATTGCCGTCCGCCGGAACGGGCAGCGCCACCGCCTTGCCGAACATCCGTAGCGTTCCAAAATTGGCCGTTCCCAAGTCTTTGGTTGCTTTACAAAAAGAGAATGGCGTGCAGTTGAAGGCCAATGATACTAAAGATCAAAACATCGGCAGTCAGACGCTGGAGCAGGTGCTGGCCGCCCAGAATCCGGACCTCAAAGAAGGCTGTCTCTCGGTCAAGGACCTGAAAAAAATCTCCCAATTGACGACTAACATCACCCCCTCGCCGGGCGAGTTGCCCAAGGATTGTCCCTGGGGAGGCGAAGATTTTCAGCCCCGCTGCTGGTCGCCGGTCACCTTTACCTGGACCGCCTCGGCTCTGTGCCATCACCCGCTCTATTTCGAACAAGTACAAGTCGAGCGTTATGGGCATACGCTGGGCCCCTGG
This sequence comes from Thermoguttaceae bacterium, assembly GCA_049509395.1. Taxonomy (GTDB): domain Bacteria; phylum Planctomycetota; class Planctomycetia; order Pirellulales; family Thermoguttaceae; genus JBEKIK01. Next base: position 881 of record JBEKZY010000414.1, on the reverse strand, counting down.
CTGCAGGACTTCGAATCGGCCGCCCACTTTTTCCTGACTGTGCCTATCCTGCCTTACAAGATGGGCCTGGAATTGCCCGACGAATGCATGTACTCGCTGGGCTATTACCGGCCGGGCGATTGCGCGCCGTACATGATCGATCCCTTGCCGCTTAGCATTCGGGCAGGTTTGTTCGAGGCAGGCGCCTGGGTGGGCGGCGCCGCGATCGTTCCGTAAATCCGTTTCCGGTTCCATTTTGCACTTGCGCTATTATTGTCATTAAAGCGCGTTTCTCTCCGCATAATCATCTTCAATGCCAGTGCGCATATTGGTGAGAAATGCGGATTAATCGAGTGCGATTTTACATAGTGTCATTACAATGTATAATAATGCACTGTAATTCTTTTTTCACTCGATCCGCGCATGTCAAAACGCAAAAAATCTTCATATAAGCACGTTTCCCGGTCTCGGTTGGGAAGTATAATCCCCTCAATGTGGCATCGCCGCAGGCTGATGGGAGCAGTACTGATATTCGCCGCCGTTTTCATATCTTACTTTCCTTCGTTCAGCGGCGGTTTCATCTGGGACGACGAACTGCTTATCGTGAAGAACCCTCTTATCAAGGCCTCTGACGGGCTGTATCGAATATGGTGTTCCTCCGACGCATTTGACTACTGGCCGATAATCAATACCACGTTCTGGATCGAGTGGCGAATGTGGGGCATGCATCCGACAGGATATCATATTGCCAATTTGCTCTTACATACAGCCGCATCTTTGCTGATTTGGATCATTTTGCGGAGGCTGTCTATTCCCGGGGCGTTTTTGGCCGCCCTGATCTTTGCCGTCCATCCGGTGAACGTGGAGTCGGTCGCCTGGATTGCCCAGCGGAAAAACACTTT
>JBEKZY010000413.1:0-3681 GCA_049509395.1 Thermoguttaceae bacterium | reverse complement strand
CATGATGAGCCTGATGACCGACTGCCCGCATCGCGAAAAACTCGGTTGGCTTGAGGAACTCCATCTTAACGGCCCGGCGCTGCGCTACAACTTTGCACTGGAAAACCTCTACGCCAAGGAAATGAACGATATGGCCGATAGCCAGCTCGATAATGGCTTGGTGCCGAACATCGCTCCGGAATATTTCATTGCCTCAACGCCTAAGATAAGCGATTCTTTCCGCAACTCCCCTGAATGGGGAAGCTCGTTCGTCATAGCGCCGTGGCAACAGTATCTGTTCACGGGCGACACCGTTCTGCTGAACCGGCATTACCCCGATATGGTGCGGTACGTCGAATTCCTGGCCGGCACGGCAAAGGATGATATCGTGACCGTTGGATTAGGCGACTGGTACGACATCGGCCCCAAGCCGCCTTGGGGCTCGCAACTCACACCGCGGCCTTTTACGGCAACCGCTATCTACTACCTCGACAACTGTCTGCTTGCCAAGATAGCCGAACTCCTAGGAAAAATCGATGACGCCGAACGATTTGGCCGACGCGCCGACCGCATCCGCGCCGCTTTCAACAGGCAATTTTTCGATCCGACGACCGGTCGATACGCGACCGGCTCGCAATGCACAAGCGCCATGCCGCTGGTGCTGGGTTTGGTCGAGCCTGAACATCGCGAAGTAGTGCTCAACGCGTTGATCGATGACATCCGCGGCCGAGGCAATGCACTTAGCGCAGGCGATGTCGGATACCGATATGTTCTTCGCGCGCTGGCTGGAGCCGGCCGCGGCGATGTCGTCTTCGAGATGAACAACCAAAGCGAACGTCCCGGCTACGGCATGCAGATCAAGAAAGGCGCCACCAGCCTCACCGAGAAATGGGACGCCACCGTGGGCAGCTTCGGCTCGCAGAACCACTTCATGCTCGGACAAATCAATGAATGGCTGTTCCATGATTTGGCCGGAATTCAGCCTGACCCAAACGCACCGGGTTTCAAAAGAATCGTGATCAAGCCCGCGATAGTCGGCGACATAGAGTGGCTGCGATGCGGGTATCGGTCGGTCCAAGGAAAAATATCGATTAAGTGGCGACGTGATCGGGACATCCTGCAACTTACCGTCACGATCCCGGCGAACACGTCCGCGATGATTTACGTCCCGGCTACTGGACCGCACAAGGCGAGCGAAAGCGGCAGGCGTATGGAGGATGCGCCCGGCGTCAAGTACATCCGAACCGAGGCTAACCACGTTTTATGCGAGGTCGGGTCGGGCACGTACCGCTTTGCCGCACACTAAAGCTTTATTGATTTAATACGGCGATTTAATCGGAGTATTTGAAGAACCCGACCGGCCCACAACAAGTCAGACGCCTATTTTTCGGCTATTATTGTTGTGTTCTGCAAATTACGCAAGGCTAGATTGACAAGATATCACAGGCTGTTGGATAATATATGCGGCATGGACCGCTCTAAGGCGGTCCAAGACAGGTTGAATTATTGCGTCGAACAACAAATCGAACGAAAGGACAAGTCAATGAAAACCACCTCGCTAGCCGTCGCCATGCTATTTTGTTTTGCCTGCTCTTATTTACTCAATGCCCAGGATAAAGCGGTGCCCGATTCTCAGAAAATCACACTGCCTGCCGACAAGCCGGGCAAAGAAGTCAAGCAAGATGAAAGCAAATCGAAACTCGCCGGCAAGTGGGAGGGAAAAATCACCCGCCAAGACGACCAGGAAATGAAGCTGACTTTTACCTTCAAGGTCGATGGAGAAAAACTCTCCGGCGCGGTCGAATCGCCCAGGGGAGAGTTGGATATCAAAGAAGGCAAGGTCAAAGGCGATGAACTCTCCTTTAACGTCGAAATCGGCGATAGCACCATCGATTACCAGGGCAAACTTTCCGACGGCAAAATCAAGATGAAATCCAAAGGACCGATGGGCGAAAGGGAATTCACACTATCCCGCCCGGTTGAAATCAATGGCCGCTGGCTGAGTAAATTCGAGACTCCCGACGGAGAATCGATGGAACTCACGTTCACCTTCAAGGTGGATGGAGATAAGCTCACCGGCAAGGTCGAATCGCCCATGGGAGAAATTGAACTCACCAACGGCAAGGTCAAAGGCGACGAGTTCTCCTTCGACGTGGACGTGGGCGGCAACACCATCGGTCACGATTGCAAAATCTCCGGCGATGAAATCAAAATGAAAATCAAAGGTTTCGGCGGGGATGAATCGCAACCGGCAAGGGAATTCACTCTCAAACGCGCCCCGGCGAAATAGTATAATGTAGCAGGCACGCGCCGCATGCCGTTGGAAGTATGTAGCAGGCAGGAAATTTGATCACATATTGCGCGCGTCGTATTTAGCCCCCGGTGAATACACCGGGGGCTTTGGTTGAAACTTTGCCCTTATCGGACCCGGCCCATATAGCGGAGGAATTCGGTATCCAGCTTTTTGATATTGCCGAATGCCTGCTGGAATTCGTTCAGCCGCGTTTCGGGCGAATCGCGCAAAAGGGGTTTTTTCTGGGATAGCATCCGCAGATAAGCGATATATTCCTTGGGATGCTGTTTGATGAGAAAATACGTCAAAGCCCAGGCTTCGGAGTATGCGTCCAGGGTTTGCTTGACCTCTTGCAATCGTTTGTCGGCGGTGATCAGCGTTTGCAGCGAATCGGCCGGCCGGCGGGAAAGATAACTCTGGAATTGTTCCAGGCGGACTCGATTCACCACCCCAATCCCGCTCCAACCGCCCTTTGGACTGTTCAGATCGGGCGTTTCAAAAAACATCGCGATGCCTTCGCTGAACCAGACCGGGCAATCGCTCAGCCGGGTGTGCAGCCCGCAATTAAATGCGATTTGATGCGTTGCCTCATGAACGATGGTCGAAACGGTCTGCAACGCATCGGGCTGGGCCAGGATTTGGTTGATCTGGGCGCCAGTGCTCACGCTGACCGACGGCCTGCCGGCCGAGGCCGCCCCGGTCAAATCATACATCGTCATCCGGTTCGTGGTCAGGCTGAAATAGCCGATTATCGATTCGCCCGCCTCTCCCAAGTCGGGCCGGGAAAACTTCAGGTACGCCTGCTTGTCGGCGAAAATAATTGCCACCAGCGGAAACTCCGGCTCGGCCAACTCGAATCCCTTATGCGACCAATAATTGGTAAAGGCCATGTACAAACGCTCGAAAAGCGAACCTGCCCACTGGGCATAGGTTCTGGAAGTGTCGTAACAAATCAAATAATGCTTTATCTGCAAAGCCTCAAAATTCTTGGGCAATTCGGCCAACAGGCGTTTGGCCATCTCATCGCGAGTAAAGGGCGCAAACGGCTCGTCGTCGCTGGTGCGCTTGATCAATTCGTCCGGCTGAATCGCCCAAATCACTCCGTCCCGGCCCTGTAGCAATAATCCTCCGTCCTCAGCGGTGACCAACACCCGCCCCCGCTCGGTCATCTCCCGGCCCTTGTGGCGAAAAGTTGCCTGATCCATGGCCGGAACCGCGGCGGTCCAGCCGAGCAAGATAGTGAGACACAACAAAGTTCGAGGGAGATTCATTGGAGTCATCTATTCATTATACTTGAATCTCTAGAGAAAGTAGCTGGCACATATATATTGTAGCAGGCACACTCCGTGTGCCGTCGTGACCATTATGCAATATTCACGTGTGAATTAATAAATCTGGCTTGGAATGCT
>JBEKZY010000412.1:0-3688 GCA_049509395.1 Thermoguttaceae bacterium | reverse complement strand
CTATGCCACAATAGTTCACGGCCAACCTCCTTCTGTTGGTAAGGACTGATAAAGTGTAACGAACAAAATCAGTATCCTAACCGATGGACGCGAGGTTGGCTCACTTCATAGCTTCTCCTATAAGCAAGCCTTGACGATAGTTATTTGACAGCATTGCTATCTTAGATGTGTCGTCAAAAAGTATATCCGCTTAATTACCCATGTAAATATTTTCCACCTGATTCCTGGGAAAAAACGGGTCTTGACCTTAAAACATTACCAGGGTACCATAATCCGCCCATTTTATGATGCCAGGAAAACCGTCACCTCTTTTTCACGTATATCTTTTAGTTGATTTTTGAGATAATCGGGAAGCAAAACTCTGAATGCTGATTTTAAAAGAGGGGAGGCTGGAGGCCATAGGTTAAAAACTGAAAACTGATAACCGTTAAACCATGGAGGGTTTCTCGTTATTGTTGGTCGATTGATCAACTTCTGCTGGTTCTTCTTCAAGTGGGGACTGGTTGTTTGCGCTATTGGGGCAGTGGCGGCGGTGCCTTACTTTTACCGTCGGTTCGATGAGGAGATGCGTCGCCGTTTTGAGACAAAATTAGCGCAACATTACCCCAGCTTGAAGGTGAGCGTCGGTTCCGCTGAATTGGTAGCGGGCCAAGGAATCAAGTTCCACAATATATCGATCGTGGAACCTGGAGCGGAAGGACCCCGCGCCGAGTTGGCCAACGTCGAGGAAATGTTCATCTTATGCCAATCGGATGTGAAGGAGTTGATATTTAGCGATCCTATAGTAACGCATGTGACAATAAGGCGGCCGACGATCCGCGTGACGCGGCGCTTGGACGGCACATGGAGCGCGGCCAGGCTTTTTCCCCCGCCCCGTTTCGACAACCAGTCGCCGGAAGTGTCGATCGAGAACGGCGCGATCGAGATTTTCGATCCCCTGAAACCGCGGAGCAGCACCTTGATTTTGCGGGACTTGAACATGACCGCAAGCCCCGCCGCGCTATCGCCGTCCGATCCTGGCGGGGCGCCCAAGCGAAACGTACATGGCATGTTGGCCAGCGATAATATCCGCCGGGTGGAATTTCACGGGACCATCGACGCTGCCAATTCGGTTTTTTCACTTAGCGGGGAAGTGGAAGGCCTGCAGGTTTCGCCCGACCTCAACGAATCTTTGCCCGGACCCATAGCCGATAAATTGGCGGCGTTTCGTGAGCTGCGGGCCGAAGGGCAAATGAACTTCAGCCTGGCTTACGACTCGAAATCAGACGTGCCGCTGCGATTTCAAGTCGCAGGGCAGTTGACCGGCGGCCGGATCGACGATCAGCGCCTGCCCCATCCTTTGACGGACATAAAGATCAAAAAGTTCACCGCCGACAACGGCGGAGTGGTCATCGACACGCTGACCGCCAGTTGCAACCAGGCAACTTTGAAGATGTCGCTTAGGCATACGGGCTTCGACGCGAACAATCCCATGTGGCTGCAAGCGAAAGTCGAACAATTGGAACTGGACCGGCAGTTACTGGGCGTTTTGCCCGAAGCGTTGCAGGAACAATGGCAAAAGTACCGGCCAATCGGGGTGATCGACGCCGATTTGACGCTGGAATTCGACGGCCGAACCTGGCGCCCGGAGACCTCGGAAGTCTCGATAAGCTTTTCAAACATGTCGTTCACGCATTACAAATTTCCTTACCGGGTAGATCGCGGCAAAGGCTCGCTGGAATTGAAGAACGACCTGCTCACTTTGGACGTCACAGCCTACAGCGGCAGCCAGCCGGTGCGGATGAAGGCCAAGGTAAACAGGCCGTTGAACGGGCCGACCGGCTGTTTCGAGGCCAAAGGCGACGACATTCAGCTAGACAAGGAGATCATCAAGGCTTTGCCCGAAAAGCCGCAAGAGGTGGCCCAGTCGCTCGATCCCCGCGGGACAATCAACTTTGAGTATCGCTGTTGGCGCGACGTTGCCGACCAGCCAATGCATCACTATCTGCGCCTGGACCCGAACGGTTGTTCGATCCGCTACAGCAAGTTTCCTTATCAGATTAATAACATTCGCGGTCTATTGGAAATGAGAGACCATTTCTGGACGTTTCGAAACTTGACGGGCATGAACGAATCCGCAAAAATCAGCGGCGAGGGAGATCTTACGCCGTCGCTTATGGGGAATAAGTTTATATTGAATCTCGCGGCAAATAACGTGCCCTTGGACCAGGAACTCCACAACGCGCTGGCGCCTAACATTTATCAAGCCTGGAACGATCTGCAACCGCAAGGCATGGTCGATCTTACCGCCCAGATCTCTTACCTGTCGGAACAGAAACAACTCAGCCTTGGCGTGAGTGTGGCGCCGAAAGGCGAAATGACTTCCATTGAACCGGTGCATTTCCCTTACCGCATGGATAAACTGCAAGGCGCGCTTCTGTATCAAGACGGGAAGGTCACCTTGCAGCAGATCAAGGCCAAACACGGACAGGTTACAATTTCCACCGAAGGTTCGTGCAATTTTCTGCCCGACGGCGGATGGAATATGCACTTCGGCGGGCTAAGAATAGGCCCCATCGACCGCGATCTTATTCTTGCCCTGCCCGAACGCTTGAAAAAAGCGGTGCTTACCATAAATCCCACGGGCCGGATCGATCTCTGCGGCAACCTCGATCTGATCCATAGCGGAATTCAAGGCGAACCCTTGCAATCGCAGTGGGACAGCTTGCAGATCGACACTCTCCAAGGCGCCATGCAGTGCGGAGTAAAATTGGAAAATATCTGCGGCAGCGCGATCCTGTCCGGCGTGTTCGACGGGCGCAATTTCTTCTGCCGCGGAAATCTTATCCTCGATTCATTGAATTATAAAGACCACCAATTCACCAATGTTACCGGTCCTATCTGGATCGACGATCAGCGCGTGCTCCTGGGCAGTTTGGTCGATAAGGCCTCGGATGGCTCGCCGCTTCCCAACGCCGACGGCACGCCCCGCACGCCGCGCTCGATCTCGGCCGATCTATTCGGCGGCAAAATATCCGGCGACGGGCAGGTGTCTTTGGGCGCCGAGCCCGTTTATCACCTTAATGCCGTTCTCACCCATGCCGATCTGGCCCGCATGGCCCTGGAAATCATCGACGGCAAACAGCGACTGCAAGGCAATGTCTGGGCCAAAATTAATCTGGACGGCGTCGGCACGAACCGCAACGCCCTGTCCGGCCGCGGCGCCCTGGCACTCTCCGACGCGGACATATACGAATTGCCGGTGATGATTTCATTGTTGAAAATTCTCAGCATCCGCGCGCCCGACCGCAACGCCTTCAGCACGGCCTCGATGGATTACCACATCGAAGGCGAGCATATATATCTGGATCGCATCGATTTCAACGGCGACGCCATCAGCCTGCAGGGCAGCGGCGAAATGGATTTCCAATCGAACGTAAAACTGAATTTTTCCACCAGGGTCGGCCGCGGGGAATTGGATCTGCCGGTAATTAAACAAGTCTTCCGCGGGGCCAGCGAGCAAATCCTGCAAATATACGTAGGCGGCAGCCTGCAAAATCCAGATATCCGCAAGGAAGCCTTTCCAGCCGTCAACCAGGCCCTGCAACATTTGCAAGGCGCCAGGCAACAGTGAATTGTGGTTAGTGGATAGTGGTTGGTTTATTGATTGCTTGATAAGTAATGTCGCATAATTTCATCAGAGCCGGGG
>JBEKZY010000411.1:0-3698 GCA_049509395.1 Thermoguttaceae bacterium | reverse complement strand
TCGGCTGCGCTTACGATCAACGAAAATGCCGATCCGGACGTGCTTGTCGATCTGGATCGCCTGCTGGATGTCGTGGCGGCGGAGGATTTTCCCTACCGGCACCAGGAAGAAGGTCCCGACGACATGCCCAGCCACGTCAAATAGTCGATTTTCGGCAGTTCGCTTGTGATTCCCATCCGCGACGGCCGCCTGTGCCTGGGCACGTGGCAAGGCATCTGCCTGTGCGAGTTCCGCCGCCGGGCCCATCGCCGCCGCTTGATGCTGACCGTCGAGGGCGATATGTGATGCTATTTAGTTTGCGAAAAGTACGGTGCCATGCCCACGCTTGTCGTGGGCATGCCGCCCGTTTTCCGACTTTCTGTAAACAAAACTATTTATCCAATAGCTTTTGGTTGCGCATCCAGTCTTCACAATCTTTCGACCAGTTGGATGTGCCGGGTATTTGCCGGGCCAGGCCTTGGCCGTGTCCGCCTTTTTGATAGATGTGCAATTCGGCCGGCACTTTTGCCTTGTGCAATGCAAGGTAAAACTGAATGCTGTTTTCCACCGGTACCGTTTTATCTTCGTCGGTGTGGAACAAGAAGGTCGGCGGCGTATCGGGCGTGACTTGCTTTTCGTTCGACAGGCTGTTGACCAACTCGGCCGGGGCGTCCTTGCCGATCAGATTATTCTGCGAACCCCGATGCGTATACGGCTCGCCAAAGGCAATCACCGGATAACAAAGAATCATGAAGTCCGGTCGGCAGCTTTCCTTCTCGATAGGATCGGCGGCTTGGCTGTCGCCTTTATCGAAATGCGTGCCTGCGGTGGAGGCCAGATGCCCGCCGGCCGAAAAACCCATGATGCCGATGTGCGCTGGATTTATATTCCACTGGTCCGCCCCGGCCCGGACTGTGCGGATCGCCCGCTGTGCGTCTTGCAAAGGGGCCGGATGGCCGTAACCGCGCCCGCGATGCCGATACTCCAGCACGAACCCGGCCACGCCCAGGGAATTTAGCCACTCGGCGATTTGTTTCCCCTCGTGATCGACGGCCAAATGCTGATATGCGCCGCCCGGGCAAATCACTACTGCCGTGCCGTTGGCCTTGGACCGCTCAGGAAGAAAAACCGTTAGCGTAGGCTTATCCTCTGGCTTGTCGCCCTTTGCCCCCGGCGCCCCATTGGGCCAAAGCAGTTCCCTCTGCGGCTCGTCCGCCAAAACCGAGATGGAAATTATAAAATAAATAAGCAGACACAAAATTGCACATTTAGGTATAAAAGCATGGTGATATTGCATGGTTTCTCCCTTTATGATTACTAGTGGCTGAGTGTATGGCATCGGCGATATCCTTTAGAACATAAACCACGTGAATGGTTGGAGATTTCCTCTATAATCCTTTCACATTTTAGAATATAGTATACCATCATAGAAACACCAAAAGGAGGCGGCATGAAAATAATAAAACGTCTGCTACTGATTGTCATTGGTCTCATATTGTTGGCTTATGCCGGAGTCTTTGGATACCATTATTATTACTATTCCATTGCCTCTTCAATCAACGAGCCGGTATATGTGGGACCAAAAATTCAATATTGCTGGCTGGTTTTTGGGCCTGAAGGCAATCTGCGCATTTTGGTTCGCAGAAATGGAAATGCAATTGCCGTTGACGCGGATGGAAATGGAGATTTCGGGTGGAAAGAGCGATTTGCCAGCGCGAAAGATTGTAAAGATATCGAAATTGCCGATCCCGATGGAAATACGAATTACCGCATCACTCAAATTGAATTGGCTCGCTTTAATAATCCGCCGTGGAGCAATTGCACTTTCGATCTGGAAATCCAAGGGCCCCTCGCATACGTGCAAGAGGGCAAGGTAGACATGGGAGAGCAAGCGAAAGGGGCGCCGGAGGTTCATTTCAATAGCGGCTCTTTGTCATTTTGGGACGACCCGAATTGGGAAGCGCAATATCGGTCTGGATTATCTGAAAAAAACAATTGGATAACTGCCCGGATCGGAACTGACAAGTTGTGCGTCCCTGGCTTAATAAATAATAGTAAACGGGCATTTCCAGAAGGCGTTTGCCCTGTAGTCGATATAGAATTTCCAGCGCGTAAGGAGGGCGATCCGCCAATAAAAAAGCAGTATCCGTTGAATGGATTCTGCTGAGGAGGCAAGTTTTTGGGAATCGTGTCGATTCCCTCTGAAGCCGGTTCCGGCACAGGCAAAGTAACATTTTCGTTCGATGCTTGGCAAGAAGGACACGTGCAACCGCTTACCAAGGAAATCAAGATTACCGCGGAACCCTAATAGCTAAAACTCCGCGTTGCCCGGCGTTCGCGGAAAAGGGATCACGTCGCGGATGTTGGCCATGCCGGTGATGAACAGCAGCACCCGCTCCACGCCCAGGCCGAAGCCGCTGTGCGGCACGGTGCCGAATTTTCGCAGTTCCAGATACCACCAGTAGTCGGCCGGATTCAGGCCCTGTTCTTTCATCCGCGTTTCCAGCACGTCGAGGCGTTCTTCGCGCTGGCTGCCGCCGATGATCTCGCCCACCTTGGGCACCAGCACGTCCATCGCCCGGACCGTTTTTTCGTCGTCGTTCAGGCGCATGTAAAATGGTTTTATGGTTCGCGGATAATCGTACAAAATCACCGGGTATTTAAAATGTTTTTCGGTGAGATACCGTTCGTGTTCCGCTTGCAGATCGCATCCCCAATCGCAGGGAAATTCAAATTTCTCGCCCGATATTTGCAAAATATCGACGGCTTCGGTGTACGGCACGCGCCGGAATTCGCTGTCTAAAATATGTTGAAGCGTGGCAACAACCGTTTTATCGATGCGCTCGTTGAAAAAGGCCATATCGTCCGGACATTTTTGCAGCACGTCGGCGAAAATTCGCTTCAACAGCCGCTCTGCTACCTCCATATCGCCCCAGATGTCGCAAAAAGCCATTTCCGGCTCGACCATCCAGAATTCGGCCAGATGCCTGGGCGTGTTCGAGTTTTCTGCGCGGAAGGTGGGTGCGAATGTATATGCCTTGCCCAGCGAGCAGGCGAAAATCTCCGCCTCCAACTGCCCGCTGACTGTTAAAAACGCCGGCCGGTCGAAAAAATCCTGCGCATAATCGACCTTTGCGCCCTGCCCGGCCATTTTCGGCAGATCAAGTGTAGTAACCTGGAACATCTTGCCCGCCCCTTCGCAATCGCTGGCCGTAATTATCGGCGTATGGATATAAAGGAATCCCTCTTCCTGGAAAAATTGGTGGATCGAATTGCACACGCAGTTCCGCACCCGGGTGATTGCGCCAAAGGTGTTCGTCCTCGGGCGCAGATGGGCTATGGTCCTCAGGAACTCGAACGAATGGCCCTTTTTTTGCAGCGGATAAGCCTCCGGATCGGCCGTGCCGTAAACAGTAATGCTCCGGGCGTGAACCTCGGTCGCCTGTCCCTTGCCGGGCGATGCCCTCACCTCGCCCTCCACGCGCAGGCTCGATCCGACCGATAGCTTCTTGATTTCCGATTCATAATTCGCCAGCGACGCCTCGGCGATGACCTGCACGTTGCCAAAACAAGAGCCGTCATTAAGCTCCAAAAAACTATACCCGGCCTTCGAGTCGCGCCGCGTGCGGAGCCAGCCTTCGAGGATGACATTTTTGCCTACCGAGTCGGATTTTCGGGCTTCGGCAATGGAAATTTTATCAGGCATTATTATACCTTTT
>JBEKZY010000410.1:0-3708 GCA_049509395.1 Thermoguttaceae bacterium | reverse complement strand
AGACATCCGCCTGCCCGTCGAGTTCGAGTGCCCAAGTTGCGGCAAGATGATCGAGCAGACCCGGGAAAACCGCGTTTTGCCGCGGATCAAATGCGGCCACTGCGCCAAGCCTTTTTCCACGCAATGGGCCGAGAAACCCGAAGACAAGGCCCTTCCGCGCGGCGCGGTCGTCAACGACCGTTTCGAGTTGGCCCGCAATTTCTGCAACAAACTATGGAACGCCTCGCGATTCACCTTGATGAATCTGGAAGGCTATACGCCCGGCATCGTGCATGATGAAGAGCTGCGCCTGGAAGATAGATGGATCCTGAGCCGGCTGGCCACGGTGACCAAACAAGTCACCGACGCCTTGGCCGAGTATCGCTACGCCGACGCCGCCCGGGCCCTGTACGATTTCGCCTGGGACGAATTTTGCAGCTTCTACCTGGAGATGGTCAAAGGCCGGCTGCAAGATCATGTCCAAAATGTGGGTGCCACTGCTGGCTTGTCCAGCAGTGCTCTTGCCCAGCGTGTGCTCGCCCATACACTCGACACTCTATTAAGACTTCTGCACCCGATGATCCCCTTTCTGACCGAGGACGTGTGGCAACGATTGGCCCAAGTAGCGCCCAGTCGCGGTATTGATAATATCGGAAAAGCGGCCGAAAGCATCATGATCGCCCCTTGGCCGGAATTTGATGCAAAACGCCAAAACGCCGAAATCGAGGCCCAATTCGCCCAATATCGAGAAGTCTTGCGCGCAATCCGCGACATCCGCATGCGGCAGAATGTGCCACTAAAAACTCGGCTCGAATTTTCTGTGCGTTGCGGCGAAGAAACAGTCGCGTTGTTAAAGCCGATGGATGAGTGCTTCCTCTCGATGGCTGGCGCGGAGGCTACCGCAATGGGACCGGAGGTGACCCCTCCCGCTTTGAGCGCGACTACCTCGCTTTCAAGCACTTTTTCTTACATCGCTAAAGGGGGAATCAAAATATCGGGCAGCGCAGAGGTGTATGTGAACTTGGCCGGGCTAATTGATATGGAGGCGGAAGTCGCCCGCAAAAAACAGGAAATAGAAAAACTGGCCGGATTCATTGCATCCAAACAAAAGAAGCTGGAAAATAAAAACTTCGTCGATCGCGCCCCGCCCGAAGTCGTACAAAAAGAACGCGACAGTCTGGACGATCTGCAATCGCAATACGAATCGGCCAAAGCCGTCGTGGGACAGCTATTGAAAAGCAATAAAACTCCATAATTGTTCGTAATTGTTCAACAATTCAAATAGATGATTATAGTGGACAATTGACACAGGAGCATAATCATGAACAAAATTATAAAGGGTATTGTTCATGGTAATACTATCGAATTAGATAAAAACCTGGGCATTATAGACGGCCAAAAGGTGGAAATTGTTATAAATATTTCCAAATCTACTAAGCAGTGGGGCGACGGCATTCGTCGCTCGGCAGGTGGTTGGGCCGATTATCCGGAAATGGATGCCATTATGGAAAAAATTCAAAAAAGTCGTTAATATAAACAAGCCATGTTTTTCTTCAATAATAATTGCCCTCACCCTAGCCCTCTCCCAAAGGGAGAGGGGACTTTTTTGACTGCTTCTTTACCAAATGAAAACCAACGCCACGCGAATTTTGGATAAACTGGGAATCGCCTATGAGACGCGTTCATATCCGGTCGATCCGGACGATCTTAGCGCGGAAAAGGTTGCCCAAGGCGTTGGACTTCCGATTGAAAGGGTGTTTAAAACATTGGTGGCAAGGGGTGATAAGCATGGAATACTGCTGGCCGTTGTGCCGGGCGATACCGAAGCGGATTTAAAATCTCTCGCCCGCTTGTCGGAAAACAAGCGCGTGGATATGGTGCATCTCAGCCAGGTGCAGCCCTTGACCGGTTACATTCGAGGCGGCGTTACCGCACTGGCCTGCAAAAAAGATTATCCGGTATATGCGGATATAAGCATGGAACAGTTCGATAGAATTGCCGTATCCGCCGGCATGCGCGGCCTGCAAATTATCCTCTCGCCAAAGGATTATATTCAAGCAGTAAAAGCGACTGTCGGTCAAATAGCGAGATCAAAATAAATGACCATGAATGATGAAACCGAACGCCGCGTGCTGGCCGAGGGCAAATACGTGCGCCTTGTCGCCCGGGGACGCTGGGAATGGGTCGAACGCACGAACACTTCCATGGCTGTGGTAATTGCGGCCGTCACCTCCGATGGTGAATTAGTGCTGATCGAGGAATATCGCCGCCCCCTCGACGCCCGCGTGGTGGAATTGCCCGCCGGCCTGGTCGGCGACGAGCCGGGCACGGGCGATGAAAACTTGATCGAAGCCGCCAAGCGCGAACTCCTGGAAGAAGCAGGCTGCGTTTCCCAGCGCTGGAAACATCTTATCGAAGGCCCCAGCTCGCCGGGTTTGACCAACGAACGCTATACCATGTTTCTTGCCCTGGATGCAATAAAGTCAAGCCCCGGCGGCGGCGACGAGTCCGAAGACATTCACGTCCGCCTGGTTCCCTTGGATCAGGTCGAAACATGGCTCCAAGAACGGCTCAAGCAAGGATTACTCGTCGATCCCAAGGTTTATACGGCCTTGTATTTCGCCGCAAAGGCATGCTGAACGAAGCGAAAGAAGCGTTGTTAAATTTGCAATATAAAAATCTGAAAAAATAACAACTTCGCCGCGTGCCGATTACGCCTGAAATCGCTCTTCAGCCCGATCCCAATCGACCACGTTCCACCAGGCGTCGAGGGCCTCTTCGCGGCGGTTCTGGTGTTTAAGATAATAAGCGTGTTCCCAAACGTCGAACGCCAAAATCGGGGTGCGCCCGAACATCCAGGGATTATCGTTGTCTGGCGTGGTCTCGATAAGCAGTCTTTCCGCCCCGTCGCGGCTCAGCCAAACCCAGCCGCTGCCGAAAACCTCCAGCACTGCCTGGGCAAACTGCCGCTGAAATTGCTCGTATCCGCCGAACGCGGCGCCGATGGCCGCGCCCAGTGCGCCGCGGGGATCCCCGCCTTCGTTCGGACCAATGCCCGTGAAATACCATGTATGGCATGCGTCGCCGCCGGCATTGTTGCGCACCGCCGTGCGAATTTCTTCGGGTATCTTGTCGAGCGATCGGACCAGTTCCAGTACGCTAAGCGATTGAAGCGCCGGATAATTCACTAAAGCGGCATTGAGCTTATCGACGTACGATTGATGATGCTTGCCGTGATGGATCTCCATCGTCCGCGCGTCGATATATGGCTCCAGAACATTATACGAATACGGCGACCGGATCAGACTGAACATTGTCTTTACTAATCATCGAAAAAAATACATAGAGGTCAAATCAATGATGAAAAGCCGACTTTTCAGCACATACGCACCCAACCACATGTAATGCATGATTGTTCACGAAAATGTTTTGACAATAACATTGTATGGTTTTTTTTCATCCACTGCAAACCCTGCGTATTAAGAGAGCAACCCCCCCAGCTTTAATGGCCTCTCACGGGATCGCTTCTTATCAATATTCGCATATCGAATTTATCTTCATCAAGGTTTAAAAAATACCCGCCGGCTCCTTTTCATTGCAAATGTGCTTTTTAAACCATACTCACTGTGGCTAAATCATATTTAACAGCAAAAGGCATATCCCCCTTGATGATGAACACTCTTTTCACCGTTGGATGGATTGTTTAAAATCTGACCCGTGCTTTATTGA
>JBEKZY010000041.1:0-22339 GCA_049509395.1 Thermoguttaceae bacterium | reverse complement strand
ATCGCTTCTACGATTCGGCCCAGGGCAAGATCGTTGTCGGCCAACATCGCCGTGGGACTGGGTTTGCCCGCCTTCAATCCGGACGTATGATCGTTAGGCAAACGCAGCACGATAAATTGCGGCAAATCGCCGCCTTTTTCATAGCCCTGCAATTCCTCGATAAAGCGGTCGGCGCGCCGCTGGTCCGGATAATCCAAATCCCAGCCTACATATAAAGGATCAAAGTGCCCTTCCAAGCCCTTGACTTTCGTGAAACCGGGCCGGCCCTCTTTCTCACCCTCGTTAAGCACGAATTCGCCGTAGCTCCGATAACTCACCCCGGCCGCTTTACAAAGGTCCCATATATAACCGCTCGATGGATATGCTATCGGAAACATCCCTTCGGACGGATATTTGATAACGTCCTCTTTGCCGGGCCGGTAGTTCAGCGGCCAGGTTTTTTCCACAAAATCCGTGGCATAAGCCGCCATGCTCCATTCGTGACCGTCCGCGCTGACCTCGCTATCCACGTAAAAATTATCCAAAAGCACGAACTCCCGGGCAAGGGCGTGATGGTTGGGCGTAACCCTTTCCGGAAATATGCACAGGTCTTTGTCGCCGTTGCCTTCAGGCATGTCGCCAAAAACCTGATCATACGTGCGGTTCTCTTTCACAATGTATATGCAATGCTTAATCGGGCTTGCCTCGCCGGCATCCGCGGGAATGGGATTGTCCGGTTCCGCCGGCCGCGCCGCGGGCAGGAAATCCTTACCAAGCGGACTGCATGCGTAAGACTGCCTGGTGTAACGCGACATCTCGCCGGGCGACGGCGTCGTAATTATCGAGAACGTTCCCTGATAAAGGCCGGCTATATACTCCATTATCGTTTTCGGCTCTCTCAGCAACGGGTTGGGGCCGTGACGGTTCGCCTTGGGCGTGTTCCCCTTGCCGTTGGCCACGTAAATCTTCTCGCCGCTTATATCGAAGCGGACCGAAGTCGGGTACCAGCCGGTGGGGATGAAACCCAACGGCTTGCTCCGCCCGCGATCGGAAACATCGATCACGGCCACGTTGTTATTGTCGGCATTGGCCGCCAGCAGCACCTTGCCGCCGGGCGCCAGGGCCAGGCTGTTGGGCGTGCTGCCGTTGGGCGCCTGCGGATAAAGCGCGGTTTTGATCGTTTCGAGGTCCTTGCCCGTCGCCGTTTCTATCGCCGTCACGGCATTGCTGTTCGCGCAGGCGACGTACAAAACGTCTCCACCGGGCGAAACCGCCATTTCCGTGGGATGCGACTGGGTTTTCCAAAGAGTTTCGTTTTTGCCGGTTTTAACGTCGATCACCGCCACCGCCGACTTGCCCCATAAACTCACCAAAAGCCTCGATCCGCCGGAAACGGGCATAACCGCATAAGGATAACTTCCTTTCTCAAGGGCGATGAATTGGATCGCTTTAGAATCATCGAGCGAAATTATAGCGATGCGATCGGCCCAGGCATCGGCGACAAACAGATTTTTGCCGTCGGGGCTGCACGAAATTCCGGCAATCGCCCCCTTTTTATTTTTATCCGCCGCGCTATGCTCCAGGTGTTCCGATAGATAGCCCTCGGAAAAGGTGAATTGATGCACGACTTCGTGTTCGCCGCCGCTGGCAAATAGCCGTTTCCCCTCGGGATCGAAGCAGATACCGTAAAAACACTGCGGCAGCACGACCCGGGATACGATTTTCGCCGCCTTTAAATCCACAATCACGATTTCATGCTCGCCATACCCGGCATGAAGAATCGCGGCATAAGGCGCCTTGGGATGCATTGCTATGTTCACGGGAAAATCGCCCAAAACGACCTGCGCTCCCGCGGGCTTAAGCGACCACTGATTGGAAAGCAAAATCTGCCCGCTTGCCTGTAACCCCGGTAATTTGCGTTGAACGTTTTCTTGCCGCTCCACCCCGGCCGGGTCTTGACCCAATAATTCCCCGCCGATTGAAAAGTGGAAAAAACAGACCACCAACGCGGGAAAGATACACTTTCGGATTTGAATGATGTTCATAAGTCAAAATTCTATCAAATTATTCATATTTTGTCTTTATGTGGAGAGTTTGTTTTTTCGCCTGCTTATCGGTGTTTCCGCGCCAAAGCGGGTAACACCGGTTCTTGAACCGGTGGGACGAAGTCCCAAGAGGGTCTGGGAAGGCTTTCGATTACGTTCAACCTCCTGCGGCAAAGCCGCCCAGGTTCAAGAACCTGGGCTACCCGTTGGGCAATGGGCCTAAAGTCCTCGGGATTCATAAAAAATTTCCCGGGCGTATCCTTTTAATGCAACCATTATATTGCAAATTTAAAATTGAAAATGCAAATTTTAAAATGAACAACAATCTTTGCCATCTTATTTCAGAAACCATCTCTTTTTTCTTTGTTCAATTTGCAATTTGCATTTTGCAATTGACAATTTGCAATAAAAAGGTGCGAAAATACGTTGATACCTCATCACAAAGATGTTACACATACTGGTGCGCTTCCAGCAAACGTCCTTTAAGATCCTCCGGCCGGAACGGGCCGGCTTGGGCGATTAACTGCCGGGCAGCCTCGATTTGCCCCCATACGTTCCACAACAGCACTCCTCGCACCCGGCCTTCCCGCAGGTAGTAAACAACGCCTTCCCGGTACGGTTCCTTCCAGTCGACAAGCGTTTCCAGGCGTGAATCAACCTCTCCCACGGCCTCATATCCCAACTCGAAAAGGTCCGAATAAAAAAACGGGAGATGATCGTAGGTTACGGCTTGACCGGCCATCGATCTGCCTGCCGTCTCGCCCATGGCGTAGGCATTGTCCTCGTGTTCCACGCGGAGCCGCGTGCCCAGCGCGGGATTGAAAAATTCGGCCGCGTCGCCGGCCGCGTAAATGTCGGGATCGCTGGTCCTAAGGGCCGAGTCCACGCAGATTCCGTTACCCACGGTCAAACCCGCCTGCTGGGCCAACTCCATGTTCGGCCGAATGCCCAGCCCGGCCACCACGGCGTCGGCCTCGATCTCTCCCTCGCGCCGTTTTTGTACTCCGCGGGTCTTCAAAATGAATTTATTCCCCTGGTTCGCCACTTCCGTCACTTCCTCCCCGCTTCGCACCTCCACCCCTTTATGGCGGTAGAAATCGTTCAGAAACCCCGCCAGGTGGGGCGGAAACATCCGCCCCCCGATCCCATCTTCGGGAAAGAGCATCACCACTTCATTGCCGTTTATGGCCAGCGCCGCGGCAATTTCGGAACCGATGAATCCGCCGCCGATAACGGCAAACCGCCGCCGCTCTTGGGTAAGCAATCGGAGTTGGTGGTAATCGTCCAAGGTGCGAAAATAAATAATCGATTCGCAATCGGACGCCAGACGCCGGGCTGCGCCTCCGGTGGCCAAAAGCAACTTCTCGTAATGATAAATCTCCCCCTGATCGTCGCTGGCGAATTTATTCGACGGGTCGATCGCCCGCACGCTGCACCCCAGATGAAGCGCCGCGTCTTGCACCGCGTTTTTCAGCCATACCGTCTCCGGCGATTTGCCCTTCCAAAGGTCTTTGCTCAACGGCGGCCGGTTGTACGGCGGATGAGACTCCGCGCTAACGAGCCCAATCGAGCCTTCCAAGTCAACACGCCGGATTCCTTTGACGCCGGCATTGGCAGTCATGCCTCCGCTAATGATAAGATACTTGTAATCCGCCATCGTTTTCTCCTTTCATTTACTGCTCATCCAGGTAATTGTATTAATGGCGGTATAAAAGGGGAAATAACGGCCCCGGCAGTAGGGAAAATCCTTATATCGATTTACCGGAGCCATGCAGTATCAAAGGCCGTTATTAAAAAAACGATGCCATCCACAAAGTCCCTAGACGCCCTTTTGTGAAAGTACACAATTTATTACAGTCGGACAGCGGCACTCCGGACTACCTGAAAGGGCTGTTCTTACTCCGAATTAACTGTTTTTTTAAATGAATGAATAAATCGGAATATTTTTTGCTCACCCGGTTGACAAGCAGCGTTAACATCATAGAATGAGAACTAGTGAGGAAACTCACTTCTTCTTTCGCCCGGTCGGTTGCTGCCCCACCACCGGGCATTTTTTATTTCTTGCCGGCCATATCCTTCTTCTAATGTGGCCTACATTGCAAATGAACCATTCCACGGCCAAATGACTAGCAAACTCGGCTGGAACAGCCGTGTTTGCGGCTGAATAAGGATTATTGGCTACATCGGAAACAAAAATCCAAACACGTGCGATTGTTATCCGGGGTAACTTGATAAACGAGGTCGCTTGGGTGTGTATGACGCCGCTGCCGGCGGCAGCGGTTGCATCCGGCCGTGGGCTAGCGGGTTCGACAGTCCCTTTGAATCGAGGCACGAGATCCATGCCGTCGGCCGGAAGACGCTTGCCGCCGGGACTCGTTCGACGAATTTAATGGCCGGGCAGGTTGGATGCGGGTCGCGCCAAGCACGAGTTCTTTTTCAACGAGTAATGTCTGACGGATCAGCCGCTCGATGGCCTTGAGGTGTTTCCGTTCGTCATTGTCGCACAGCGAAAAGGCAATGCCCGTCGCTCCCGCCCGCCCGGTGCGGCCGATTCGATGGATGTAGGTTTCAGGCTCATGGGGCAGATCGTAGTTCATGACATGCGAGATTCCCTCGACGTCGATGCCGCGCGAGGCGACGTCCGTGGCCACCAGGACATGCGTCCTGTCCGACTTGAAATCGGCCAAGGTTCTCTGCCGGGCCGCCTGGCTCTTGTTCCCGTGGATGACGTCGGCGCGAATGCCCGATTGTTTCAACTGCCGCGCGACTCGGTCGGCTCCGTGCTTGGTGCGGGTAAAAACCAGCGCCCGCGTGACGGCCCGCGTCTTCAGCAGATTCGCCAATAGTTGCGTCTTTTGCTTTTGAGGCACGAAAAACACCGAATGTTCGATGAGTTCGGTAGTCTCACGAATCGGGGCAATCCGCAGTCGGACCGGATCGCGGAGAATCGTGGCGGCAAATCGCTCGATAGCATCGGGAATCGTGGCGGAGAATAGCAGCGTCTGCCGCCGCTCGGGCAGCTTGGTAATGATGTGGCGAACGTCGGGCAGGAATCCCATGTCCAGCATCCGGTCGGCTTCGTCGAGGACAAAGGTCTCGACCGAGCCGAGATCGATGTAACCCTGGTTCATCAGGTCGATGAGCCGGCCGGGCGTTGCAACCAGAATGTCTACGCCGTGTTTTATGGCCCGAGTCTGCGGATTCTGGCCCACGCCGCCGAAAACGACGGTTTGGCGCAGGGCGGTGTTATATCCGTATGTTTGAAAACTTTCGCCGATTTGCGCGGCCAGCTCGCGAGTGGGCGAAAGCACCAATACGCGAATGCGGCGGCCGCGGCCGCGCGGCGGATTTCCGGCAGCCGTCAAGCGGTGCAAAATGGGCAACGCAAAGGCCGCGGTCTTGCCCGTGCCCGTCTGTGCGCAGCCCAGCAAGTCGCGGCCCGCGAGCACGTGTGGAATAGCTTTCGATTGGATCGGGGTGGGAATGGTGTAGCCTTCGGCTGCAACAGCACGCAGGATGGGCTGGGAAAGCCCAAGTTCTTCAAAGGTCATCTAAGGTACCTGAGGGGTGTTCCAGGACCATATGAGATGAACACATGCCGCGTTCTCAGAAAGCCATTGGCACCTGGCAGTAATCCAATGGCCGACGCCGAAAGGACTGATTAGGCTATTATCGCATGTTGAGGCTGGCAAGTCCAGTGGTCTTCCAATCTATTATTGACATATTCGATGAAGGGACGGCGCAAAATGCCGGTCCGGGGGGTCAGGGCCGTCCATTAACCGGCTTGCCCATCCACTTGCATGCCTTATGATATGTCTGAGTGGCCACAAGCCCTGTCAAGAAAACAGGGATCGTCAGGATCGCCTTGTTCAATACGTGCCAGTTCATGATCCGCAGCAGCTTGAGCACCACGCCCGCCACGTGCAACGGGGTGTAGAACTCCCCGTCGATCCGCTTGCGCAGATTGGCGATGTACGGGGCCGAGTACTGGTCGCTATAGACGAAGCCGTCGGCGTCGATGTGGTAGCCCGGCATCTGCTCCACCAGTTCTTTCAGGCCCGAGTACGGGTCGCTGCGCAACCTGGAAACATGGATCAGGTCCACGCCGATCGATCGGGCGAACGAGGCCGTGGATAGCATCTGCTCCTCGCTTTCGCCGATGTTGCCCACGATGAAATAGGCGTTGATAACCATCTTCGACTTTCGCAGCACGTCGAACCACTGGCGGATCTGCTGGGTGGTGAACCCCTTGCCCATCGATTTGAGCGTGGCGTCCTGCGTCGACTCGACGCCGATCAAGAGGGCGATGAATCCGGCCTGCTCCATCTTGCGGATGACGTCGGGGCGTTTGGCGATCTCCGCCCGGGCATTGACCACGTAGTGCTTGCGGATCTTCTTCTCCATGAGCATGTCGCAGATCTTGGCGACCCGGTCCGGCTGATGCGTGAAAATGTCGTCGACGAAAAAGATCAAATCGGCGTCGATCTGCTCGATCTCGCGAACGATCGATTCGGGCGATCGCGGCGACCAGGACCGCTTCACGCCCCAGGGATTGATCGAGAAGCTGCAGAATTTGCAGTTGAACGGACAACCGCGCGAACCGGCGACCTTGTCTAACTTGATCCCCGTGCTTATGCCCTTGCTCGTAAAATAGTACGGGTGCCGGCGCAGATCGCGGGCAGGCATCAGATTCTCGTCCAGGGGCGCGTTTGCGCGGGGCGGATTGTGCACCAATTGACCGTCTTCCCCGCGGTAGACAAGGCCGGCAACCTCGGACCACGCTCGCCCTTCGGCAATCTCGACTATCGCCTGCTCGCCGTCGCCGCACACCACGGCGTTCACATTCGGACAGGCCTCCAGCCAGTAACGCGGATTTTCGGTCGCCGTCCGCCCGCCCAAGATCGTCATCACCCCAGGCGGCAAGGCGTTGATGTCGTCGCGTATCTCTTTAAGGTCCCTCCGCCAGTTGATGGAATAGCACACCAAGTCGGTATCCGGTTTGAGGAACGTCTGCGTGCTGGGCGTGCGTTCATGCCGGAAGTTGACCATATCGATCTGCTGGGCATACGGGCGCAGAGCGGCGGCGATGTACTCCAACCCCAACGGCGGAAAGGATGTCATCGAACTGCGCGTATGTTTATAAGGAAATACGCATACGACGTGGCGATACATGGCACTCGACTTGACAATGGCGTTGATTGGCGAAGTATGGTAATTTGGACAGATTAGCTTGCTCCGCCCTGTGTGTCAATCGCAAGTTGTTTGCGGGGGATTCCACGAAAATGATGATATGATAGACTGTAATTCAAGAGGAACAAGACGCAATTGACCGCCGAAAAGCCGGGTAAATACGCATTTCTGTCGAAAATCTGCGGTTTGAAAATGAATCCCCCGACCGCGACCGAGTCGGGCAACCCAATGTAATCAGGAGTCGCCTTATGAACATACTAAGATGCCAAAAATTAGCCTCTGCGCTGTTTGCCGGCTTGCTGTTGGTCGCCTCCGATGTTCGCGCCGACGACGAGCCGCGCAAGCTCTCCTTCGACGGAGTGCTCTGCGAGCGCCGCTTGACGCTTGGCGACATCGATCCATCGATGCCCTCCGACTGGACCGGATACTCGCACTTGGTCATGGAAATGCGCACCTCCACGCCGCAGCGGTTTGCGCTGTGGGTTTACACGGCCGACGGTCCGCGGCGGATCGAAATCCAGCCCTTCGGGCAGAATGTCTGGCTGCGGGCCTCCGTGCCGCTTAAGTATTTCAAAGGCATGGACCAATCCGGCACCGATCTGGCGTCTACGAACAACCGCCGCACCAATTCATTCTGGATGTCGATCTGGGGACCCTTCGGAGAACTAACCTCCGTCGAGTCGATCGGCCTGGCAATGCAGTATCCCATCAACAAGCCCACGATCGAGCTTCGTGCAATACACCTGGCCAAACAGGATGAAGGATCGGAATTCCTGGAAAAGACTCCGGTCGTCGATGAGTTCGGCCAGTGGGCCCACGTCGATTATCCGCGGAAGATCAAAAACGCCGAGCAGCTAACCAAGGAACTGACCGATGAAGCCAACTCACTGGGCTCCGGCGCGGACTTCGGTTACTGCGAACTGGGCGGATACAAGAACACTCAAGCCAAGAGCACGGGCTTTTTCCATGTTGAGCAAATCGACGGCAAGTGGTGGTTTGTCGATCCGCACGGGCATTTGTATTTGTCGATGGGCATCAACGGCGCCGGCGCAGGCTTCGAGCTCGGCGGCGGGCGCGTGCGCGGCGAGGCGGCTAAACCGGCCGCGCCCAGCCGGGTAAAACGTCTGGAAGCCTGGGGCATGACCACCGGCGGACAGGGCCGGCCCAATACGGTCATGCTCCGCTGGAACGCCAATCGGGCGACGATGTTCCTCGGCCTGCCCGATGTCTACGCCGATGACTTCGCCGCCGGCATCGATCAATCGGCCAATACGCAATGCACCCAGCGCAAGGATGATCCGCTGGTGCTCGGCTATTTCATCGGCAACGAGCCGCCGTGGGGCGATCGCGAAAGCGAAGTCGTGGACATGATTCTCAAAGGCCCTGACACGGCCACCAAAGCAAAACTCAAGGATTTTCTTGCCCAGGGCGACACATCCAAGCGCCGCAAACAATTTGTCGTCGAGGCTTTCGAGCATTACCTGAATCTGATCTGCACGGCCGTCCGCAAATACGATCCGAATCACTTAAACTTGGGCATCCGCTTCGGCGGCAGACCCGCCGACGATGTCATGCGCTTGGGCCGCCTCTTCGACGTGTGCAGCATCAACGTGTACGAGTACGAGCCGACCAAGCAGCTCGATCGGGCATACCGCCTCAGCGGACGGCCGATCCTCATCGGCGAGTTCCATATCGGCGTGCCGGAAAACGGACTGGGCTCGGGCCTGGTGCAAGCCATGAACCAGGCCGAACGCGGCATCGGCTATCGCTACTACGTCGAGCAGGCCGCGTCAATGGATTGTTTCCTGGGGGCGCACTGGTTCCAGTGGCAAGATGAAGGCGTGCTGGGCCGCATGGACGGCGAAAACTATAACATCGGCTTTGTCGATTCCACCAACCGCTCTTATCCCGAGTTGGTCGATGCCGCCAAGGCCGCGCACAAGCGTTTGTTCGACGTGCACTCGGGAAAGGCGCTGCCGCTGGCCCAAAAACCCAAGGCTTCAGAGGCGGGCACGCCGTCGTCGCCATGGGATAACTGATATCGCTGTTAGCGAGATAACTATCGTTATGAGAATTGTCTATTTCGTCTCGCCGAAATTCCGCTATGAAACTGTCTTATATTCAGGCGTGGGGCCCCGTTTCGCCCAATCTTTTGGCTGGCCAATCGAGCCGGTAAGCTCGATTTCGGACGTGACATGCGACGCTGGCCTTATCGATGGCCGGCTCACGGAGGAAGATTTTGGGCAAATCGATGCGTTTCTGGCAGGGCCGTCGAAAAGGACCTTCCCGATCTTCTTTAGATTGTCTGATCCCGAAATGCCGACCTACGAGGGCGCGGAAGACAAATATGCGTTCCGCCAAAAGGACTTGCCCGGCGTCCATTATTTCTCCATCTACGACCCCCAGGGCCCGCTGTTGGATTTTGTCAGGTCGCTCAGGCGCTCGCGAGTCGTCCGCCTCCCGTATCCTTATGATGCATCCAAGCAGATTGATCGGGATTTCGCCCTGCGCAAGCGGCGGGTTTTCCTGTCCGGAGCGCAATCCCGCCGGCTTTATCCGCTTCGCTACCGCTTGCGCCGGAAAAGGCGATGGAATCCGTTGGCACGGCTTGCCGTGTCTGAATTGCGGCACCCGGGTTATCCGGACAACGCGGAGCCCCAAAAACACGTCTTCGTCCACGAGCGTTATATCGATCATGCGGCCGGATTCACGCATTTCTTTCTCTGCCCTTCACGCTATCGCGTGGAATTGATGAAATACGTCGAATGCGGGTATGCGGGTTGTGTTCCGATCGGAGAGCCCCCGACCTCGCTGGCGGACCATGTCCGCCACTGCTTCTTGTCCTATTCCGGCGGAACGATGGAATTGCTGAAAGCAATCGCCGCCGGCAGACGAGAAATGACGGAGATGGCGGCCGAATACCGGCAAATCCTGGGCGCGATTCGCGATCCCTCCAAGCTCAACGCCGCATTGGAGGAGCAGATTCGCGCGATCCTTTAGCATTTAAGTTGCTTCCACACAGCACTGCGGTGAGATGATTTATGACGCTTGAGACATTGAAATCTTCCGACGCGTCCGGCGGTCTGCGGGTTGTCCTGCTGTTGGACGATTTGCTCGTCCCGGCATGGATCCATGAGATGCTCGCCGAGATCCGCAAGATTCGGAACATCGAGATAGTTCTCGTGGTGCTGCCCTCGCATGTCCGCGATGGGGCGGGCGCGCAGGGCCACAGGCGGCGGAACATGGCGGCATGGGTGAACCGGCTGGCATATTCGCTCTGGACGCGTACCGACCGGCTCCGCCCTAAAACCTTGCCCCACGCCTTTTGCACGGTCGATGCCGAAGAGTTGCTGTCCGCGTGCCCCAAGCTCCGCGCAAGCGTGATAGGGGAAGCTGAGATCTTGAAGCTTGGAGACGACGACCTGGAGCAGATTCGCCGGTCCCGGCCGGATGTCATCCTGCAGTTAGGCGCCGGCTCCTTGCAGGGCGAGATTCTGAAGGCGGCAAGGTTCGGCGTTTGGTCGTTGCACCACGGCGAGCACGCCGCCACTCGCGGAAGTCCGCCTGCCGCCTGGGAAGTCCTTTGCGGCGAGCCGACCACCGGCAGCATCCTCGAAGTGCTGACCGATTCCGTGGACAGCGGACAAGTGCTGTTCGAATCGTTCGCGGCGACCGAGTTAGACTCAGTCCTTCGCAACCGGAACAACTGCTGCTGGAAGTCGGCCCGTTTTATTCCCAGGGCGCTCGACGCGCTCAGCGCCGCTCCGCCCGTTGTTTGGCCTCCTCCACAGGCACAGTCCTATCGTCCTTACAGCAAGCTATTGCGGGGCGTCCCCGGCAACGCCGCGGTGTGTTGGGGCGTCTTCCGCCGCATGCTGAAAGCAATGGCCGCCAGTCTGAGGCGCAAAGTGTTTCGCGAGCAGTGGTTCATTGCCTGGCGGCTCAGAGATCGCCCGGAAGATCCTAATAACGTGTTCTGCCGGTTCCAGCACTTGCGGCCGCCGAGAGACACATATTGGGCGGACCCGTTTCCGGTGCGCATGGGGACGTCCTACTACCTTTTCTTTGAGGAATTTCCCCGCTGGGCCAAGAAGGGAAGGATCGTGGTCAGCGAAATGCCGGCCGGCGGCGCCTGGGGCGAACCTCGCGCAGCCCTGGAGCAGCCGTACCATCTGTCGTATCCTTGCGTCTTTTTCTGGGAAGGACAGTGGTTTATGGTGCCCGAGTCCGCGGCCAATCGCAGCGTCGATTTATGGCGCTGTGTGGACTTCCCTTGCCGCTGGGAGTACGACACGGCCTTGTTTCAGAACGTAAAGGCCGTGGATTCGACCGTGGTCGAGATCGAAGGCCGGCTATGGATGTTTACCTGCATGGCGGCGGAAGGCGCTCGGGCCTATGACGAACTTTTCCTGTTCCACGCGACGAATCCCCGCGGGCCGTGGACGCCGCATCGCCGCAATCCGGTGGTTTCCGACGCCCGCTGTGCCCGTCCCGCGGGGAAGCCGTTTCTTTGGAACGGGCGCTGGCTGAGGCCCGCCCAGGACTGCACCGTGACCTATGGGCGGCGGATCGCCGTACGGGAGATCGAAGTCCTCACGCCCGAAGAATACTCGGAACGCGAAGTCTGCACCATCGAGCCGCAGTGGGCGCCAGGCTTGCTGGCAACGCACACTCTCAACATGGCCGACGACATGGCGGTCATCGACGGCTGCAAGAGGCGGTGCAAATTCTGGTGAGAAAATGTAAAAAAAATGGTGATTCCGGAGAGACACTTCTCGTGATGATAAATGTTGGAATGAATCTGGCGTTCTCAATACGTTATTCGGGGGTGCGTATTATGCGAAAAACCACACATATCGAATGCGTCTGAAATGCGTCTAGGGAATTCCCCGACTGACGAATAGGCGAATTCAGTCGCCGAGCGTCTTGGATTAAGCACAAGACGGCGATAGGAGTCGCTTCTTACATCCTTCTTCCTTTCCTTCCCGCCTCCTAGAGGGTAGACCGGGTCACGGTCGACGCATATCAATTTAATAGTGCGTATCAACCAATTTCCGAGAGTGTGATTTTCTCGCCGCCGCATGGTGCGCGGCAAGTGGATCACCCGTAAGGCTTTTTAGAGGGAGTAATCTCATGAGATATCTAACAGTAGCATTTGCGTTCTTGATGGGTTGGGCCATGCTCAGACCAGCCGAGGTGGTCGCGAAACCGCCCAACAACGGAAACAGCGGAAATAGCGGCAACAGCGGAAATAGTGGAAACAGCGGAAACAGCGGGAACAGTGGGAAAAGCTGGAACAGTGGCAGTAGCGGCATGAATAACAATTCGAATTGGAATAATTCGAACTGGAAATGGAATTCGCACCCGTATTATTACAACGACTATGACTATTACTACTACTCCGCCCAACGTCCCATCTTCGAGAATCCATTATTTTCGGGCCTGCCGATCAAGATCGTCAATCCGGCCGGCAACAGTGTGACCTTGAATTACACGCTCAACGGCACGCTCTACACGATTCCGCCGGGCTACAGCCAAACTCTGGTTGCGGACCGTTTGTGGACGATCCAGTTCAGCCGGGGCGCGGGGTTCGGTGACGCCCGATACGGCTTGGACTCGGGTTTGTACACGTTCAGCAACTCGGATCACGGTTGGGAGTTGTACCACACGGCGCTGGTAGATTCGGTTCCGCTGGGAGGCTCGTTGAATCCGACGCCGCCTCAATCGGCCCCGGTAAATCCGCCCCCAGGTGCCGCAACAATGACACCGCCAACGGGCGCCGCAACCGTGACACAGCCGCCGACTGCAGCAACTGCGCCTGCGCCACAACTGCACTAGTATGCGGCCAGAGCTAATGCTGTGAGTTCAGTTGGGGTGACAGTTGTACTGTCGCCCCGGGCTGGCAATGCAATTATCACCCCAACATCCACAACAAAAAGATCGATCTCGCACTAGCGGATAATGGAGGGCTACGGTGACATCAAAAATATTCTTACTGACGGCGTTAGTCGCTGGGCTGTGGTTGGCGGTTAGCGCTTGCACGGCATTAGGACAGGCTCAAGACACGATGAAAGGCGCCGGGGACGGGCATTTGGGTATTCTTGCATACGGATCGCTGATCGACGACCCCGGCGATGAGATTGCCGCCGCCACCTCGCATCGCAAAAAAATGACCACGCCTTTCTCCATCGAGTTCGGCCGCTCCAGCGGGACGCGCGGGGGCGCGCCCACCTTGGTGCCGGTCTCTTCAGGCGGAGCGCCCGTCGATGCCGTGCTATTGGTTCTCAAGAACTCGGTATCGGAAGACGACGCCGCGAGCATGCTCTGGCGGCGCGAGACCAGGAGTGCCGACAACACAAAGCGGTATATCCGCCCCAAGCGCCCCGGTCCGAACAACGTGTTGGTCGAAAGCGTGAAAATCGGCGGAGTGACAATCCTCTATACCGACTTCGCCGACGCGGGAAAACTCAAGTCCCCGACGGCGAAACAGCTTGCGGAGTTTGCCATGACCAGCGCGGGCGACCGTCGCGTTCCCGATGGCCGCGATGGAATTAGTTACTTGATCTCCGCCAAGAAAGCGGGAATCCAGACTCCCTTGATGCCCGGCTACGAACAGGAAATTCTACGGATCACGGGGGCGGCGACCCTGGAGGAGGCGTTGGCAAAAAAGAAGGCCGGCCAGTGACCCCTATCGCGCAACATGCCGCATTCGACCATTTTTTATAAGGAGCATCCTCCGTGAAGCGTCTGCCTTTCATTCTTGCCGTTTTCGTGGCCGGACTATGCACGGCTGCGATATGCCGCGCGGCCGAGCAACCCAAGCATCTGGCCGCGGCGATCGACCTGCTCGGCCGCCTCGATCTGCAAAACACCAGCTACCGGCACGGCGACCCGCAGGTCATCTGGCAGGGAGTAATCCAGTCGCATACCGATTGCAGCGGATTTCTCGATGCCCTGCTGATGCACTGCTACGGCTACAGCCCCGACGACTACAAGCGGTGGTTCGACTCGCACCAGCCCAGCGCCCGGCGGTATCACGATGCGATCGTCGGGCAGCGCGGATTCCGCGAAATCCGGCTGCTTTCCGAGGTTCTGCCGGGCGACGTCCTGGCAGTGAAGTACTTGGTCCGCTCCGACACCACGGGCCATATCATGCTTGTGACCGATCGGCCGCGCCGCATCGCGCCTGTCGAACCGGTGGTGGCCCAGACCGAGCAATGGGAAGTGCCGGTGATCGACAGCAGCCACTCCGGCCACGGCCCGACCGACACCCGCTATCGCCGCGGTCCCAACGGCAAAGATCACGACGGCTTGGGTTCCGGAGTGTTTCGCATCTACAGCGACCCGGAAGGCCGCGTGGCGGGTTTTTCCTGGAGCACCACCAAGGCCTCCAAGTTCGTCGCACCCGACGACGAACACTTGGTCATCGGCCGGTATATCCCGGGATTCAAACCGTGATGGGACGAGCGAGAAATGGGGGAAAAAGGGAACGGAAAAGAGGTCGGGAGCAAAACTGTTCGGCTCAATTATTGCACACAACGTCTAAGACGCCCAGGCAGCGGAGGACATGGTTTGGGAATTTTCCAGATCGGCCTTTATCAGGATGGGAGGGCTTCTTTGGGCCGAGGGGATTTCAACTGCCGCCACCAATGCCGCGCAAGGCTTCGCCACCCCGGCCCCCGGCCCGCTCCGTGCGGCGAAACCGTCCCGTACCGCCGCTTGAGTTGTTCGTAAATGCACGTCGGGGCGTAAACGGCGTCGGGGTCCAACTGCTCTCGCCGCCACCGCGAGTTCCACAAGTGGATCGCGTAGCAGTCGCGTGGAATATGCTCTGCCGAAATAAGCTGCCACACGTTCCAATAATCTATAGGGTAGAAGGCATCCGGGTCCAATATCCGCACCGGCACGCCCGTGGCGCCAACCGCTTCGGCTATGAGCCGTGGGCCGATCTGCCCCCAGACGATCCGCGAGCGATCGACTTTCCGGCATGCCTCCCAGCAATACGCGATCAGCCGGCTGCCCGGCGGCGCTTTGATCAAGCCGGCGGCAGGCTGGCATCGGCCGTCCGGTGTTCGTTCATTGCCTAGCACGTGCTGGTCATCGTAGTCCAGCGGCCGCACGCAGACGCTGTCAAGGTCCGTCCACCATCCGCCGCGATCCAAGAGCAGCTTGTATCGGAAGCAATTGGAAAAGGCGGAATAACTCCCTTTGCCATATCCGCTTTGGTAGCAGAAGATCTCGTCGGCGGGCAGGATTTCGTCGCCCCGGCGGACCGTGGTCCCTTGCGGAATGTTCTCCACGTCCTGGTAGGTATAAAGGTGGAAGCTATAGCCCTGATCGAGGAAAGAACGGATGGAGAGTTGCTCCATGACGGAGAGGCGTTTTCCCAACCACAGCGACTGCAAGATGTCTGTCCTCATTCCGGCATTTCCCCCGCAAGCGTTACCCCTTACTATATCGGGCAAAGCATGATTAGGCAGCCATGAGAATCCGCAAAGTCGGTAAGGTTTGCGCAATTTACCTGATTTATGGGCGCACCTGGCAGAAAGCGTTGACTTCGATCGTTAATTCCAGTCCTTTTGATGGGAAGGACACGGTTTCCATTTTCTCTGGAAGGTTGGGTTTGAGGTTTGGCTATGTCGCTTTTTGTCTGTGACGCTTAGGCCGTGGGTGGTTTTCAGTTCTTCCTAGTTTGCATTCTATCTAGACGTATGAATAGTTAATCAGGCCCGGTTTTTGGGGGCTGTTAGTAATTTTGTGTTAAGTGGTGGCGCGGACTTCCTCTCCGTGAAGAAACACGGCCAAGATGGCCGTGCCACTTCAACCCGACACAAAAATCCATACAGTTCCGTTTTTAACCAAGAAAATCTGCTGTTATTGAGTTTTTTATGCTGGACTAGGAACGGGGCGAAGTAATATAATTCTGGCATATTTGGCTCAACCTATCGGGATTACATTCCGGGTCTTTTCTTTAGGAGGATAGCCAATCATGAGCGACCGGCCTTTGACGGTTTGGGAGCAAGCCCGGTTGAAGGGCTACTCGCGCCGCGATTTTCTCAAGTTCTGTAGTTGGCTGGCCGTTTCGGCCGGCATTCCGGCTAGTGCAATCGGCGAGGTGGTTCGGGCCATGGACGCCAAGCCTCGGCCGCCGGTGGTATGGTTCCACTTCCAGGAATGCACTTGTTGCAGCGAGTCGTTCATCCGTTCGTCGCACCCGATGGTCGCCGACATTCTGCTGGACAAGATCTCGCTGGACTACACCGAGACATTGCAGGCCGCGGCCGGCAAACAAGCCGAAGAGTGCCTGCACGACACAATGAAAAAGTACAAAGGCCAGTATTTGATGCTGGTCGAAGGGGCCGTTCCGCTGACAGACGGCGGCATCTACTGCTGCATCGGCGGCAGGACCGCGCTGGATATCGTCAGGGAAGCGGCCGCCGGGGCCAAGGCAATCGTGTGCTGGGGCAGTTGCGCAAGCAACGGCTGCATCCAGGCCGCCAATCCAAACCCGACCGGCTCGACTCCCATCTACAAGGTCGTCTCGGGCACGCCGATCGTCAACGTGCCGGGCTGCCCGCCCATCGGCGAAGTGATGGCCGGCACGATTGTTTACCTTTTGACATTCGATCGCATACCGCACCTGGACCAACTCGGCCGGCCAAAGGCGTTTTACTCGCGGCGGGTACACGACAGTTGCTACCGGCGTCCAAATTACGACGCGGGCCTGTTCGTGGAGGCCTGGGACGACGAAAACGCCAAACGCGGCTACTGCCTGTACAAGATGGGCTGCCGCGGGCCGGTGACGTATAACGACTGCGGCATCACACGCTGGAACAACGGCGTCAGTTTCCCGATCCAATCCGGTCACGGGTGCATCGGTTGCAGCGAGGCCCGCTTCTGGGACAACGGCCCGTTCTATCGGCATCTGCCTTCGTTCCCGGGTTTTGGCATCGAAACCACCGCTGACAAGGTGGGCATGACGGTTGCCGCGGTAACGGCCGCCGGCATTGCCGGGCATGCCATTCTTACCAATATTCGCAAGCAAAAGCTGATCCAAGATGAAATCAAGCAAAGCAAACCATCCTCTTCAAGCAGTGAAGGAGAGAAATGATGGCCGACCGAATTGTCGTTGACCCGGTAACCCGCATCGAGGGCCATCTGCGCATCGAAGCGGAAGTAAAGGACGGGAAAATCGTCGACGCTTACAGCGCCGGCACCATGGTGCGCGGTTTCGAGAAAATCCTGAAAGGGCGCGATCCGCGCGATGCTTGGGCGTTTTGCGAGCGGGCTTGCGGAGTTTGCACCACGGTGCATGCGCTTGCGTCCGTCCGCACCGTCGAGGACGCGCTGGGAATCACCGTGCCGCCGAACGCCGAGCTGGTGCGCAACCTGATGTTCTGCACGCAGTACATGCAGGATCACGTGGTTCACTTCTATCATTTGCACGCCTTGGACTGGGTCGACGTTGTAAGCGCTCTAAAGGCCGACCCGGCAAAAACTTCCGAAATTGCCAAAAGCATATCAAGCTGGCCGAAGACATCGCCCAAATACTTCGGCGACGTGCAAGCCCGGCTGGCTGCTTTCGTCAACAGCGGTCAACTGGGGATCTTCGCCAACGGGTATTGGGGCCATCCGGCGTATAAGTTGCCCCCGGAAGTGAATTTATTGGCCGTGGCCCATTATCTCGAGGCCCTGGAGTGGCAAAAAGAAGTCGTCAAGATCCACACGATCTTCGGCGGAAAAAATCCGCATCCTAACTACCTGGTCGGCGGGATGCCGTGCGCGATCAATATCGACGAGGCCAACGCGCTGAACTCCGATCGGCTGGCTTACGTGGGCACGCTTCTGGACCAGGCCCGGGATTTCGTGGAAAAGGTCTACATTCCCGATCTCCTTGCCGTGGCCGGATTTTACAAGGATTGGGCGTCCATAGGCGGCGGACTCTCGAATTACCTGGTCTACGGCGATCTTCCCGCCAACGGCTACGGCGATCCGTCCAAGTTCAAATTTCCCCGCGGCGCCATACTCGGCCGCGATCTGAGCAAGGTTTACGAAATCGACGGGCGCGATCCCGCTCAGGTTCAGGAGTACGTCGCCCGCTCGTGGTACGAGTATTCGGGCGGGGACGCCGAAGGCAAGCATCCCTGGGATGGCGAAACGAATTTGAAATACACCGGACCGCGCCCGCCCTACGATCATCTTGACGTGGACGCCAAGTACAGTTGGCTAAAGACTCCGCGATGGAAGAACAATCCCATGGAGGTTGGTCCGCTGGCCCGCTTGCTGGTGGCCTATGCCTCCGGCTCGGGCGAAGTGAAGGAGGAGGTCGACGCCGTGCTGAAGGCGCTGGACGTGCCCATCACGGCCTTGTTCTCCACGCTGGGGCGCACCGCCGCGCGCGGTCTGGAAACAAAGCTTATCGCGCGTTGGGCCAAGGAATTTCACGCCCAACTGCTCAGCAACATCAAGAATGGCGATTCGCGGATGTTCGACGGCTCGCGATGGGACCCGGCGACGTGGCCCGCGGGAGTGATAAAAGGCGTCGGCCTGAGCGAGGCGCCCCGCGGCGCATTGGCCCACTGGATCGTGATAAAAGACCGCATGATAGACAATTATCAACTGGTGGTGCCGTCCACTTGGAACGCATCGCCGCGCGACAGCCAGGGACAACTGTCTTCGTACGAGTCCGCGCTGCTGGGTACGCCGGTGGCGATTCCCGATCAGCCGCTGGAGATGCTGCGGACCATCCATTCGTTCGATCCCTGCCTGGCCTGCGCCGTGCACCTCTACGACCCCGGCGGCCGGCACATCCACAAAGTCAATTTCGATTAGGAGATCCGCATGAATCCCCTTCCCATTCAACGCATTTACGTTTGGGAGTTGCCGGTCCGGTTTTATCACTGGATCAATTTTGCCAGCGTCGTGGTGCTGGCTGTCACGGGCTACCTTATCGGCAACCCTCCGGCGATTCAAAGCGCATCGGAAGCCTATGACAGTTACTGGTTCGGAACCCTGCGTTTCTGCCACTTTGTCGCCGCTTTCGTGTTCTTTTTCAATTTCCTTTTTCGATTGTATTGGGGATTTGTGGGAAATCGTTACGCCAGATGGGACAACTTCATTTTAGTGCGGCGGGCAAAGTGGCGCGAGATAATCGCCGTGCTAAAGGTCGATATCCTGCAAGTCCTGCGGCAGCCGTTGACTTCCGCCGGACACAACGCCCTGGCCGGCCTGACGTACTTTTTCATGTTCCTGGCATTTCTGTTTCAGGCCGTCACGGGATTCGGGATGTACGCCGCCATGAGCAAGAGCTGGTTCCCGCAGTTGTTCGCCTGGATCGTTCCCCTGATGGGCGGCGATTTTGCCGTGCGACAGTGGCACCACATGATGATGTGGTTTTTCATCGTCTTTGCAATGGTGCACGTGTACCTGGTTTGTTATCACGATTACGTCGAGGGGCGCGGGGTGGCTTCCTCGATGGTGGGCGGCTGGAAATTCATCGAAAAACAACCGCCATCGTCCGAATAAAAGGGTGTTCTGAAATTCTAAAATATAGTCCCCTCTCCCTTTGGGAGAGGGTTAGGGTGAGGGCTGAAGAAAAGAAATCCAAATATTTTCCTATGAGATTTTGCCGATGCCCCTCACCCCCGGCCCCTCTCCGGGCACCGACCGAAGGTTGGTCGGGAGAGGGGACAACTAAGATGCCGCTTCGCCCGGCAAAGGAAACCACATGGAGCCCAGTCCGCGCGTGTTGATCCTGGGCATCGGCAATCTGCTCATGGGCGACGAAGGCCTCGGCGTCCACGCCATTCGTATCCTGCAGGAACAGACCTGGCCGGCCGGAGTGGAACT
This sequence comes from Thermoguttaceae bacterium, assembly GCA_049509395.1. Lineage (GTDB taxonomy): Bacteria > Planctomycetota > Planctomycetia > Pirellulales > Thermoguttaceae > JBEKIK01. The sequence continues at coordinate 2,276 of JBEKZY010000041.1, read as the reverse complement.
GGTCGACGGCGGGACGGGCGGATTCAACCTGCTCTCATACCTGAGCGATTATCCAACCGTCATCCTTATCGACGCAGTCATGGACGGCCGCGACCCCGGAAAGGTTACAATCATCAAGCCGCAATTCCTAAGCGACTATCCTCGCACCCTTGCCGCACACGACGTGGGCCTGCGTGACCTCATCGAAACGGCCGCGCTCTTAGGACCGCTTCCGGTAATGTATCTGATCACTGTTTCCATCGCCGAAATCCGCGAGGGTGCGACCGAATTGACCCCGGCCATCGAGCAGGCGCTTGCCGATGTCGTTCGATCCGTGCGAAATATTCTGTGTGAGGAGGGATTTCCGCCGGAAAGGTTTAGTTAGTTCCTGATTTCGGTGCCCCGGCTCAGATAGCAATATGTTTTCGATGGCAATCCGTGCAATTTCGATTCGGCAAAGACTTTGAACTGGCGGGCGCGCCAAGAGAGCGAATTGTCATCCCGTCCCCATGGGCCCGACGTATCCTGGCGTAATCTTTCACCTTCAGCATCTTCGCTGTAAACCACGATTTTCAACTGTTGTTTTCATTCAGAACTAATGCAACCTTCGTAACCACGGCGGGCGATCCACTTCGGGATCGAGTTGAAACGCCTTTTGCAGATCGGCTTCCGTTTCTTCAATATGGCCAAGTTTTTGCCTGGCCAGTCCCCGCTGATAATATGCATCGGCTACCAGCGGTCGCTTGATGAGCGACATCGAAAAATCCGACGCCGCTCGCTCAAATTGTCCCATGCCCGCCCAGGCTAAGCCGCGATAATAGTAGGCATTGGCGTTATCACGAGTTGCCTGCAGCACGCAATCGAGGTCGTCCATTGCTTGTTCGTAGTATTTCAGTCCGACATGCGCAGCGCCGCGTATGCATCGAGCCTCCAGATCGCTCGGATCGAGGCGCAGCGCCTCTTCACAATCTTTCAAGGCGTCTGCAAACATGCCCAGATGCACTCGCGCCAGGGCTCGTTGTTGATATAATTCGCCGTCTGACGCGTCGAGTTGGATCGCGCGGGAGGCCGCCCGTTCGGCCAGGTCGTACCGCTCCTCGTTCAAATAGGTAACGCTAAGTGTGAATAGATCGTCCGGAGTGGCGGACTGCAACTGCTGGGGATCCATTTCTGTGTCGCCTGCCGAACCGCATCGGACGGAACTTGGCGAAATGCGGGCGTCGGGCAACCATTGGGCGGGATCTTGCCGATAGAAGTCCCGCAATATGTTGTAGAGTTCCGGGTGCTGCCGCCGCATGGCCAGCGGTTGCTCGAAAAAACATTCGCTCGCAATGGCGAAAAACTCGGCGCGGTTCTTGGCGCCATAGTGATTCAGCAAGGTGACCTCGCCACGGCGCGCGCTGCCCACCAGCCGCAGATATTCGGCCTCTGTGACCCGATACCATATTTTTTCCTGTTCGCCGGCAAGCGGAGGCGTGCCGTCAACTTCGCCGTCAAGCCCATCTAAGTGGTGCGCGAATTCGTGTACCACGACATTCATCCCATTGCCCGCATTGCGCCCGCATTGAAGCACGTCTCGCCACGATAAAATGATCGGGCTATGGCGCCACGACTGTCCGGCCAGGGACATTCTCTTCGGCACGATTGCAAAATCTCGATAAAGCCGAAATGAATTTGTAAATGTGCGGGGATAGAGAATTATCGATTTCACCCGATCGAAATAGTATGGCTCGTCGAGTCCCAGTACGAGCAAAGCAGCCTGGCCGGCAACCGTCGCCTTCATCTCGTCGGTAATGGTAAACCCCCCATCGCCGCCGTCCCAATGCTTTTCCGCCGCAAAAACACGCACTACCGCCTGCACTACCGCCTGCTTCGACGGCTCAAGCAGCGGATAATGCCTAACGTTGTCGGCGAGATACTCAAGCCAGGTCGCGGGAAACGGCATGGCCAGTAATTTTTGTCTGCGCTGATTTTTGTGCCAGGCGAACATAATATTCGGTGTATCGTATTAGACTTGTCAGTCGCAACTGCTAGAAAACAGGGAAATATCGCACAATGTCGTCCAGTACACCCTCCTCTATTTTACAGCATTTGGCTTTTTATAACAGCATCAAGAACAATGTCAGAATTGGATCGATACGGCAAACGGTTATTTTGCGGGCTCCAAAAACAGTCGATGGTTGTGACTCCGAGGAACACAGCCAAGGATATTGAACTCCGTCCAATTACGGCCGGCGGAATACGGCTCGCTTGTGCGGCCTTTAAGATGGTCCGCCCATCCTGCGGCCATTTGGTTG
>JBEKZY010000409.1:0-3733 GCA_049509395.1 Thermoguttaceae bacterium | reverse complement strand
TGTCAACGAGATGGAAATAAAGGAAATTTCTCCAATTGGGGCCGCCAAACCGGAAAAAGAGCCGCCCAAGGAGGAAACCTCTCGTGAAAAGCCGGCCGAAAAGATCGAGCCGGCCGCGATCCCGGCCGAGCCGCCCGCCGTGCCCGCCAAACCCGATGAATCCGGCCAGAAAAAGCAATCCCGCCGCATTTTGAGGTCCCGTAGCCTGATGGCGATGGCAACTGCGATTCCCTTGATATTCGGGCAGGTCGAGGCGCCTGCCGCCGTGCCGCCCGCAGCCGCGTCAAGCGAACAGGCAAAACCATCGTCCCAGCCCGCTGGGGAAAAGCCCGCCCAAGCGTCTCAGCCCAATAACACACCCGCCGCGTCCAAAGAAAAACCGGAAGAAAAGCCTCCGCTTGCGGAACCGCCGGCCGAGAAAAAACCGGGCCAGGAAAAGCCCGCGGAAAAAATGCCCGCCGAGGAAACCATCTCCGGCGAAGAAAAGACGGCAGCGCAGATTGCCGACCTTTTTTCAGGCGGTGCAGAGGGCCAAATCAGTTTCACTCAAAAAATCGACCACCAAAGCGTGGAAGATCTCTTGAAAGAAGCACTGCAGGATTTAAAGATCGAGGAGAAGAATATCCCCCTGGATATCAAGCCAACCGGCAAAACTTTCGAGGAGGGAAGCAAGACGCCTTACCAGGATTGGACTGTAAAAATCGGTTTGCCACCGGAAAAGGCCGAGGCGGTTTTCAATTCCGTGAAACAGAAACTCGGCGAAGCGCCTTACTTCCCGGCCTCAAATACCATCGGCGGCGCGGTGGCTGTCAACACCAGGTATCAGGCCATATACGCGCTGTTGGCAAGCTGGGTGCTGATTATCCTTTATCTTTGGATTCGATTCCAGGGCGTGGCTTTCGGACTGGCGGCCGTGATAGCCTTGGTTCACGACGTTCTGGTAATGCTCGGCGCCATCGCCTTCAGCTATTACCTGGCGCCTTATTTCGGATGGCTGTATATCGATCCCTTCAAGATCAATTTGCCGATTATCGCCGCATTTTTGACCATCATCGGTTATTCGGTGAACGATACGATCGTGGTTTTCGACCGCATCCGCGAGGTCCGCGGCAAGGACCCGAACATGACCGCCGAAATGGTAAACCTGAGCACCAACCAGACGCTAAGCCGGACGCTGCTTACTTCATTAACGGTATTCATGGTGGTGGTGGTGCTATACTTTTTCGCCGGGCAGGCCTTGCGCGGCCTGTCTTTCGCCTTGATCGTGGGCGTGATAACCGGTACCTATAGTTCGATCTACGTGGCAGCTCCCATTCTGCTCTGGCTGATAGGAAAAGGAAAGCCGACTTGAGGATTCGGGAGTTAGAGTTTCAATGCGGTCTGGCCCATGTAAAGTTGCACCACTTGACTTTGCACCTTGATGGCTCGGATCAGAACCATAATCTGATCGAATGTCAGCATCTCGGGATTGGTGCGCGACAAGTGTTCAAGATCGGCCGTCATGGCGGCGTGCTGGTCGGTAACCGCCTGGAGCCGGACTTGCATATCCTGCCATTCCTGCGCGAGACGTTCCTCGTCTTTTAGTTCGTCAAGGTCGTCAACATAATTGCTCAAAAGCAAACAAAGCCGAGCGACCTCGTGCGGCATAGCCTTGGGCTGCAATTTTTCAATAGATTTCGCCAGCTCTTGGCATGTCATTGTCGTACCCCCTGTGGTAAAGAGATTTGCCCCGGAACGACGTGAAATCCGGTAAAATCCCCTTTCCGATAAATCGCCCTGCCAATAAGGTTAAACGAAAAACCCGAAAGGGAATCTACAAAAAAGTCTATCTTAAAATCATAAGCAAATGCGAAAATCAGCCCGAAAAACGACATTCAATGGCAGACTAAAGTTCATCACCCCTGCCTCCAAAATCCTGTAATTCGCCAAATTTGATATTATCCGAGTAAAACTCATAGCTTGCCGGAAAAAAACGTGAAGTTATAATCCCGGTTTGCAAATGGCGCTTTCAGCTTGATAATAAAAAAACGATGCAAACGGCTTAGTTTGCGGGTCGATGGAATCGATGCGATCAAGGCCCCCCTAATAGATGAGTTGCCATGCCTGAACTTGGTGTCAATATCGACCATATAGCCACAATTCGCCAAGCCCGGCGGACTTATGAACCGGATCCGGTTTGGGCGGCGGCTTTGGCGGAACTGGGAGGAGCCGACTGCATTACCCTGCATCTACGCGAGGACCGGCGCCACATTAACGACCGCGACTTGCGAATCCTTCGCGAAACGGTTACCGTAAAACTTAACCTGGAAATGGCATGCAACGAGGAGATAATAAAGATCGCCTTAAGCGTCAAACCCGATCAGGCCACACTGGTGCCCGAACGCCGTGAAGAAATCACCACTGAAGGCGGGCTGGACATTATCACGCATAAAATGCGAGCCGCCGACGCGATTCACCGCCTACAGGACGCCGGTATTTCAGTCAGTCTATTCCTGGACCCTGAATCGCGGCAAATCGAAGAAGCGGCCCGATTGAAGACCGATGCCGTGGAACTCCACACCGGTCAATACGCCGAATCCCGGCCAGGCGCTACACGACAAAAGCAACTGGAAAAACTGGAAACCATCGGCGCCATGATTCGGCAGTCGGGCATGGCGCTGCACGCAGGCCATGGCCTGAATTACCACAATGTCCGCCCCGTTGCCGCGATTGAAGGAATGCACGAATTGAATATCGGCCACAGCATCGTCGCCCGTGCGGTCATGATCGGATTTCAGGAAGCCGTGCGGGAAATGAAACAACTTGTAATGTAGCCGTAACTATTGCAATGCGGCCGTCTCGGCTGTTCTGATAGCAGGCGAGACGCCCACACCACAAACGCCCGCATCACAATTAAAAAAAATGCCTTTTTCAAAGTATTTATCCCATGACAACACGCAGTGAAGAATTCGCCGGTCTTTCGGTGGCCTTGACCACGCCGTTTAGCAATGGCCAGGTGGATCTCGAGGCCTTGCAACAGCAAGTGGAGTTTCAAATAGCCGCGGGCACGACTTGCCTATGCCCGGCGGGTACTACGGGCGAATCGCCCACCCTCTCGCACCCGGAACACGAACGGGTAATCTCCGCCGTAATCGAAGCGGCCGCGGGCAGAATCAAGGTTATGCCCGGCACAGGATCCAATAGCACCGACGAAGCCTTGCACCTGACGCGCTGGGCGGCCAATACCGGCGCAGACGCCGTCTTAATAGTGGCACCCTATTACAATAAGCCCACCCAAGAGGGTTTTTATCAACATTTCAAGGTCCTGGCGCAGTCCGTGGAAATACCGATTTGCGTGTACAACATACCAAGTCGCACGGGCAAGAATATCGAGCCCGATACAATCACCCGCATGGCCGAACTGCCCAATATCACCATGGTCAAGGAGGCGACCGGCTCGATGGATCAGGCCTCGCAGATCATCAACAGCACCGATCTGACGGTCTTAAGCGGCGACGACAGCCTGACGCTGCCGCTTTTGTCGATCGGCGGCCGGGGCGTGATATCCGTGGTTGGCAACATCATACCAAAAGACGTGATGCTCATGATTCGGGCCTTCGAGCGCAACGATATGGCCGAAGCCCGGCAATGGCATCATAAACTCTTCCACATCTGCCGCGACATGCTCGGTCTGGCAACCAATCCCATCCCCATCAAAGCCGCCATGCGCATGCTGGGCCGCGATACGGGCGAA
>JBEKZY010000408.1:0-3736 GCA_049509395.1 Thermoguttaceae bacterium | reverse complement strand
GCACCATTCCGTGATCGGCTCCAGCGTGTGGCTCACCGCCTCCGTGCCTCCGCATACCACGGTAATTATGGAAAGCCCCAAACTCCGCATGCGCGGCGAACACTTTGATCAGGCCGATTGGGTGATCTAAAGGATGAAGGATGAGGGATGAAGGATGAAGGATGAGGAAGTTAATCATTCTTTATTCATCTTTACCATTTTGTTCCAAAAACGTTTCCACTTTAGTGCCGTTTTTATCGATAGTCACTTCCACTGCTCCGGCAAGGAAGGTGTGGACCGTTTGTCCGCCCACGGCCTGGTATGTGGCGTCGATTTCCGGCAGGGTCCAGCGGCCGTCTCCGCTGAATACGACCCAAGCGGGCCGGGCCCAGGCGGCCAGGCCGGGCGAGTTGCTCTGCCGGCTGCCGTGGTGCGGGGCCAAAAGCACGTCGCAGTGCTCAGGCTGCTGGGCCAGAAGTCTATCCAGTCCCGGCGATTCCAGGTCGCCCGGCAAAATAATCCGCTGGCCGCAATATTCCACCATGAGTACAACGCTGTTGGCATTATCATTGCCCGGGACGCCGTTTTGTGGAGGATGCAGCACTTCCAGGAGGCAATTCGCCCCGCCTTCGAGCCGGTCGCCCGCGCGAATTTCACGCACCGGCACATGGGCGGCAGCGAACGCCGATTGTAATTCCTTCAAGGCCGGCGACTGTTTCTCGAACATCACCGGCGAAACACAGATCTCGCCTACCGAGCATTTTTCCAGCACCTCGGGCAGGGCGTTGTAATGGTCGATGTCCGGATGCGAAACCACAACCGTGTCGATGCGGGTAATGCCCCGCGACCAGAGATATTCGGTGATAATCCGCGCCGCTCGCTCGGGCGCGCCAAACTGGCCCGCGTCGTAAAGCAGTGTTTGGCCGGATGGCAATTCCAAGACCGCGGCAGAACCATGCCCTACCGAAAGGAACGTGCAGTGCAAACGATTGGAATCGTGCGGAAGGTATGAGACAGTCAAACCCAGGGCGGTCCAACCGGCCAGGAGTGCAAAGCACCAGCGCGGCCGCGGCCTAACCATGGGAATAACGGCCAACACGGCCAGGCCGCCGTAAAAGCCCGCAAGCCACCAATTGCCCGGCCCCGACACCCAAAAATGACTGCCCGGCACGGCCGAAGCGAGATCTATTGCTTTTTCCAATAGCCAAAGGGTTGAGTTGCAGCAAAAGGCCGCCACGCCCGCCAGAGGCGGCACTATAGCCGCGGTAAACAAAAAGACGAAGCCGCTGAGCAATCCCCATGTAATAGGCAGCCAAAGCAAAGGATTCAGCACCAGTGCGACCGGCGAGAACATGTGGAAGCGGGCCGCGATCAGCGGCTGAGTTATCACCCAGATCATGCCCCCGATAAACATCAAGTACAACAAGGAATGAAACAATTTCCACCGGCTTTGCGCTAACCAATTCATGTGTTTATAAGCCATTTTTTGCAGTCGATCATTCACTCCAATTACCCCCGGCCAATACGGTAAGAACCACATTATTACCGCTACTGAAAGAAACGAAAGTTGAGCGCCGACGTTGAACAGATCGGATGGATTTATGGCCAACACCACCAATGCCGCTGCCGCTAGTGAATTGAAACTCAAGGCCGGGCGTCTAAGGCACATCGACAAGCAAATCACCAATACCAATACTGTCGCCCGCACCACCGGCGGGTGAACGTCGACCATTAAAGCGTAAAGGCCCGTGATCAAAGCTACAAGGATCAAACCCCAAACGCGTGGAATCCGTGTCTTGCGCATAATCCAGAACAATGCCCCGGCCAATATGCCTACGTGCAGGCCGGAGATCGCCAAGACGTGGACGGTCCCGGTGGCCATAAATGCTTCGTTCCGCTGGGAATCGATTTGTTCGCGCTCGCCCAGAAAAACGGCCGAGGCAAGTTCCGCCTGGCTGGGATCAAGATGCTGCTGGAAAAGCCCCTCCGCGCTTGTGCGCACGCCTTCCAGCCAGCGCGATAAATTCCAGCGGCTGCCGGACTGAACTATCGAAATGCACTGGGTCTGCGATTGGATTTGGGACCTGATCCTGTGAGATCGCAGAAATGCGGCGCGGTCGAACTCGCCCGGGTTGTGGGCCGGCGAAGGAGCGGATAAATCGCCGAAAATGCGGATTCGGTCGCCCACCTCGATCGCCGGCATGTCGCCTTGGATCAAAAGCAATACACGGCCTGAAACAGGTTTCCATTTATCGCAGTCGCGAATCGCCACGGCGGAAATCTCCAACCGGTAGCTCGGATCGGAACGCAGCGATTGCATAAGACTGTGCTCGGGCGGAGGCAACTGCCGGGGCGCGGTCAAGGCAATTGCTTCCAGGGCCACGGGCTGTTTTTTTGCCGCGGTGTAATTGCCCAAATCGTTCTCGTCAAACAGATTCCATTGGCAATGGTGCCACGCGCCTGCCACCGACAGGATTGCCAAAAAAATCAAACCGGCTGCCGTCCGATGATGCCCCCGTCTTGCCGACAGATGCCAAATGCCCAGAGTTAGCAGAACGGCCGTCAACCACGTCGCGAAACTTTGGGGCCAATAACTATCGGCCGCTATTCCCGCGCTCGCCGCCACTAGCACGATCAGCAAGGGCCGGTAGCGAGGAATATCCCTGCGATTAATGGCCGTTTCCGCATCTATATCAGGAGAAGATGACATAGTTAAGATTGTCGTCGGCCAGATCGGTTCCGGCAAGTATCCTGCCACGTGGAACAGCCTTGACGAAAGCGGCCTTTTTTCATACAATCCCCCCATGTCGTGGTAAGAAGTTCAGAAAAAAAAGCGAAAAAAAGGTCGGAAATCTTTTAATCGACTATAAATAGTTGCAACTTCTTTTCTACTATAATCATGGAAAATATGGACGGCACATCGGTTTCACAAAGTAAAACAAGCCTCCTCCTGGATGACACCCGCTGGATTCGCCTGGCGATCATTCTGTGGATCGCCCTGGCCGCGGCGGTGTGCGTGAAATCCATTGTGCAGAAAGGCGAACATTCGGTCTATGTTCAGTATGCCTGGAGTTCGCGTCATTGGTGGGCCGACCAGCCGTTGCACGCTAAATATTTCGAATTGGTCGACATCTTTCGGTATTCGCCCACTTTTGCCATCGTGTTCACGCCGTTTTCACTGCTGCCCGATTGGCTGGGAGCGAGCCTGTGGGGCGTTTTTAACATTGCCGTAAGCCTTTTCGCCCTGCGCCTTTTGGTGCGCGAAATCCTGCCAGGCGCGTGGCCCCCGCGCCGCGAAGCCTTGTTTCTGGGGCTGACGGCATTCGGGTCGATGTCGGGCCTCTGGTCCGGGCAAGTCAATTCGCTATTGCTGGCATTTGTAATCCTCGCCGCAGTGGCCATCAAATACAATCGTTGGTGGATCGCTTCCTTTCTCTTGACCCTGCCCGTGTTCATCAAAATCTGGCCGATAGCAGTGGTGCTTTTGCTGATGGCCTGCTGGCCGCGGCAACTTTCCTGGCGTTTTGTTGTTTTCACCGCCGCGCTGGCGCTGCTGCCGTTTTTGACCCGGCCCTTTAACGTGGTCGCAGGGCAATATCAAGAGTGGTATTCCAGCCTGTTCGTACAGAACCAAAGCCGCTGGGCTGGGTATCGCGATGCCTGGACCATCTGGGAAAATATTTGGCCGTCCGTTTCGCAATGCGGATACAAAATCCTGCAACTGGCATCGGCCTTTCTCGTGCTCTTGTGGTGCCTT
>JBEKZY010000407.1:0-3738 GCA_049509395.1 Thermoguttaceae bacterium | reverse complement strand
TCATGGTAAAGATAACAAAGACATTGGGTAGACAATGCCCACAATATTAGCTTGGGATCGTCCTGAAGCCCGCTTGATCAAAGTGTTTATCAAAAGTCAAAGCATCAGTAATGGAGTTCTTTTGCATGACCAAGAACGAAATACCGTCAGTTAGGGAGTATTTTTTATCGCGATGTTTTTCAAAGTAAATCCACCCTTGATGAAAGAGCGTTTCGTCAACATGAATCAAGGTTACCGATTGACTCCGAAGGAGTGAACGGCCGAATTTGATGGCTTTGTCGTGTAATCCACGGCTGTTGAAGAATGTTACCAACTCGGAAAAGATATAAGAGGTGGTAATCAAGGGCGGAAGGTTTGCGACGATTTCACTCCAGTGTTTAATCGCCACGCCATGATTGCCATCATCGGCCAATTCCAATGCCAACAGATAACTCGTGTCCAAAAATAGCGGCTGCATGAATTTTACAGATAGGCGTCATGGTTGGTTGAAGCATCGGTCAATCCCAAGCTGACTGGTTGACTCCCCAGGGTATGGATCGGGTCTTCTTCGCGCACAGGAACGATGATAATGGCGCCTTTTTCCCGGTGAATCTCAACCTCGTCCACTCCTTCAAGCCATTCGTCTGGTATAGGCAATTTCAAGCTTGATACTTTGCTCTTCATACTTGATTCTCCGTTTAAGTTCATGCTTGAATTGTACTCTAGAGGGTAAATAGAATGCAATATGGCTAGTTGTTGCAAATATCTCCTCCGCAGGATATTTTGAGGTGTAAGTATTAGGAGTATCAACAATGCGGATTGTGGTTTTCGATGGTTACACACTCAATCCGGGCGATTTGAGCTGGGTCGGACTGGAAAAACTGGGCGATTGTGTGATTTACGATCGCACGCCTGACGACCAGATTATAGCCCGGGCGGCAGGGGCGCAGATCGTGCTTACAAATAAAACTCTTTTGATGCGGGAAACACTGGATCAGCTTCCGGAATTAAAATATGTCGGCGTGCTGGCGACGGGCTACAACGTTGTGGACACGGATGCAGCCGCTCGACGAAATATCGTCGTAACCAACGTGCCCAGTTACGGCACCATGTCGGTCATACAAGCGGCCTTTGCACACCTGTTAAACCTGGCGATGCACGTGGCCGAACACAGCCAGGGCGTCGCGGCCGGGCGTTGGTCGAGTTCGCCGGATTTTTGCTATTGGGACTATCCGCTGGTTGAACTGGACGGCCTGACGCTGGGATTGATAGGTTTCGGACAGATCGGCCGGGCAATGGCGCAAGCCGGGCTGGCCTTCGGCATGAAAGTGATGGCATACGATCCCATGCCGCAGCAAAACCTGTCGGCCGATGTGCAAATGGTTGACCTGGATACGATATTCCGCATTAGCGACGCGATTAGTCTGCACTGTCCGCTTACCGATTCAAACCGGCATTTGGTAAATGCCGATCGGTTAGGGCAGATGAAGCCGACGGCATTCCTGATTAATACCAGCCGCGGACCGCTGGTGGACGAACAGGCTTTGGCCGACGCACTGAACTCCGGGCAAATAGCCGGGGCGGGTTTGGACGTGCTGGCCAACGAGCCGCCGCCGCCCGATCATCCGCTGCTAAAGGCGAAAAACTGTTATATCACGCCGCACAACGCCTGGGCCACAAAGGCCGCCCGAAAACGTCTGCTCGACGAAGTCGTGGAAAACATCCGCGCATTTCTGGCCGGCAGGAAGCGGAACGTGGTCACATAAAAAAACCCACCGTGTATTCACGGCGGGCTAAATAATGTCCACGATCCACCGGATGCTATTTCCCGGCGGGTATGGGTGTGGTAGTGCAACTGGGCAATTGAATTGCCCAGCCCTTACTTATTTCCCCGCGGGAACGGGCGCCGGCGTGGGTACGGGTTGCGGCACTGAAACAGTTTCAGCAGATCCGCCGTCGTGATATACGCCCACGGTATCCACGCCGCTGCCGGTGAAGTCGCCGGCAAAGGGTTTGTCGCCGGGGCTGCCCAGGGCGAAAACCTTGTCGGTGGCGTCAAGCACGTGGTTATTGTTAGTGTCTAGATAGAATGTGCCGTTGCGATACACGCCGAGTTTTGTGATGCCGTCGCCGGTCCAATCGCCGACCACGGGGATATCGCCTTCCTGGCCGAATTCGACGACAACGTCGCCGGGGCTCCAGCGCCCGTCGCCGTCCATGTCCAGGAACCAGGTGCCGTTGCGGAAGATGCCCACGGTGTAAACGCCGTCGCCGTTCCAGTCGCCGATCACGGGCACGTCGCCCTCGGTGCCGTAGCGGAATACGTGATCGATCAGATCGGATCGCAAATTGCCGGCCGAAGTGCGCTTCATGGTCCGCCAGCCGATGGTCGCGTCCTCGGGTTCGGGCGGCATGTTTTTGTAGCGATTTTTAATGGGATTTTGCACGTCGGGCAGGCCGGGTTCGGCAAGTAGGGCCTTGGGATCGCCGAACCAACTGGGTCCGAAGATGCCGATATCGGTCTTGCCGTCGCCGTCCCAATCGCCGGTTACGGGCCGGTCGCCCGGTTGGCCGAGTTTCACCCACAGGTCGTTTTCATCCCAAACGCCGTTGCCGTCGAGGTCCAAGAACCACAGGCCGTCGATGAACACGCCGATTTTGGTCACGCCGTCGCCGTTCCAGTCGCCGGTAACGGGCGTTGCCCCGCGCAGGCCGAAGCGAAATTGTTTCACGGGCACGCCGTTGGCGTCGGCGATGATCCAAATACCGCCTTGATTCAGGTCGGCGCCGGTCCAGGAAGCTGGGTCGAAGAGTTGGGTCTGACCGTCGGCGGCGAATTCGCCGTTTTGCAGGTTGCGGGGCTGGCCGCCGTCGATGACACTTAAATGCCAGGTATAACCCGGTGGCCCGCCCGATCCGCCGGTGAGTTGTTGCGGCATGATGATCGGCGGCAACATGTAAGATACGCCATAACGCAAATAGTCGGGCACTATAGGCGTAAGCGGCGGGAACGGGGTGGGGATGGGCGGATTGGGGAAAATCGGCGGGCCGTCCGGCGGCGTTTCAATCTTCACCACGCTGAAGTTGTTCTGCACGGCCGCGTCGCCCGAGTTGACCGCGATCTTCACGATGGCGTCGCCTTGCGTATTTACGGCCAAGGTGCTGAGGAATAATGCGTCGAGTTTCGCGTAACGGTTGACCACCACGCCGCCCTTGCTTCCCGCCGTATCGACGCCCGGAATATAACCGTCGGGTACTTTAGCCAGCACCGAATAATCGCCGGGCTGGAGTCCGGCGAATTCGTAATAACCGTTGGCATCGGTCATGGTGGTGATGGGATTGCCATGCGCGTCTTGCATCGGGTAACCGCTGCCGTCGCACAATTGCATCACAATGCCGGAAAGGCGGGTATCGTCCGGCGTAAGCTTGCCGTCGCGCAACGAGGTGATATCTGGCAGGGGATCGCCTTTTTTAACATCGATGGCAGGTCCGTCCTGGAAGACGTAGCCCGATATCTTCGCCGGCAAAAGCTCCGAGTAGTCGTAATGCTCTCCATTTACGCCCGGGCCGAGCTGGACGTCGATAATGCGGTCCACGCCGTCGAGGTTTCCGCCTACCGATCCCACGAAATCGGCGCCTTCAAAGTATCCGGCCGGCTGGGCTTCTTCCGTGCCATAAGTGCCCGGCTTCAGGTCGGTGAAGAAATATTCGCCGTTTTGATCGGTTTGCGTCACTGCGATATGGGTTTTCGACTGATCG
>JBEKZY010000406.1:0-7115 GCA_049509395.1 Thermoguttaceae bacterium | reverse complement strand
TTCTGCTACCCATCATGATTTTTGGATTGTTTGCCGTGTCGTTTCCACTCCCAGGGCAAGAGCGCCCCTTCGCCGTAGATGTCTCCGCCGCCGAGAACGTAAAACCCGCGCTGCCGGATATTCCGGACCGCATGTTCAACCTTGCCGATTTTGGCGCCGTCGGCGATGGCAAGACGCTTAACACCGAAGCGTTCGCCAAAGCCGTCGCCGCCGTCAAGGAAGCAGGCGGCGGAAAACTCGTTGTCACCAAGGGCGTCTTCCTCACTGCGCCGTTTGCGATTTGTTCCAAGCTTGACCTTCATCTTGACGCCGGCGCAGTCATCAAAGCCCCCGAGACTTTCGAGGAACTCGGCCTGCCCAATCCGTCCACCTTCAAGACCCAAGCCGAGGCCAATGCCGCATACCGCGTCCCGAAGCCGCTGATCTCCGGCAACAATCTCCACGACGTGGCGCTGACCGGCCCAGGCACGATCGACGGCAGCGGCCAGCATTGGTGGGAGTGGTCCGAGCGCGCCGCGAGGACCCAGCCCGGCCGCATCATTTATGGCCGCCCGAACCTCGTGGTCATCAACGGCTGCGACCGCCTGCTGGTCGCCGACATCACGCTGACCAACTCATCGAAGTTTCACCTCGTGCCAAAACGCGTGAGCGACCTTACCATCGAGCGGGTTAAAGTCCGCGCGCCGTTTAACGCGCCGAACACCGACGCCATCGACCCCGGCCCGGGCAGCAATTTCTGGATCCACGACTGCGACATCGACACGGGCGACGACGACATCGTGATCAAATCGGGCGGCACGAACATCCTCATCGAAAACAACACCATCAAGCACGGCCACGGCATCTCCATCGGTTCCGAGACCACCGACGGCGTCAGCAACATGCTTGTCCGGCACTGCACCATGGAAGGCGCCGACAACGGTATTCGCATAAAATCCATGCGCGGGGCCGGCGGCCTTGTCGAAAATGTGCGCTATACCGACATCACCATGAAGAACGTCGCCAACGCCATCGTCCTCCAACTCGACTACATGGACAACAACCGCCCCAATTTCAGCGGCGACGCAACCAAGATTCCTGCAATTCGAAACATCCTTATCGATCACATTACAATTGAAGGCTCGCGCAATGCCGGCATCATTCACGGCCTGCCCGACAGTCCTATCACCAACATCAAGATGCAAGACATCACGCTTACAGCCGAAAAGGACTTCAACATCCGCGATGCCGAGGAACCCGTTTTCGAGCGCGTCACGCGCACGATCAAACCCGGCGTCGCCCCCCCGAAAAGCCTCGGCGAACACTGAGAACGCAGCGGCGACGGCGACACTCCGCCATCCCCGCGGAAGACGGCCCGGAGACGGACAACACTCACGGCGCGAAGGAGACTGGCATACCCATAAACCAGCTCTCGAAACGTTTTTTTACTGTTGCTTATTTCTGAGATGTGAAACAAGATCGCTGCCGCTATAGAATCAGCCCGCGATATGATATGGCGAGACGACCGTCAAAAAATGAAGGATTTTAATGACACGCGATGTGGTGTAGTTGGGAAACCAAATCGATTTCTGCAGAGGGGATATTGGATAATACTTTGGCGGATGATAGGGTATTGTGATTGAAGGCTGCCACGCAATAAAATGGGGGCTTAGAGCAACGGTGCTTTGTTTTATCAACTCGCTTGCTCGAAGTCGACAACCGACGTCTACGCAAGCGCGTGGTGCAGGAAGTGTCAGGAGAATTTCGGCTCAAAGGCGATTTGCTTGTGTTAAATTCCGCTTTGAGGATACGACAGTGTGCACCGCATTTTTCGAGAGGTGTTTACACAGCCCGCCGCGGCCTTGCTTTTACTAAACAAAACAGTAAAATAATCGAATAACCTTCCTCGACGTATTTACGCCTGTTTTTTAGCAGTTCAAGAGGGAATTTATCGTGATCCCACGAATCTCGGCGGTTTTCGCCTTTGTTCTGACGATTGTGGCAGGGAGTCTTGGCAGCTTGGCGCAAGACAAGAACATCGAACACTCACAGCGCTCGACCTGGCGAATAACCTTGAATCTCGACGCTCCCAACCTGGCGCCGCCCGCCCTGCAATGGGCCGTCCTGGACAAGGACCCTGTCCCCGGCTTCCGCGCCAGAATAAAAATGTCGCAGGGCTTTTATCAAACACAGCTTGATCAAGCGAAAAATGAGGCCCAAAAGGAGTTGCTACGATCCGTGCAGATGACGGTGAACTGGGACTTGGGCTTCCGGGAGGTAACCGGAGATCAGCTCTACCTGCTTACCGGGGCGCCGGGTGGCAACAGCCTATCTTCGAGCGGGCTGGCCGGTAAGAAATGGATCGTGACCAAGATCGTTCGGATCAAGGAAAAGCCCGTCTGCTGGTGCCTGCCGGTAGAAGTGAAAACAGGCGAGCCGATCAAGGTTACGCTTACCGAGGACAATGTGTTTGATCTGGGAGCCGCCATGGAGGATGCATTGGCGGCCGAAAAGAAGACAGACGACAAGACGGAGAGCAAGCCCGACGGCGTCAAAGAGTCTTCGCTCATTAAGGCCATGGAAAAAGCGCTGCATGTAGACACTGCCGCCTCTTCCCTGGACGAACCCGCCGCTCACGCGCTTTACAACCAAATGGTCGAGGCCATGCGGAAGGCCGATTCGCTTTCTTATGTCAGCCACTATACATGGGAAGCGAAAGGCCGGGTATTAGGCGATTGCACATATCGGGTGTGGTTGAAAAAGCCCAATTATTTTCGCGTGGAAGCGGAATCCGCATTGCAGAATAAGGGCGACATCCTCGCGTGGTTGAAAAACTACTTTCGCCATGAAACGCAGTCCGCTCCGGAGAAAAGGGGCGGCATCCTTATCGGTGACGGCCGGACTCTCTGGATTTATTGGCTGGGAGCGCGTCCCCAATGGGGAGAAGAATCCGAGGCGGATCAGAAAACGCGTCTCAGTTCTTACATGAAGAAGCCCGCCCCGCCGGGCGGCCATTCCATCGGCCATGAAGTAGGTTACCTTGGCGCCGGAATGAGCATGCCCATTATCGATCCCAGCACGTTCCACGGATACACCGATTCCCTGCAACCCTATCTCGACGGCGTGAAGGGCATGGGAGTGGAGAAGGTGGGCGACGAGGATTGCGACAAGATCGAAGTCAGCATAATGAAACACCAGCGAAGCTGGTTCCTCTGGTTGTCCAAAACCGATCATCTTCCGCGGAAACTCAACGAAATCGTGCGCGTGAGTTACGATTTGATTATAAATGAAGAATGGTCGGCAATCACTTTAAATGGCGAGATCCCCGATACCCAATTCGCTTGGAAACCGCCCGAGGGCTGGACGCAATGGAAGATGCCTAAAGCTCTCGGATTATCGAGACAAAGTCGTCTGGCTCTACATCTGGAGGGCTGGATGACCGGCCTGCCGCGAGGAGATGTGTCATCTCCAAGAACTTTATTTGCAATATAAAGACCATGAATTGGTGATCCTCGGCTTGAACGCCTCGGACGACAAGCAGATCGCCCTGGATTTCATGCGCGATAACGGCGCTACCTTCCCCACCATCCTCGATTCTTCCGACGCCGCGTTAAAAACCTCTTTTCAGGATTACCGAGCCTCCGGCGTGCCGCTGAATTACATCATCGACCGCGAGGGCAAAATCGTGGACGCCTGGTACGGGTATGAGGAAGGGCACTCGCGAGCGATTGCGGCTCTGCAAAAAATGGGAGGCAAATTGGCCGAAGCCATTCGCCGGGAGGGCGCTGCAAAAACCACGCTGTCATTCGAGAAGCTAACCGCCGCGGCGGAGCGGCTTTGCAACGCCATCCGCACCGGTTTCATCGACTGGATCGGCACCGGCGATAAGCAAGGATCTCCTGCGAAAGATGTTGAAAACAACGTAGATCATAAATAATATGCACGGTTGGATTAGTCGGGTGTGCGCCAAGTTCAAGGCCAATCCCATTACCGTGGTCCGGTTGGGCAAGGTTTTCCCAGGCCCCGGCGGCCTGCCCACGGCCCATTTCAAATTGCGGTTGAAGGATGGATGTTGAGCAATAACGGATCACAACAAGTATCGTCTTCTCCCGATGCTTTCAGTCGTCGTCGCAAACGCCACACTCCGCCCAAGTTGGTTTTGGCTGAACTTATGCTGCTCTGCCTTTTGGGAGTGTTTATACATGCCACTGACATTCTTGGAGATCACGCATTTGCTAATATCGCCACCTTGCTCCTTAGTGTCATTGTCGTCGCAACCATAACGGTCTGGTTCTTGTTCTTCAGCGGCTATGGCTGGCGGTCGCGCCTGCTGGTGCTTGCAGGCGTTGTGGCAGCCGTGTCGCTTTTCGCCGTGCTGTTTCGGATCGAGCGGCTCAGCGGTGAATTAGTCCCTTTTTTCGCATATCGCTTTTCGTTAAAGCCAGATCAGCGGTTGCAGCCTCCGTTGGCCGGGGCCCTTGCCGGCGCCGATATGGCGAGTGTGGATCTTCGCACGACGACCGAGTTCGACTTTCCACAGTTCCTTGGACCGCGCCGTAGCGCTTCGGTGGAGCACGTCCGGCTGGCGCGGAATTGGACGGATCGGCCTCCAGAACTCGTTTGGCGACACGAGATCGGTGCGGGCTGGTCGGGATTCTCCGTGGTCAATGGGCATGCGGTCACCATGGAGCAGCGGGGCGACTGGGAAATGGTCACTTGCTACAGCCTCAAAACGGGCCAAATCGAGTGGGCCAATTCGACTGCGGCACGTTATGAGAAGCTGGAGGCGGGCACAGGCCCGCGAAGTACGCCAACCATCAACGAGGGCATGGTCTACGCCATTGGCGCCCTAGGCCATCTAGTGTGCCTCGACGGGTCGAATGGGAAGTGCCTTTGGGAAAAAGACCTTTTAAAGGAATTCGGTATAACGCCTAAGGATGAAGCGGCCGGCGTGCCATGGGGTAGGGCTGCTTCGCCGCTGGTCGTTGGCGATCGAGTGATCGTGCCCGTGGGCGGGCGCAAAGGGGGAGGCTTTGTCTCCCTGGCAGCCTACGACAAGCGCCAAGGCACTCTGCTCTGGAAAGGAGGAGACAGGCAAATCAGCTACAGTTCGCCGGCCACGGCAACTCTGGCTGGCATCGAACAAATCCTGTCCGTCAACGAAGACACATTGAGCGGGCATGATGTAAACACGGGAAGGCTTTTGTGGGAGCACCCCTGGAAAGGTCATACAAATGCCGATCCAAACGTCTCGCAAGTTGTACCCATCCCGCCAAACCTTGTCTTCATTTCCAAGGGATATGGTCAGGGGGCCATGCTGCTCCGACTAGGTCCGGGAACCGGCGACGATCTTACTGCCGAAGTCGTATGGAAAAATTCTAAAGTCTTGAAAACCAAATTTACCAATGTGGCGATTTGCGGGAACTACGTTTACGGACTTTCCGACGGTATTCTAGAATGCGTCGATTTGACCGACGGCCTGAGCAAATGGAAACAAGGACGTTATGGGCATGGTCAGATCCTGCTGGTCAACGATCTGTTGCTTGTCCTGTCCGAGAAAGGAGAGATTCTCCTGGTGGAGGCCGCGCCCGATCGTCCGAATAACGTCCTGGGCCGTTTTCAGGCGATCGATGGACTGACATGGAACAACTTCGCCCTGTCCGGCCCGTACCTTCTCGTCCGAAATGCCGATGAGGCCGCCTGTTACAAGCTGCCGCTGGAAGAGCAGCCTTGACTCATTTTGATCCCATGAGGTCCAGGGCATTCCGTGAAACGAACCGTGGCTGGAATGTCAGAAAATTGCGGAACCGGCTTTTCCGGCGATCAAATTACGACAAATTGTGATTATCCCGGGCAATCCCTGCGATTAGCCAAACGGCCACTCTGAACCTTTGCAAATTCATTTTGAATAAATCCAATCGGCAATTTTCCCCACAACATCCTTTTCCAAGCCATTGAAGCCGTGATAGGCGAATGCCTCGCAGGGATCGCCGCGGTTATCGCCTCCTTGAACGCTGATCAGTGCTTTTCTGGGCGCGCCGTCTAGCTCTCTCATAAGACCCGAAATCGCGCTGAACGGGCAAAGCTTGCAGCCGTCTTGTTCGTGGTGGACCACCAGAACGGGAATCGCGAGTCTTTGCAGGGGCATTTGCGGCACGGCCCGTTCTTTGTCATCCAACAATATCGTCGAGGTCAACACCAGGCCATCAGGACCACCCTGGCTGACGCTCAATTCCGTAGCGACAAATGCCGCGGATTGCGTTCCGTGACTCGTACCGACCAGCCAGACAGGCAAACTGCTTTGTTGTTTAACCCATGCAATCACTGCCTTGATGTCCGCAACATGTTGGGGTGTCTGGCGGAATCCTTTGAGTGTCAGCCCTTGCCGATCGGAAGGCGCATCGACGACAGCTACGGACAATCCTTTGTCTGTGAAAAGATGCCGGGCCCGCACCAGAAAGTTGCCGCTCAAAAACCGAATACTCCCGTCTTGGGATATTCCAAGTCGTCCATTCCCGCCGGCCAGCAAGATGACCGCAGCCTTGGGCTTCTCCGGAGTTAAAAAGAGGAACCTTTGGATTACACCGGGACGCGAAGGAACGTCAACCACGCGCTCTGAGACTTCGCCAAATGCAACTTGCCATAATCCGAGGACCACGGCAACCTGCATGAATGCGTTTCTTTTTTTCATAGGATAGACCCTCCTAAAAAAATAGTAGGGAGGCGCCCGAAGAAGTCAAGGGCCGCGACAGGTTCGATTTTTGCCGGCCCCAAACTCGCCACATGTGAGTTGGTTTCGTTTTCCAAGCATTGGCAAGATGCTAGTGCTACCCAAACGCTACACTGATTTGGAAGAACTCCAGCCCTATCAACTCATTGTCTGTGAGACGGTTCGATTAAAGGAACCATTTCTGCATTTATTCATTTATCGCCCGGGAAAATATTTCTCCACCACGTCGTAAAACTCCGCGGGCGTTTGCACCCTGGCCACATGATCGCGGAACGCCCGCACGCCCGGGCGGCCTCGGGCGTATCGGCATGCCAAGGTTCGCATCAGAACCGTGCCCTTTTCCGCTCCGAATTGTTCCAGAACCAACCGGTAATGATCCAAAACTATATGCTGTTGTTCGTCCCAT
>JBEKZY010000405.1:0-3764 GCA_049509395.1 Thermoguttaceae bacterium | reverse complement strand
ATATCTGGTTATGTACTCCTGGATATATATGGAGACTGAGAAATATATTGGCCTCCAAACAGGTGAGATAAATTAGGTTGAATACCGATACTGGAAGCTATCGGCAATTTGGAGGGATAAAATTCGCTTTAGGATTAAAAGCTTTTCAACCTGGACATTAAGGAAACTACTTAGCTGGTATTGCTAAGTTGCAAGATGTCAATCGGATACGTTTACAATAGCATCAGCGGTGCGGCCTAAAAGAACTTTTTATTAAAGTCCTCAGATTGCCTATAAAATCATGATTTATATATAAAGCACATTTCCTATTCTTCCTGTTTGGCATAGCTCGAAAATGCCTCGGCCACTTTGCCGACCTTCTCGTCGCCGCGGTGAAATAGCACTCGATAACGCAGCGTAATTCGTTCTCCAGGTTGGATCGTATAAGAACCGTTTTTTTTCTTGTCGCCGCTGAAGTCTCTCAATCCGAAAGGATTTGCAGCGAACAGTCCATAGCTGCGGACGTGCCAATATGTGGGAAAACCGAAACTACCGGGGTGATTGAGGATGGCGATCCCGACCGTTTGACCGTCTAGTGGACCGTGACAATCGACCCAATCGGCAGCCTTCCCCCAAGTGTCTTTATCTTGTAGCCCGTTGCTATTGACGATTTGCCCGCCTTGTTTGGCGTCCACGCTAAGGGTTTCGGCCAGTCGCAGCCCGAAAGTGCCTTCTTTTGTATCGCCGAATGTTACAGGCTTATCCAAAGCTTGGATAGTTATGTCGAAATCGATCCAGCGGCAATCCGTGTCGGCACCGAAGCGCAGGGTGCGCTGATCTTGGCATAGGCGTTTTCCATCGGACAAGAGCCAGTCGTTATTGGTAACGATCAGGCCGGTTTTGCCGCTGTCCATTTTGGTGAATTCGCGGTGTTTTATAGTGCCATTGCCTTTTTTTTCGGTCCAGAAATCAACGCCGTTTACATTCCCGTGCGTAAACCACATCGAGCGATGGTGTGGGTGGTCGGTTTTCTCCTTTGGGTCGTCTTTTGACATAGGATAGGCCCGGGTCATGGGTTTGCCGGCGGGTCCGATGATGGGCCACAAGATCGGCTTGCCTCCGGAATCGATCAAGTATTCGGTGAATAGTTGGCCGTCGATCTTCACAACCGCGCCGTTGGGCGTTTTTTCGACGGTCACCTGGGCAATGGATTGGTTGGCAAGTGTAAAGAAAATAATCGAAAGAGATATTAGGAGTAATATCGCGAACCGATTTGCATGTCGCGGCATAAACCTATCCTCCTGTGTAGATTGACATTAGCGATCAGACGACATTATACCAGAAAAACAGGGGCCTGAAAGCCGCCGTTATTTGGCCTGTCGATACTGATCGAAAGAAACCGGTTTGTAGGCGGTCATCGACTTCCGGGCGCGATCGATGCGCTCCATGTCGGTGGGGGCCAGCGTGAGGCTGAGAAGATGTTCGCTGTGCACTGTAGCGGGCTGAGTTTTTCCGTCCTTGACCACGGTTATGGTCAATGTGACCTCTCGGGCGACGCCTTCGCGCCGGGCCAGGGCTTCGTTTAACTTGAGCCGGGCAAAGGGAGGGCGGGATCCGGAAATAAGAATGGCATTCAACCGTGCGTACCAATCGGAGAATTCCCGGTATTGCGAGACTACCGCATTGTCGGCGGAAGTGACAATAGCCCTGTAATTGACCAAATCGCTAAACAGTATCAATTCACGGCGGGACGGGTCGTAACGTTCTTCAAAACTCGGATCGGCAAGAAATTGCATGAGAGGATCCTGCACTTTGACGGCCCGATCTTTCATGTTCTGCGTGAAGTTTTCCAATTCTTTTGTGCCAAGCTCGGTGCGAATCTGCCGCACGTCATCGAGGATCACGAATCGTCCGGCGGTTTTGTCGAATACGATGGTTTCGGCGGGATTTTGCAGAAAATCGTAGACGAATGCTCTATGAAATAACGTGGTGCTTTGACTGTCGGGCTCTTTTTTATTGCCCGAATAAACGCGGTTTTCCACGCGGAAATCCGCGGCGGACGTGACGGCGCAAACACCCGTCGCGATAAAAAGGAAAAAACATATTCGGAAAAACCATGAATGCATGCCGCAAAGATACCCTAGTCCGGGAAATAGGTAAAGCCGAAAGTTCGTGAAGATATATCAAATTCCAAGTCAAATCCGCTTTATATTTTTTAAATAAAAGATCAAATTATTGACAATCAGGTAATAAATGTCGCGTTTTCCCATCAGAGCCGGGCCGTGTCGGCCCGGAATTACCAGGCGACACCCCCCGGCTCTGACTTTTCAGGGGACATTGTTTTTCTGAAACTCAATAACCATGCGGATACAACACATGGGGGATTTAAATCTCAAACAAAGAATTTAAGGCGTTGGGGTGGCTGATTTGGAATCGTGCGGTCCCGAGGAAGTGTCTGATTGGCCGGCACGATACGAATTCAACCAATCTTCAATCTGCCTGGCCAGGGCGGCCTGGCCTTTTAATCGGGCGAGGTTCAAGCCCTTTTGCGCGAAATCGACGGCCTCTGATGATTGCTGATTTTTGGCATAAGTCGATGCCAAATACAAATAGACCTCAGTCGAGTCGGGGGCAAGTTGCAGGGCCTGGCGGAAATGATCGATGGCCTCCGAAAACCGGCCTGTTTTGACCAGGGTGCTACCCAGGTTGACGTGGACTTGGGGATAATTCGGATTCAGTTGCAATGCCGTCCGGTAGTGTTCAATCGCCGGTTGGTTCTGACCAATCGAACTAAAAGCGTTGGCCAGGTTATTATGGGCTTCAAAGGAATCGGGATTAATGCGCAATGCTTTCTCGTAATGTTCGATGGCTTCCGGAGTTTTGCCTGTTTTGTTCAGTATGATGCCCAAGTTGATGTAAGCTTGGGAAAAGTTCGGGTCGAGTTTCAACACCGCTTCGTAGTGTTCAATGGCTTGTTGGTATTGACCGATTGATTGAAAAGCGTTGCCTAAGGTATTGTGGGCTTCAAGGAAATTAGGATTAATTACCAATACTTGCCGGCAATGTTCGATGGCCTCCTGGACCCGGCCTATTTGGATAAGTGCGCTTCCCAGGTTGTTGTGGGCATCGGCGTAATCAGGATTCAGTTTTATGGTTTGTTTATAATATTCAATTGCTTTTAGAGGCTGGCCCATTTTTACCTGAGCGATTCCCAGGTTGTTGTAGGCTTTGGCATAATCTGATTTTAATCTAATGGCTTGCTCACAATGTTCAATTGCCTCTTGAAACCGGCCGATTTTGATTAGCGCGGCGGCTAAATTATTATGGCCCTCCGCATAGTCGGGCTTAAGCGCCAAGGCCTGATTGTAATGTTCGATCGCCTCCTGCAATCGGCCCTCTTTTACTAAAGCCAAGCCCCAGTTGTTCTGGGCAGGAGGATAATTAGGCTTGAGTTTCAGTACTTGCTTGCAATGTTCGATTGCTTCTTGCGGTTGGTCCATGTCAAGAAATACTCTGCTGAAATTATTGTGCGCCTCCCAGGAATTAGGGTCGAGTTTCAGTGCTTGCTTGAGATGTTCGATCGCATCCAGCGGCCGGCCTGTTTCGAGCAAAGCGACGCCCAGGTTGTTGTGGGCATCGGAATAATCAGGTTTCAGGACCAAAGCTTGCATGTAATGTTCGATTGCCTCCTGCCGCCGGCCTGCTAGGGATTGTCTGCAGCCCAGGTTGTTGTGCGCCAGCCAACAGTCCGGATTTTTTTGCAGCGTGTCCCCGTACAAGGTAAT
>JBEKZY010000404.1:0-3773 GCA_049509395.1 Thermoguttaceae bacterium | reverse complement strand
AAAACTTACCGCGTGGTTTATGGCGATCTGAGCGTAAAGACGTTGCACCGGAAGATTTACCCCTGCCGGTCGAGCCGTAACGCAAAACGGACGCTCGCTCCTGCTCGTGTGAGAGGTCAGTGAGGCCGTCGTCCTCTCCATTTGGGAGTGTGGTAGATCGGTATCGCAATTCTTGCCGTTGTCGTGTAATCCCAAGCGTTTTTCGGTTGTCCCGAAAAACGACCCGAATTCGATGTTCGCAACGCGGGCCCCGGAAAGACCGAAGAGACCAGGAGAAACCCGGAACGCACCACGGCTTCTCCTGCGAAACCGGGGACATGCCGGGTCATTTGCCCAGCAGCAGTTGGATCTGCTCAGCCGTCACGCGGATGGCGCAGGGCTCAACCTGCTTGCCGTCCTTGTCCACCTGGAAGTTGACGGTCACTTTGGCGGCCTTGGCCGCAGCGGCGTTTCGCTGTGGAAAATCGGTGATGGCAATCTTGCCGGAAGAGCCGGCCGGCGCGTAGAAGATTGCCTTGCCCTCAGCGTCGGTGTTGTGGGCTACGCTCCAAGTTTTATCGCCTTCATCCTGCCCACCCCGCATCTTCCGCAGAGGCACGCCTTCCACCGGTTTGCCGTTTTCATCCGTGACGCTTGCCTCGACCTTGGCCGACGGCACGATTTTCAGGTCGCCCAGATCCTTGGTCTGTCCGGGCTCCAAAAGCAAAGTTACTTGGGGGTTGATCACCGTCCATCGCTCATCGTAAGGAGTGTCGAACATGACCTTAAACTGCACGCCGGCCGGTACGTAAAGCGGTTGCTGTTCGTTCACTTTCAGCCAGTGGAGACGTTCAAAGCCTATGTCCGATGTCCAGCGGGGCCCGCGGAAGGCAGACGCCCAGACCGGCTGACCCTCGCGTTCCACGGACCAGTAATACCCGATGGAGATATGGCCTTTTTCGAACACCGGACGCACCAGCACTTTCGCGGCCGGGTACAGCGGCAGGTCCGGCACTTGCATCTTGCCATCCTCGCCGATCTTCAGCTTGTAGGTCCGGCAGGAGTAGGGCAGACGATCGCGAGCAAAGGCGATCAGCGCGTAGGTCTCCTTGCCGCGAGGTCCGGTGATCTCGTAGCCGCCTTCGGCATCGGTCCGGACCACCCCGTGGAAGCTGTAGAGTGTCTGAAGCCGTGCGATAATCGGCAGGTCCATCGGAGCCTGAGATGGGAGTTTTTCCAGACTGTCCCACTCCTCATAAGTCAAGGCCGCTAAGTTGTTCTCCGCGACAGCCGCCTCGGCGATTACGAACGCGCCCTCGATTGGTATACCGGTCTTGCCGTCCACGATCTTTCCCCGATAGGTGCAGCTCGCCGATAGCCGAAACACGAGTTCTCCAGGACTGTCGTCCTTGACCTCCAACGGTAGATACTCCAGGTTGCCCATGCGAGCTGTGTAAAAGCCCGGTAGGAACCCGCCCCCTTCTCGAATAAGGCCCCGGTCCAAGACGACCCATCTCTGCCTGGGCTGCTTGGAATAGGTGACGTAAGCCGACTGCAGATCCTCGCCGCCCGCCAGCGTGCCATCGGGCTTTTCCAGCTTGAACGTGTGCTCATGCTGCGGCCGTTCCAGGACGATGCTGGCCGGCTGCGTGTTGGCGGCCTCGACCGAAGCTGGGAATAGCCCCGAGTTCTTCGACGACCGAACCGTCAGTTGGAATCTGGAATTCTCCGGGATGAGTTTCCCCCGTTCTTCGCGGCGCTGATCGCGGGCGACGGGATAAATCACAAACTGTCCCTGGTCGTCGGTCAGCACGAAGCTTCGTTCATCTGCGGATATGAGGCCCTCCCCAGGTATTCGGATCGCGGGACAGGAAATCATCGCCTGGGCAACGGGTTTAGCGCCTTCATCCAGGACCTGTCCCTTCAGAGCCCGCTCGTACGCCGGCGTGCCCTTGGGGACCAGGGGAAACGCCAGGGTCTGCAGCCCCTTCGAAGGCAGTGGCATTGGGATCGTTGCCTGGCCGAGTTGAGGATGAGAAATGGCGGCGAAGCCCATCACCATGTTGACGCCATCAATCCTCATCGACAGGAAGCCGCGCCGGTCGGAGGTGGCCTGGCCCAAGACCGTCGCCGCCGGTTCACCGGTTTGCGGATCGCAGTCGGCGAATGTGACCTCTACGCCCGCGATGGGATTGCCTTCGGAGTCGATGACGCGATGTGTCCGAGAAGCCGTTTCGGCCTGGATGGCCCGCATGGCAATTTTGGCCCTGATGGCGGCCTCCGGGTCATCGTTTTCGACCGCCTTCTTCAATGCCTCCAGGGCCTCATCGCCGATCTTGATAAGGGCTTTGGTGGCCGCATCTCTCACGGCAAATTCGTTGGCCCCAAGCTGAGCGATAAGTTGGTCGATTTTGGCCGGATCGACGGCCTCCACTGCCGCCGCTCGCCTCGGGGCACTGTCGACACTGCCGGATGCTGGCTGCGTTTGGCCGTTAGATTGCTGGGCACAGGCGGCTGTCCAAGTCAAACTCAGTGCCGCCCAGGCGATCACAGCCGCATGCACCCTGAAGTCCTTATTTTCAATCTGGGAGCCATTCATCATAAACCGATCCCTTTCGGTTCTCTGGGCCTCCGTACCTCTGGGTAGTGCCTCTTTTTTTCGTCGCCCCGCTACAGCCCATGTTCTGCTTTCAATCGGCGGATGAGCTGATTCTTATAGGAATTTTGACCGTACGCAACGCCTCCGATCCTAGCGTGGACGCTAATCGCTGTCAAGTAGCTGAACTCACATCATCTTGTGTCCGATTTCGATCCTTCGAGTTTTCAGTCAGACAGCCCGCGGACGTAGTTGAGGCTAAAGATCACGCGCAACAGCTTCGCGCGATAGTGGCCCGAGAACATCAATACGCCGTTCTCGCCGATGGCCGGCGTCTACCGGCTCCGCCGCCGACTAACACGCGCGGCACCTAGGATATGGTATGACGAAGTGTAGATCGTGACGCTCGCGACTACAGACGCAAGGGTCATGCGATCTCGGGCCGGTCATGCGGGGTCTTGGCACGTCCCCGCGTCGGGTTGCTGTCCCATCAATTCATCCGTTTTCTCGGATGTCCCGTTATATCACCCTTCTGGGAACGAAGCCTGACCGATAACTTACCCCCAAATGGCTAACGGCGCGTCCTTAATTTCGAAGGATTTTTGACAGTCCTGCCCTAGGCAACGCTAATGCATTAGCACGGTGAGTTGTCTTCTCGTCGCCTTCTCGTTGAGTCGGCAAAAGACAATCTACCAAAACTCCAAACCTTCTGCCTGCCGCCACAGCCACCCCCAAGTGGTGTGGATATTTGACGCAAAAGAGGAGGTTTGTTATGATAACCGCTTTGCCAATATGCCTGAGAGGTAACGAAACAAAGCCCAAAGAGTCTTTTCTCGGGAAGACGTGTGATGAGAGGCTTTAAAACAAGTGTCGTGCTGACCTTGGTAATATCGTGCGCCATGACGATGGTCGCACTAGTGTCCAGCGCCCACGCCGCCGCCATTTACTGGGACAGCGCTTATAGTGGCGGAATGTGGACCAACACGGGAGGAACGGGCTGGAACACCAGCGGGACCGGCACTGTGTACAATCAGGCGTGGGGTTACGGCGGCAATTATGACGCCAACTTTACGGGGACTGCCGGGACTGTGACTGTTCTCGGCGGAATTTCTTCCGTCAACTCGATCACTTTCAATACCGAGGGTTATACGGTCAGATTGGGATTCATCACCCTGACGGCAACAGGCGGCCCAATTAC
>JBEKZY010000403.1:0-3821 GCA_049509395.1 Thermoguttaceae bacterium | reverse complement strand
TACATCGGCCCTACAATCCTAAAAATGCATAAAATAGGTAAAACCGGACTCTTTGAAAGATATACGCATCGCCATGCATATAATCCGCTTCGGAAAGAGACAGAATGGGCAATGCAGACTAACTTTAGGGCCGGTTTTTTTCGGACACGAGAATTCCGCCGGTAAATTCATCGCGTTTTACCCAGTCTACAAATGTTGAAAGAAGACCATGCTGAGGCGTTGTATATGCGGTTTAATGGACGCCGCGCCATGGAGAATAAGTTCAATTGGCGTCCAATCGCCTCGACTATCCTTAGAAATTCAGCCTTTTGGCGAAAAAGTCGAAGGATTTTTGCGACGTGGGGCAAAGAGTTGCGTCATCAAACCATCAGGTCAAACAGGGAATTTCCAGGATTTGGGACTTGCTTCCGCCGCCGGAATCTGCCAGGCTGGCAGCATCGGCATTGGCGCTTTTCTCAGGGAGGACACAACAATGGATAATCCCTCCACCGATGAACGAGGTAAGACTCGGGCCGCGATCCAGCAGGCCCGCCATTTACTTTTGGTGGTGGCGGACCTTCACAAACTGGGATATGAGTGCGCCCGCGTTGTCCCGTCGATTGAAGATACTGCCGGTGGAGGCGACTGGTATTGCATCATTGTGCCCGCCTCCATGGTCTCTCCGTCGCACGGAGCCATCATCGATAGCCACGCGGCCTCGGGACTGTGCTCCCCTCTGGGACTGGGCTAAGATTTTCCATACTACGCCGGTCGCGCATGGCGCCAATTTCAACCCATCTTCGACTCCGCCGAGAATTTGCTGCGGGCGTTTCCCAGACTCGCCCAACAAAGCCTTGGCCGCGACTGGGAGTACGTGGCGTGGTATCGAGACATGTTGAGACTGACGGAGCCGGACGGGATCGTCTACGCTCGCAAATGGTGTGACGACGAGAGGATTCCTCAAACCGGCATGCGTGCCTTCTACGCAGAGACTGAAGTTGAGGTTTGGGTGCCGCTTCCACCACCAGGAAAGGCAGCGCAAAGATAACGTCGCACCTGCCGTCTGACGACTCGCAGATAGAAGATGCCGGGATCGGGTCAGCCCTTCGATGGTCGGGTGTGCCGGACAAAGCCCATGATAAGCCGCCGGATATACAGTTCAATGGCGGAGGCACACCGTAGAAAAAGTTCAATTGGCATCCAGTAGCGCCGACTTTTCCGAAAAATCAGCCCTTCGGCCATAACGTCGAAGGGTTTTCGCGTTTTGGGGATTAGAGGCGTGTCATCCAGGCCGGATTTCAAATATCGAATCTTGCGGTGTTGCCGCCTAAAACTAGCTACGCCCCCGTTTCGACTCTCCAATCAGCAATTACTCAAGCCGAAGTCGGCCGGCCAAAATTACTTATTTAATTCGCAGTCCCCGCAACTCTGCTTCTCATCTGGAATCCACTGAAGTTCAAGTTTTCGCTTTTTCACGGCATCAACGAGCCACGGAAACATCCCGACATAGGGCTCGAACCCCGTCCGCTCGAAATGACGATGACCTGCATAAATGAGAGGGCAAGTAAACGACCCTTTCGTGCGCAGGCAAACGCGGACTTGTACTACCGAACCTTCCGGGAGTTTCCCAAGCTTCTCCATCGCCTTGGCAAATCCGGCCACGCCTTTGCCAATCTTGACATCGTTGAGCGTGTAGACCGCTTGGCTTTCGACTTGGCGTTTCCCGTTTCGTTCAACAGTTTCATAATTGGTCCATCCCAACTTAGCCGCCGCAGGCCCCGGCCGTTCATCGTAACGAACAATTCGACCGAATGAGACAAACGAGCTCCCGTACCGGTCACCGGAGTGCCAATCCATTACCGTGTCGGTCGCCTCCCCAGGCGACATTGGTAAATAATTCACTGTGAGATTTCGCTTGGCTATCGCCGCGTCGAGTTCGGCGCATCTGGCGGCGAACGGGACGAAGCCGCGAAGATCGACATTCTTCTTGTCCAATTCTTCTTGGGAGAAGCTTTCTATAGCCCAACGACCACTGTACTTGTATCGTGGAATGATAACCTCCGCATGTGGTTGGAGCTTGTCGATCTCCGCTAGAATGTACTGGAAGGCTTCGTTGCCGCGACCAATGAATCGGCCGTTCAAGCAATACAGGACCTCATCAGTAGGAGTGTTGGGGCCGTGGAAGTTGCTCCACTCGATTGCCAGCCGTTGCTGCTTCTCTTCCGCACTTTTTTCCGTTTTTAGAGCCTCGACCAATGGTGCAGGCACCGTCAAAACCGCCGTCAGTCTGCCGCGCTCTAGTTCCTCATTAACTCCTAAGGGCCATGCTGCACGGATTTGTTTGGCCAAGCTTATCAAGCGATCCCCTTCCCTGGGCAAACCAGTCTTGCCGCTCCAGGAGAGGCGAATTAACACGCGGCAGTGTTCGGCAAGTCGCCCAAAAAACAACTCAAGGTCGAAATCTGTGATCACCTTGCCGGCGGATAGAAAACGGCCGCCAACTATACTATTAGTGGTGGGCTGGCCTGAGTGCGCATTGCCACTCCTATGGACCTCGCCAACTTCCCAGTCGAGAATAGCGTCAAAGTGTTGCTTGGCTTCAGGATCGTCCGCCAACAACGGCACCGGCATGGCGCGGGGGATGTTCAGATTGAAACTGGGGCGCAAATGTGGTCCGGGATACGTGCTAGAAAGGATAAGGTGGTGTTTTGTGACCGACGTTTCAAGCTTCTGCCAAAGATCGGGATAAAGAAACTTGGGCACACAGTTGGGCTCCGCTCCACTGCAAGCGCCGCAGCGGGCATAGTTAGGCCCCCAGACGACCGAAGTTCCGGGGGGAAGCTTGTCAATCCACTCCACGATTTCCGCGAAACCTTCACGCCCTTTGCCAATCGCTCGGTCGTTAAAGTAGAAGTTCGCCGTGGTTGGCTCGCCCGATTCGTACGGCGTGGAGAATGTCACGTCGTGGTTTTCTTCGCCGGGCACAGTAGTCTCGTCTAGCAGTGACCACGCCAGGAGTATTATCGTCACCGAAACTACAAGACGCAACATAAGTCTTTGTCCTTCACATTTATTGGCCGCCGATATGATTTTAAGAGGGAATAGAGAGGGGAATGGCGATCATCATACCCCTTCCGACACGGGGCAGCAAGCCGCCCGATAATCCAAATCTGCTTAAGAAAATGATGATGAGCCACCGGATATGCGGTTCGATGGCCGCTGCACCCCGGAGAAAAAGTTCAATTGGCGTCCAGTAGCCTCGACTTTTTTGTGATCTTGTGTTAATTTGGCTTGTTCCCACACCCCGGCCCGGGAACAATCTTTAAGCCGATAAGATTTAATTTATAGGAAAGCATTGATATGGGACTTCGACCGCTTACCAAGTTTGCGAGAAAATTAAAAGAACGCCGCTGCAGCAAATGCGGGGGAAAACTCAGTTCGCAGCAATTTCGCTGCAAACGCTGCAGTTCGCTGGAAGCCCATCCTAAAAAGGGCAGGACTCGAAACGGTTGATTTTTTGGAACGTCCAACAAAATTGGGACGGGCACAGCCGCGAAACCGCAAGCCGTTTCTTGGTTGTTTTCGGCCATTTCTTCGGTATCAGGGCTCCAGCCTAAAGCTTTCGGAATGGGTTGCCGCGCAGCAGATGGGGCAGTAAGCCTATCATACCCATTGCCAGGAGAATCCACGCGCCGGGTTCGGGCACGGGAAGGCTGAAGTCGGATAAACTCACCGTTGTTTTAGTATGTACGGCCCCGCCAAAAACGGAAAAACCGGAAGCGGAAAGCAACGCTAATTCTTCTTCCAGATCAGACTGCGTCAATGCGCGGTTGGGGTCGTTG
>JBEKZY010000402.1:0-3821 GCA_049509395.1 Thermoguttaceae bacterium | reverse complement strand
CAGCAATTCCGTTTTGATATTCTCCAGGTGGGCGCAGGCCTGGTGTTTAGTATCGGAAACGATCCAGATATACGGCTCCCGCCCTTCCACGGCCTCGCGCAAGGGAAAAGCCAGCGTGCCGATGGTCGATTTGGCCCCGCCGCGCGGACCCAACAGGTTCAGCTTCATGCCCCGAACGCTCCGCATGGCGTCGATCTTCCCGGCCAGCCAGCGGTGCATGTTCGACGACGGGCGGCCAAAATGTGCGGGCAGGTATTTAACGCCCCAAGACAAAAGGTTCTTTGCCCCGCCGCCCGAACGCCGCGACCGCCTGGCGCGACCGTGCCATAGAGCCACGCCGTCGTGAAGTTGGCGCAAAAAAGCCGCTAGCCGTCCAGGCGGTATACCACATTCAGCAACAATGGCATCGGGGGAAATCATGTGAACTTATTTATGATTGATATTTTTACTCTCTGTATTATCAACATCGTTTCCAGGAATACATGGAACAGACTCGCTAACCATCTTGGTCAGTTCTTCCACTCGTTTTACGATGGATTTGCGATATGCGTCGACAGGCACTGCTTCAATTACAATCCGCGCAAAATAATCTATTACCCTCGACGCCTGTTCGAGGGTAATCGCATTGGGATGCGGCGCGGCGAATTCCTCGGGATTGAGTCGCTCCAGAGCCCAGGCCGCCGCCCGCCAATATTGGGCCTTTTTTGCGGCCGAATTGATGTTCTTCACGTGCGTGACCACCGCCTGGCTCCGCCCCCGATCCAATTTTTCAGCAAACTTCTCATTGCGTTCGGCCGTATTTTGGATCGTACTCGGTGCGCAGCCGACATACTGCGCGGCGGTCCGCCGGCTGCATCCCATCGAGATGATCGCCACGATTTCCCGTTGCTTCCCCTCATCCAGTACCGGCGGTCTTCCGGGTTTCGCCACAACGCTGCTCCTACAAAATCTCCCCTCTCCTTTTGGGAGAGGGGGAAGGGGGTGAGGGTGTTTTATCTATGCAAGCCGCCATCGAATGTGTGCCACTGCTTGCCCGCAAGCAGTGTATTTGCCCAAGCGGTTTCAACACTGCTTCTATCGAAGCAGCGGCACGCTAATTTATGTATTCGAACGACACCACCGCCCTGCCCGCCGATCCGCGGTAATTTTTCACAAATCGCCCGGCATTTCGCGAGCCGGTCTTTTTCACTCCCACCGCCCGCCATCGCGGCGAGCGTCTGCAGTGTGCGATCACGGCCGGATGGCTGGCGGTGATGTTCAGCCGAAATCCCTCCCGGCGATTGAGCTCGGCCACCGTTTCGGCCAGGGCCATGCCAATGCCGATCCCTTGATAATCCGGCAAGGTGACAATGCGGCTCACGCGCCGCCTGTTCTTCCGCCCCAAAAGCGCCACCGTTGCGCAAAACGCCACCGGCGCGCCTTCCCACAAGGCCATGTAACACCGCGCGTAACTGCTCAATGCCCCGCTCAAATAGTGATGACGCGCAAACAACCGCCACGCACTGCGCCGGCAACGAACGATTTCAAGCTCGATCGGCGGTCGCCGAAGACGCCTCCGTTGAAACGACGAACTCGCCATGTCGATCACCCAATCCGGTTCGAGCCACTCTGTAACGTCATAGTGGCATGTCACCGCCACGAACCGGCATCCGATCCGGCCCGAATGAATCCCCTTTGCTATCGCCGCCGAAATGACCCTGGCCACGTTGCGGTCCACCACGCTTGTATACTCGTCGAACGCCACAAGCTCGCCGTCTTCACCGAGGGTGCCGCAGTTGGCTTGTCCAACTGTGCCATCTCTATTGCCTGCCTGGCTCAGCGCCCGGGCAAGGTCGCAGCGAAATTGTTCGCCGTTGCTTAAAACATGATACGGTTTTATCCACGACGGCGGCGAGGAAAATCCCACTGCCGTAAACATCCCTGTAATCTGCTTGATCGGCAGATCGCCCAGGCCGTCGATCACCGCCCGGTCCGCCGGCCACTCCTTGTGGCGATAAAGATGCTCGCCGAATAGTTTTTTCGCCAGTGTGCTTTTCCCGCTCCCCGACGGACCGACGATCAGACCGATACGCCAACTATTAGCAGGCTGCTGGCCCTCGATATCCAGCAAATCCTCCGGCACCCCCACCCGAAACTCCTGCGCCGCCTTGGCCGCAAGCGGCACGTCAAACATGCCCGCCACCTGCTCGACGCGGAACGAATCGAATACCGGACAATCGACGGCTATTTCAACAACAGGCATCCCTCATCCCTCATCTCTTATCCCTTATCTCTCATCCCTCATCTTTATTACAGCGTCAACAATTTGCACTTATATCCTTCGCCGCTTAGTCGCTCGTATACCACTTGCTGATCGGCCTCGTCCTTGCACTCGACCACCACCTGAAACGCCTCGGGCACGTTGACCTCGTGCGATCCTTCATCGACAATATCTTCCACCGGCGGTTCCGGATCCTGAATCATCCGCTCCAACAATGCCTGGATCGCGGCGTTCTCGGTCTCCACATTCGCAACCAATTCAGCAAGCGCTTCGTCGTTTGCCTCGGCCATCCCGGCCAACGGATCGTGCAATGCAAGCAGCTTTGCCGCCTCGGCGTCATCCAGATCAAGAATCAAAACCGGCACTTCCATGTCGGGCGTGGTTTCCGCGCGGAGATGCCCGTCGATCAATTCCAGCGTGCCGTCGGGCAACTCCCGGACTAATAGCGCATCGGCATAACCCACCTCGGCCAGCACGCCCCGCAGCGCATCACGCTGCGCCTGCGGATGCGTCCGCCAATTCCGCCGATTCGGCCGCAACTCGCTAGCCTTCACTCTACAAAACGCTTTTATGCGATCGCGAATCTTCATTGATTACTTATCCTATTGCGTCCTACATTGCAAATGAACCTTTCCACGGCCAAACGATTAGCAAACTCGGCTGGAACAGCCGTGTTTGCGGCTGAATAAGGATCATTGGCTGCATCGGAATCAATAAAATCAAATGTCCAGTCCCGCTGCCTCGGCCTGGTGCAACCCCAAAATCCGTTTGTACGATTCTTTCCATCGCACTTTGGGTTCATCCTTTAAAGCTGCATACACATGCCAAACTATTTCGTCGGTTTGCCCTTCTCTAACACGTTGAATCGCCCACTGATCGGTCCCAGGTTCTACTCGATAGTCGATGCCGTTCATTTTGCCGATCCAAATCGTATCCGTAACGTAAGGCGACAATGCGTCGAATAAAGCGCGGGCTTTGTTGCCATCCAACAGTGGTTCGCAGCTTACACTGGTTTGAAATCCGTTTGTAAAGGCGTGTTGCAAGCACGATAACCGCTCCTTGAAACCTGGCGCGCCAGGCTCCCAATATTGCAGAATCGCGTTGTCCATTGCCCCAATCGTGAATCGAAATAGTATCTTCTCCCGGTATTCGTCAAACTCTCTGCATATTGCTCTAATGCACTCCAGATGCGGTTTGCTCACTATCAATATACGATTGCCGGCTCGAAGAATTTTGCCGATCACCACCAAGACCGAATCCAGATGCTCAGGGAAGATATCGTGCGTACTGGGAAACATCACGGTGCCGTTTACTAGCTTGCGTTGCTTGTTGACTTCCTTCTCTCGCAATGTAAAGTATGTTTCACCCCATACCTGACCGTCGGGAATCTGTCTGCGCCGCTGTGCATCGGCCCTCGCGTAGCAGTAGCGGCATCTGTGCGCACAACCCAATATGATATTTACACTGGTGACCGACCATTCTTTGGTTCCGCTGATTCGTTTTGACATAAATATTCCTGCACTTTCTCGTTTATTGACTATGGAATATCAAGAACGCCTCG
>JBEKZY010000401.1:0-3886 GCA_049509395.1 Thermoguttaceae bacterium | reverse complement strand
TCGGTCTCCAACTTGGAAACCACATAAAAGGCTAAGTGATCGGCAACGGTTTCATTGATCCCTCCCACAAAATGATAAATATAAAATCGCCCCGCGTTCTCTTGGGCTTTCTGGAATGTGTAAGCCATCTCATGAAAATATAGATCTGAAGGAGGATAAACCAACCCATCAGTATACTTTGACAGGCCTAATCGGATTTCGTGCATCGAATTTGTTACGGCTTCCGCCCAATTTGCATCTACAAGGAAGACGATATTTTTACCTTGAAATGGATTCTGGTCTCCAAAGGCGAACAATTCATAGTACAGTTCATAGACCTTCTGCAAGAAGTCGGCGTGCTTCCTGGCAGGGGCTGGATCAATCTGAAAGAAGTCGGTGTTGACCGTTTTGGATCGTGAAATTAACTCCTTCCGCTTCTGCACCACGAGCGGATCGGCCGGATCGGGATAGTTTATCACCAGGTTCTTCGTTTCCACGGTGACAACCTTTATCGTGGGCTCTTTGGCCCCGAGGCTAGGTGAGGCCAGAATAGCAAACGCGACCCACGCCGCCGATATTATGATAATGACGTGCTTGGTTTTCATGGATGAATTTTCTTTTTATCCTTGTCAATGGATATTGGGAACTGCATATCGCCTGGACGCATTATCAATGAATTATGTTTTTTCAGGTGATTTTTCTGGGCAATTATTTACACCTTAGGTGATTGATGTCATATGACTTTATCAACTTGGAGAAATGCACAATGCCTTTGTATGCCCCGATTCGCCTATCCTTGGTCTATGGCTTCCGGGAACGGATGGAAGGCAGTTTCTCCTTGATCGCGTCCATGACCTCTTGCCGGATCGGATCGAGATAGGTGTATGCGTTCTCCGCGAGGAGCGGCCGCATTGTCCTGAGGAGAATGGCCTTATGGAGCGGACGAACCGCACGATCGCAGAGGCCTTGGAGGGGGAAGAATTGACGGATTACCTTCAGGCAGTAAAGGTCATTGCTCGTCTGATCCGATGGTATTACGAGCAGCGATTACACAGTGCCCTGGGCTTCCTTCGGCCTGTGGACTACTACCGAGGCAAGCCCGAGGAACTTTACGCCGAGCGTCGCCAGAAGCTGGTTGCTGCCCGGCATAGGCGAAGAGAAAGGAACTTACACCTTAGGCAGCCTATGCTGCAATTAACAAGCGAAAAATCTGTTGCTTGACTTGGATGGAGGTTTGTGCCATATCCGTTGAAACAAAACATAAAGATAGTACTGATCCCAATCCATTTCTCCATCTGTGAAGAAATACATAGGATCGAACATGTCGAAGTTCAATCCTGGTTTTGCAAACGGATGATCTTGCTTAACAGCTACATGTATCGAATCCTTTATATCTGATGTGTAAAGCAATACATAATAAGCTCCGTCTTTCTGCAAATCGAACTTCCACTTGGGTAACAGAATCTTTTCTTTACCATCAATTATGTTAATTAATTTATGTTCCGTAACAGCGCATCTTTTTGCGGGGAGCGTAAAATCACAGGCAAAATTAATAGAACATTCACCAAGAAGCTTCATTTTATGATCATTGTTATCACTATTTTGCGACCATTCTAATTCGCCTCGCCAAGTCTTCAGTTTATCAAGGTTGGCGCGATAATTCTCCGCTACTGTTTTTAGCAGTTCTACGTCTCCCTGAATTTGAGCTTTGGCCTTGGACTGTACGGTCCAGAACTGAACGAGAATAATCAAAATGGCAAAAGCCAGACTTCGAGGCCATGTTTTAAGCTGTTGCCTATTAATATCGTTATATAAACATAGCGTCGCAGTTTTTGGCATAACGCTCCCTTTCAAGATTTGCCAATATATCCGTTCATGTTTGTACACGGGCTAAAATACAATGGCAATCAAGATTATTTTGTTACTCTGCCGGCGCGGGTGGCGGAGGAGGCGGGGGATTGAGTTCGGGTCCAGCCTGGGCGGGCAAGAGGGTGATTTTGACCGGGTTGGTGGCAGCGCCGTCGCCGCGGACCACGATCACATCGGCCGTAGTCGGTTCGCTTACTTCCACTTGGGGCACGTTAATGCGGACGCCCAAATCGTACCAGCCGAGGACCTCGGCCTGGAGCTCCCGGCCGCCGACGTTGATGAGGACTTGTCCCGGTTGAGGGCCGAGTCCTTCGCCAGCCAGGACCATCTCGCCGCCCGCGGCCAGGCGGACAGGATCGACTTCAAAGGCGGCCGGATCGATGGGCAGGACCTCGTCCCGTTGAATTGCGGCCCCGTTGTTGGCCGGATTCGCATCCGCGATCTCTCGATCGGCATCGACCATGACGTGCAGCACTTGGAACGGCGCGGCCTTTCCTTCAGCATCGTGCCACATGGTGGTGGCCTCTAATGGAAGGCGGATATCGACGCTTTGCACGTCGCCCGGATCGATGGCCTTGACTCGCACGCCGCTGCGGGGCAAGTCGGCGGTTAATTTGTCGTCGTTGCCCGCGAAAAGCATTACGTTAAAGGGCTTCTCGACGGGCTGATCGCCGTTGTTGCGGAACCACACGCGATAGCGGGGGCCGAGTTTCTCCTCGGGATGGCCCGGATCGACAAAGCGCACGGCCAGCAATTGCAGGTCGTTTTGAGCCACGTCCAAGACGGGTCGTTGCACGTCGACCCAGGTGCCACACTCCACCACGGGCATTGGCGTCCATACGGGCGGTTGCCAATAGACCCAGCCGTAATAGGGATCGTAAATCACCGGCCTGCACCAGATCGGGCGCGGATCCCAAATCGGATGGCAATGATAATTCCAGGACCAGGCCACCCAAGGATTCCAGTATGGGTACCAGCATGCCCCGGCGAAGAAAGTCGGCCCAAAGTAGGCGAACTTGAAGCAGTTTTGGGCGTAAGCCGGGCCGATTAAGCCGTGATAGTAATGCGGCCGATCGACGTAGTAGTCGTTAACATTATTAATTATGTTCACATTATTCAAGTGATGGATGTCGCTGGCATGCAGGTCCTGGAGGTGAACGATCCCATCGGGGTGTTTTTGCAATTCCAAGCGCCTGGCCACGTCGCCTTGCGGCATCAATTTAAACTGATCGGACAACTTCACCTTTTGGGCGACATCGCCTTTTGTGACCTTATCCAACTCGCCAGACTTGAGCCGGTCGGGAAAACGCGATTTCAACATATCATCGCGGGAGAGCTTTGAATTGCCGATTTGCGGCGTTGTAAGAGGCAATTGTTTTGTCGTAAGCCCCGGACCGATTTCTCCAACCTTGCCTTTTAAGGTCGATGTTTCGAGGGTTTTGCCCAGATTCAAATCGGCCGGGCCGCGTTTTTCGATTCGATCATCCGCGCCCAACCGCTGTTTTACACCATCAATCATTTTTGCATTCGCGGGATTCGAAGGCGAGACTGGAGTAGTCGCCCCGGTCGCAGTGCCGATTTTGGTGGAGAACTTATCGGATTTATCTCCTGCGCCTGCGGGCAATTTTCCTTTTTCAAGCTTATCCGCGTCGCCGGAAAGTTTTTCTTTATCACTCCCCTGATCGCCCAGGCGAGTGCGTATATCGGATATTGTGGGGCGAGTGCCTGATTGAAAATTTTGCAGCAGATTCGCGTCTTTGCTGGATGTCGAGGCCCCCGCGCCGCCGGATGATGATGAACCGGATTTATCACCGGTTGCTCCGGACAAGATATTTTGCTTGTTTTGATTTGTACCAAGCGTGTTGCCGATTTGTCCGCGGCCCTGCAATCGCTGGCGAATGTCCGACGTTCCGGACTTGTCGTCCGCGCCGGCAGGCGGTGAAAAAATGTTGGTGCCCGGGGCAGGCGTGACCGATGTACCGCTGGCCGCTTTGCCGATGCGGATATTCTGATTCGATTGGCCCGTGTTCGTCGAACT
>JBEKZY010000400.1:0-3902 GCA_049509395.1 Thermoguttaceae bacterium | reverse complement strand
TCGCATCGGTCGCGCAATCGAA
The DNA here is from genome assembly GCA_049509395.1 of Thermoguttaceae bacterium. Taxonomy (GTDB): domain Bacteria; phylum Planctomycetota; class Planctomycetia; order Pirellulales; family Thermoguttaceae; genus JBEKIK01. The sequence goes on along the minus strand of JBEKZY010000400.1, from coordinate 3,880 downwards.
GTGTCCCCTGGCAATAGCGCTTGATGTTTAGAAGGTCAACATGTCCGATTCCTCTTTTTCGGAACGTTCTTCGACCACGGTTGCTGGTTTAAGCCGCCCGGTGCAGGTCATCATTGTCAGCAGTGTTATGCTGACGTTCATCTCCTACTGGCGAACGGCGGCCGTGGTGCTTTGCGATCTGGCCAGCACCGCGTATTACATCGGGGGTATAGTGGAAGGGGCGATCGGCCCGGCCGCCCCGTGGTTTATCCTGGCCGTGATGCTTTTCAGCTATGCAGTGCGGTCGATCTACATCGAAAGTTGCTCGCTTTTCGTGCGCGGAGGCGTTTACCGCGTGGTCAAGGAAGCGATGGGTGGATTCCTGGCAAAACTATCGGTATCGGCCTTGATGTTCGACTATATTCTAACCGGGCCCACGAGCGCGGTTTCGGCCGGCCAATACATCGTGGGTTTGCTATTGGACACTGTGAGGATTATCAATCCCGATTTGCAATTCAGCCCTGATACGGCCGACGCCGTGCGCCGCTGGGGATCGGTAATCATAGCCTGCTTGATTACACTGTATTTCTTCCGCCAAAACATGTTGGGAATCCATGAATCGAGCGGCAAGGCCCTGAAAATTATGTATGCCACCACGATCATGGCCGCCGTAATGTTGATCTGGTGCGGCGCTACCCTGTTGGTTCGGGGACCGGTAAACAAGGTACCGATGGCGCCGGATCTTACGCCCAAAGTTCAGTACGAAGTTGTGAAACTCCCGGACCGGGTGACGGGCGTGGAAAAAGAAATGTGGCAGCGCAATTCCCAAACTGGAGAACTTGTGCCGGCAATGGTTAAAGACAAGCAGGGCAATCTCATTCCTGAGCCAAAAATCAACGAAGCCACCGGAGAACAAGAGGATCCCCTGGGTTTGATGTCGCACTGGTTCCCCAAGTTGTCTGCGAAACTCCGTGAACCGGGGAATTGGTGGAGCATAATCGGCGTGATCGGCCTGTTGATTGCCTTCGGTCACTCAATCCTCGCCATGAGCGGCGAGGAAACGCTTGCCCAGGTTTATCGCGAAGTGGAATCTCCCAAGCTTAAAAATTTCAAAAAAGCGGCGTTCATCGTCTTCATTTACAGTCTGGCCCTGACGGCGAGCATCTCGTTCCTGGCCGTGCTGCTGATTCCCGACGAAATTCGCATGAAAGATTATTCGGGCAACCTGATCGGCGGTCTGGCAATGTACGTGTACGGCCCGCCGCTGGCCAGGTTGTTGTTAAACGGTTTTGTGGTGGTGGTGGGATTTCTCATCCTTGCCGGGGCGGTTAATACGGCCATCATCGGGTCCAACGGCGTGTTGAACCGCGTGGCCGAAGACGGGGTGATGCCCGATTGGTTCCTTAAACCGCATAGACGATACGGAACCACATACCGCGTGCTGTTGTTGATCGTCGGATTGCAACTGGCCACCATTATCCTCAGCCGGGGAAATATGTATACGCTGGGCGAGGCCTATGCCTTTGGCGTGGTGTGGAGTTTTGTATTCAAGGCCCTGGCCATGGTCGTGCTCCGGTTCAAGGATCGCAACCCCCGGGAGTTCAAAGTGCCGCTGAACATCCGCATCGGCGGCGTGGAACTGCCCATCGGATTGAGCATTGTGTTTTTAATCCTCCTGGCCACGGCGGTGCTCAATTTATTGACCAAGGAAGTGGCCACCATCGGCGGGTCGGCCTTTACAGCCGTGTTTCTTTCTCTTTTCATGACCTCCGAATATCTGCATGAAAGGAAACGGGGTAAGGCTGCGCACCTGCATTTGGAACAATTCAATCAGCAGACCTCCGACGAGGTCGCTTCGGCGGTTTTGGGCCTGAAAATGCCTTACCGAAAACTGGTGGCCATCCGCTCGACGCAAAATCTTTTCATGCTGGAAAAAACACTGGCCGAAACCGATCCCGAAACTACCGACGTCGCTGTGATGACCGCCCAGGTCACCTCCCGCGGCGACGCTTCCACGCTGGGGCCGGAACTGGACCAATATAATCGCACTTTGATGACGGCGGTTGTCAATCGCGCGGAAAAAGCGGGCAAACAGGTGCACCCCTTGATCATCCGCACCAACAATCCCTTGTATGCCGTGGTGCATACGGCCATGGACATCAACGCCCAGGAACTGGTCCTCGGGGCTTCGAACGCCTACATGGCCGACGAGCAGATCGAGCAAATCGCGTTTTATTGGATCAACATGCACGGCGGCGATCCCACGCCGCTGACCGTGCGGATATTAAGCCGCAACCGCGATTTATACTTCGATTTGGCCGGAGGCAACCGGATCCCCAAGATCGGAGAACGAAAAGCGCGTTCGGTGGCCGAGTTGCGGGCGGCAGGCGTGGGCGTCAGCCACGTGCTTTTAGTGCATTACGGCGCATCGGCCAGCAGCGATCTGTTTGCAGCCGCACTGACGATGCTCGATCCGCTGGTGGCTTTGACAGTTGTATCCGTGCCGCTGACGTCTGATCTTGCCCCGAATAACGATTTGTTGCAGCAAGACCTGCAACGGGCCGAACAACTGAAAAGAGAAGTGGAAGTCTGCCCATTGCCCGCCGGCGATCCCAATCAACAAATAGTGGCTCTGGTAAAGCATTTAGAATGCGATTTGTTGATCATGGGTGAAATAGATGAATCGATGTCCGAATTGCCGCTGATTTTAGACTGCAAAACAATCGTGCGCAATTCCCCCTGTCCAGTATGCCTGGTAACACTGCCGGCGATACCGCATGAAACTGAGGAATAAAATATCATCAATACCATTGCTAATTCCCTGGTGCTGCTGACCGCGTCAAAAACAAAAAAATCATGCCACATTTATTCCCCGAATGTTATGCTGAAGCATAACCTACGGAGTTGGCAGAATCACGGGAACGCTAAACTTGATTCGGCTAACCGAACTATTGGCGGTATTTGAGTTCGCTTGCCCACTAATTCCCAAGACTCCTGTGAATACTCCAATTCCGCCTTTCTTCTCGCTCCCCTCCGTAACCGTCACAGCCACATCAAATTCGATTTGTCGAGAGGCAGGATCTACGGGGAAGCTTTTTTTGGTTGAAATGTCCCATCCTTTTCCCGTGGGATTGATTTGTGCTCCTTTGCAGTCATCATGCTCTTGGGCCATTTTTATGCCTTTGACGATTTGTCGCAATGTCTCGGCAATGAACATTTCCAGGTCCATAGATTTTCCTTTTTGGAGAAAAGGTGTCAGGAACCGTTTTTCCTTTTGTTCGATAGCTTTCATCGCCGAACAACGGTTCCTGACATCTTTTCTGAGGCTATCTAATCGGTCTTGACCTTATCCAGTCCAATGCGGATGGTTCCCGCTTCATAAGTTAGGGCCTTGGTTTGATCCATCGAAATATCAACCTTCTCTACGTCACCTACCACCTTCAATGATGTTCCTTGATGCAACTGCAAGGCCACACCTTCCGGTACTTTCCATGATACTTCAATAGCAAACCACATGGATTGAGATGGCTTTTGTCTGGAATTCGCTTTCGTAGTGGACGGCTTTGCTTTTGTTGGGTGATCCATTTTGACCGTGACTCCATCCACATTACTATTTGCCGTTCGATATGCGACGATCGTATACAGATCCCCATTCTTTTTCGGCGGCAAAATGCCAGTAACCACAACCTCGCCCATTATTCGGCCGCCGACCATGCCAATAACTTCCCGTTGCGTTTCCGGTGGCCTATCTAGCGAATAATGCTTTTGCTCCTCAGCCCTGGCATTGGAATATCCGATTAGCACTATGCATATAAATAAATAACGGAAATTCATGGTTTAGCCCTCCATCTACGGACAATTATTCTAGCCCACGGAACAATCTTTTCAATCATCCATTTGT
>JBEKZY010000040.1:0-55475 GCA_049509395.1 Thermoguttaceae bacterium | reverse complement strand
TTGTCCGGATCGATGGCGTCAAGGCTGACGTTGACTCGCCGCAAGCCGGCGTCTGCCAGCTTCATCGCGTATTCGGACAAGAGCAGGCCGTTGGTGGTCATTGCCAGATCGGCCAGTCCTTTAATGTCTGCCAAAAGGCCGACGAGTGTTTCGATGTCCCGGCGCACAAGAGGTTCGCCGCCGGTCAGGCGAATTTTGGCCAATCCAAGCCCGATTGCGCATTGGGCCACGTCGACGATCTCTTCAAAACTCAGAATATCCTGGTGTCGAAGAAGGCGCACGCCCCCTGGCGGCATGCAATAGCGGCAGCGCAAGTTGCACCGGTCGGTCACCGAAATTCTCAGATAGTCGATTGTTCGTCCGAAACGGTCGATCATCGCTACTCCTATGACGGGCAGGAATGCCCGCCCTCCTTTATTATGGGGAAAAAACGAACGGGCTGACCGGCCGGAATCGACGAAATTCCCAAGGGAACGATGAACAGACCGTCGGCTTCGCTGAGGGCGGTCAGGTGCGCCGAACCGTGATACTCCACTGGGATCAACATGCCGTCGTCGCCGATGCGGCAGGGGACATATTCAACGCGATCGAACTTGCGGCGATGGAATTCGCGGCCCAGGCGAAGCGTGAACTCCCGCGCCGTCCAGGGGCTGCCGCACATCCGCGCAGCCGCGCGCAAAACGAAAAGGTGAAACATCACGTAAACCGACACCGGATTGCCCGGAAGACCGAAAACCGCCGCGCCGGGGCGCGTGGCAAAGGTAAGCGGGCGGCCCGGCTTAACGGCCACGGCGGAAAAATGCACGCAAAGACCGGCTTCGGCCAAGGCCGCGCCCACGAAATCGTAATCGCCAACCGACACTCCGCCCGAAAGCAGAACAAGATCGGCGCACTTAAGGGCCGTTGAAATCGCCTCGACCGTGTCGGCGCGCCGGTCGGGAATCGATTTTTCGAGGGCTATTTCCATAGAATACCGCCGAGCGAACAAGGCCAGCATCGGCCCGTTGGCGTTGATAATCTTTCCGGGCCCAAGGTCGCGCGGATCATCGACAATCTCGTCGCCCGTCGATAATATGGCCAGGCGGATCGGCCGGAATACGTCAACTTCCGTAATTCCGCAACTAATAAGATTGGCGATTTCCAACGGGCCCAATCGCGAACCGGCCCGGAGAATCATATCGCCGGGACGCACATCCTCGCCTTGAGGGCATATATTACGATCGTTCGTCGGACGGATGACTTCAATTTCGTCGCCATGCCGTCGTACGTGCTCGACAGGTATAACCCGGCCCGCGCCCGACGGAACCGGGGCGCCGGTCATAACTTTCACTGCCGCGCCCGCCTGGAGCGACGCCGTCGGCGTGTTTCCGGCCATGACCGTTTCCAGGACCTTGTAGGCATTGCACACGTCGCCGTCGAGGACGGCGTATCCGTCCATGGACGACTTATCAAAGGGCGGAAGATGCAATTTGGAAAGCTGATCCGCGGCGAGAATATGTCCAAAGCCGTCGCGCACGGCGACCTTCCGACTCGAGATCGTGCTGTCGGAAAGCGCCCGGTCTACGATGCCCAGGGCGTCGTCCAGCGGTATGGCGCGTTCGGAATGAATCATCGAAATTCCATATAAACCCAGCCCGGATTCGCCTAACCGCCGGCCCCAATGTCACGGGCGGGCCGGGCGACAGGCTGATACGGGACAGCGTCCTCCAGGCCGGCGCCGGTCACGTTCGAGGTCGACAACAGCGGACCTGTAAAGCCCTGCACATTGATGTTGTGCAGGTTGGCGTGAGTAATGTTGACCATCGTCATCCCCTTTTGGCAAGTGCCGGTGAGATTCTCAATTGTAAATCCATCGAGGGGTTTGACCGGCGAAATCCCCTTGGCATCGACCAGGGTGCCGCACTTGTCAATCTTGATGTCGGTAAAGCTGTAGTTTTTCGCCGATGGTATTCCTTCCTCGCCCGGGACCGGTTCGGCGCCCACGATGCCGGTGTTTCGAAGATCGAGCCGGAGGAATCCGCCTTTTGCATTGCCCACTTCTATGTCTTTAAAGGAGAGGTCATCCATGAATGCCCCGCGTCCCTCGCGGCTCTTTATATGGACGGCGAACTTGGCGGAAGAGAGTAATTTGCAATGCTCGACCCGCACGTTGCGGATGCCGCCGGAGCTTTCGCTGCCGATGCCGATGCAGGCATACATCAGACTGGTGAGCTTGCAATTGGAGATCAGCACGTCTTCGGTGACTTTGGCGGCGTGAAAGGCTTCCAATCCCCGGCCCGACTTGATGGCGATGCAGTCGTCGCCCGATTCGATGTCGCAGTTTTCGATGCGGACGTGTTTGCAGGAATCGACGTCGATGCCGTCGCCGTTGGTTTCGGTGTTGCGAAGGGTAATGTTTTTGACGACCAGGTTTTCACATAACGTGGGATGGATTGCCCACATGTGCTTCTGTTGCAGGGAAAAATCTTCCAGGCGGACATCGGTGCAGTTTATCGGCTCGATGACGCAGGGGCGGCGGGGCATTTGCCGTCCGCCCAGGGCCGGATTGCTGGAAATTTTTCCCGCTCCCAAAACGGCGATGTTCTTGGCGTCTTGGGCTGATACCAGTGCGCGATGCGCATCGACCCATTCCCCCTCCCAGCGGGCTTTGATGACGGGATAATCGTCAAGGTCGGGGCTGCCGGCCAAATTCGCGCCCTTTTCCAGACGCAGAGTGGTGTTCGATTTTAGCGCGATGCTGCCTATGAGGTAATTACCCTCCGGAACCACAACCTCGCCTCCTCCGGCGGCCGAACACTCGTCCAGAGCCTTCTGAAAAGCGGCCGTATCCTTGGTCGCGCCGTCGCCCACGACCCCGAATGCGCGGACATTCAATGGAGTCTTGGATTGAGCGTTCACGGCCTGCACAAGCAGGACTAGACAGAGAATTGGAAATAGACAGAAGAGCCGGTTGCGATTCATGGAAACCTCCGATTGGTTAATGTAAAGTATTCTTCCCCCAAGGTGCATCGCCCATTATTGTAATACCATCCGTTGCGAACGTAAAGAATGCAGCGGTTCTGGATAATTAGACGAGTTTCTTGATCCAGACGGAGCTTTAGAGATGGAATTGACGCCAATTCCGTTAAACCAGTGCTTGGATAGATGTTTGAGTTGGCGATGATTTCAGGAAAATGGCATTTTGTCGGCTTATCGCGAAACCGCAAGCGGTTTGTCGGTTTATGTAATCAATTTCGATTTAATTATCACCGTCGAACATGGGCGGGGGGCCTAGAATGCGCTGCAGGCCATTTCCCAGTTCCGTGGCGTCTAATGAGCCCTTTGAGCCCTGGTCCCAGTCGCGGAACCATTTCTCAAATGCGCCGACCATCTCCTCTTGTGTTAGCTTGCCGTCACCGTTGGAGTCGCAATCAATGAAAATTCGCCGGGCAAGGAACTCACCCGGCCCAAATCCGGGCGGTCTAGCCATGGGCGGCATGTTTCCGTCCGGGCCGGGCGACTGCTCGAAGATCGACTGAAGCCCCTTCGTTATTTCCCCAAGTTCTAAATAGCCTTTTTGATTGGTATCCCAACTCTTATACCATCGCCTCGCAAGAGAGCGAAACTCATCGAGAGAAACTGTTCCATTCTTGTCCGTATCCGCTTCCCGGAGAAATGCCTGGGCGATAAATTGCCCGGGGCCGAATCCTTGTCCACCAAATCCCGGTCCACCAAATCCAGGACCGCCGCCGGGTCCGCCGAATCCGGGGCCGCCGCCTGGTCCGCCGTCAAAGCGGGTTTGCGAAACCGAGGGCGGATTGCGAAGCTCGCCAATGGCGGTGTTCGTCAGCGGCAGGAAACATAGGGCAACGATGATCGTGCCAATTGCCGCAGCCGCCGGACGGGCATGCTTGATTGAAACGGGGAGATAATCGATCAACACCAGCAGAAATCCCACAATCACGATTACTGAAAGAAGCAGCAGGCTCACGTCGGGTTTAAGCGGTTGGCGAGGGTGATCGACCTTGGCCGTATTTCGGTAAAGCGAGCCGAAATCGTTACTGAAGACCTTTTCGAAACCGGAAGGCGGATCCTGTGATGCGGATTGTCCGCGCGGCGCGCCAAATCCGCCTCCTCCGCCCGGACCCATGCCGCGGCTGAGCACTACTTTGAAATCGCAGTCTTTAGGCTGAGCCCGGCCGTTCTCGGACCGCACGTCGCGAAGAATGCCGCTCGTGGTCCACCTGCCAGTGACGCCGACAATCATCGATCCGCCCATCGGATCGTCGATGTGGATCACGTCGCCTAGATGGACATTTTCTTTGACCGCAGCGATAAAATCCTCGGCGCCTGTACTGCGCAGCATATTATCCATGCCGCCGGGCATGCCTGGTCCGCCGCCTCCGCCTCGACCGCCGCGTCCCATCATGCCGCCGCGCCCCATGCCGCCTCGTCCCATCCCACCTTGCCCCATGCCGCCGCGTCCCATTCCGCCTTGTCCCATTCCGCCTTGTCCCATTCCGCCTTGTCCCATGCCGCCGCCTCGTCCCACGCCTCCCTGTCCCATGCCTCCAGGTCCCAAATCCGCCTGTCCAGTGCCTCCCGGGCCCATGTCTACCGGGCTTGTATTACTTGCCGGTTTACCATCACGTCCTTGTATCGCGGCAGGACCGGGCCCTGCATTTTTTTCCGGCTCCGCACTGCGCGGCGATTGAACATTTTGTCCTGGCCCCATATCTCGTCCGGGTCCCGCCTGCGGTCCGGAATTGGATTGCTGATTTTGTCCCCCGCCTCCGCCCCCTCCGCCGCCGCCGCCCGGTCCGGGTCCCATTCCTGGATTAGCCCCTTCGCTCGAATATGTGTCGAACAATTTCGGCAATGCGGCGGATTGGACCGAGAATTGCCAATTAGTGAGCATCGAGTGCAGTTCTTGCCACAATCTGGCTCCTGTTGATATACCTGCCTGCGCCCCGCCTCGCGGTCCGCCCGGCGGTCCGCCCGGCGGTCCGCCGCCAAAGCCTCCTGTTTGGGAATTGATTGCGGGATACATGAGCAGCGCGGTTCCAGCCACGGCGAAAGCAAAAACCTGCACACCCATACGAAGCGCGGCGCGCTTTTCAATCCATCGAACGAGTTCCCCCAGCCCGTAGCCTGCCAAACATGCAAGCGGCCAGTGGATATTCAAGGAAAGGAACCTGCCGCCGAAACCCATGGGAAAGACCACGGCGAAACCAAGCAATGCGCCGATCAAACCCAGTGCCGGGCCGCGGCGAATGATCAACCAGGGAATGGAAAGCAGTGCCAAGGGCGCAAGGAACAATCCGAGATTCGCGCCGCCGCCGAACCCGCCCAGGGAAATTTCGCCGCCGGTGCGGTTGTCGGGCAAAAACGCCCGGTTGGCCCAAATATGAGCCAGCCACGGTCCGTACAAGACCACGGGCAGCGAAGCCGCCAGCAAACCGGCTATGAGTTTTTTTCTACGCAGGAGCGTGTTGATCACCAGTGCGGGAGGCAGGAAAAGCCCGATGGGGTGCATCGTTATCACGATAAAATTAAGAACCCCGCAGGCAAGAAAATGCTCGGTTTCCAGTGCCAGGAAGGCAAGCGGGGCCAGGACCATGACGCCCGCAACCGCCGTAAAAGCCGCCTGGGTCCAGAAGAATCCGTACGGTCCGCACAAAAAGATAATGGCGAAGAGCGCCGATCGCGCGCCGATGATCTGCCGGAGCCATATCCAAGTAGTCAGCATGCAGCCGACATAGCAGAATGCGCTGACCAGAGTGATGTAGGTCCGCGGCGACATGCCGATAAGCGACAAAAAGTATCCGATGACGTGCAGCGAAGGCGGATAAATGTGCACCCGCCCGCCGGGCGCCAGTTCCCAAAAGGCCCGCGTGGTAACGCCGCCCGCCTGGGAGAATCCCTCGATCACGCCCATGTGATAGTAAGTGTCGATGAACAGCGGATACATCCGCCAACTCACGGCGGTGGCGATGCCGACCACGATCAGCAGTGCGATGCCGCAGAGCGTGTAGTTGCGCGTGGAAGAGCCGATTTCAATTTCAGTTGGCGGATTCATGGGATATCACTCCATCAGATCGTGTAAGGACTTGCGGCTTTTTGGCGTCGTGAGGACAGCACCGCGAAACAACGAGAAAAAAAACGCAATTGACCAGCATCCATGCAAGGATCAGGCTGGAAAAGGCTATTGATTGTCCGGCATCGACCCCGCAATGGGCAAAGATCGCGACGAATGCCGCGTCGCGCGTGCCGATGCCGGCGACCGATATTGGCAGGAGCGCAAGCACTGCGGCAACCGATGAACCGGCCACGACATCGACGATGCCGAGACTGAGTCCGATGGCTTTAGCGCAGCAATAAGCCGAGGCGAAATACATTGCCGAGGCGGCAAGCGTCGTTATTGCCATGACAAGCCACCATCCGACGCCGCTTATGTGCAGGGTTTTGGCGAAAGAATCGCGAAACAAATACACCGCCGCGATGGAGATGCCAATGGCTATCAGGGCCGTAAGGGCGATAATCGTTCTGCCGGGCAGTGCCGGCATGGCAAGAATGCCGCCCAGCCCTAGGGCCAACAATACAATGCCGTCGAACACCCGGTCCAGCAACGAGGCGGCCACGCCGTCGCTTAAAGGAAGGCCGCGCGCGAGCAGCAACGGGGCTTTTGCAAGGTCGCCCACTTTGCCGGGCGTCACCGCGCCGGCCAACATTCCTGCCGCATACACGCCCGTGCTCTCGCCGAAGGAAGACTCGAAGCCGACCGCTCGGAGCATCCACTGCCAGCGCAGCCCTTTTACCGCGATGGAGGGAATGGAAAGCAAACAGGCGGCAAGGAACCAGAAAAAGTCGGCGCCGCTTATGGCCGACCAGCATTTTTCGGGCCCTATGCGCCAGAGCATGACGATCAACAGCAGCGGCCCAAGCATCCGCCACCACTGTGCCCAGGATGGCCGCTTGTCCGGGGAAGCGTTGTTTTGATTTTTATATTTTTTGGCGGCGGAGCGCTTCCAAACCGATCTCGCGCCGACGTACGCGCGGCCTATGAGGCCGAAGGGAATCCGATCCAAAATCCAGCGGGCAGGGCGAGTGCGCAGCAGGCGGAAATGCGCGGAAACCAGGACTTCGGCCAATTGCCGGCTGATGGGCGGATTTGGCTCGGGCAGATCGTATTGCGGCGCGGGCCGCCCGTGTTGCTTGAGACTTTGAATACGGAGCAAGGCGCCTGTCTTTTTCAGGTCCAGGCCGTGGGCGTGCATGGCCAGGGCTTGTTCCAATTCGATTTCTCCCGCAACAATAACACCGCGGGCGACATGATCTGAAACAATAGATTCGCCTAGCTCAGTGCGGGAAACAACGAGCGACGAGCCGTGGCCGGCCCCATATTCCTCGTTCCAGGCGTCGGCAACCGAGAAATCCGCGCCTTCCGAGGCCAAGTCGGCGCATAACAAGCACCTTTCGACGGCATAAAACGATATCAAGTGATTGAATTGAAACTTTGGTCTTGTGAACGAGCGCCCGTCTTGGAGGATGCAGCGGACATTTCCGGGCCAAAGCCCGTCGCGGTAGCGGATCTCGGCGACCTCGGACAAATCGCGTACGCCATGGCGACGAAGGAAGCTCCGGGTTGCGCCGAAGTACAATTGATTTCCACAGTAAAGACCAATGATAAGCGAGACGCCTTTCACGGCAGGGTGGCCCAGACACTCCAGAGTTCGAATCGCGTGAATCTGGCAGGGCAGGGCCACGATCGCAACACGATCCCTATCGGGATCGATTTCCTTGATGGCTACGTTGGTCGGAGTCAGGCAGTATTTGCTTTGCGCCGCATGGACGATCTCTTCCCGCGTGCGGGCGATACGTGGCCAAGGCCGCCATGGCGCATCAGGGTGCGAGTCAAGGACGATTGCGCCCGTGATTTCGCCGCGTTTAAGCAAATCGCAGAGCACGGCGGTAACGACGCCGCCGCTTGCACCGGCGCTCCGCAGGGCGGGGTCGCGGGCGTGGGCAGTGCGAATGCGGCGGATCGGGCCGAGTTCCTTACTTTGGATCGGCGCGTACCCGGCCGCGGATCGCACCTTTGCAAACGATACTCGCTTGCCCGGACATGCGCGTATGCACAAGCCACAGCCAGTGCAGGCTTCCGGCCGAACGGCGGCGGGCAGGCATGCTTCGTCGATTGCCAGAAATTCGAATACGCCCGACGGGCAGACGCCCATGCACGTTCCGCAACGGGTGCAGAGATTCGTTTCCACCACGTCGCGAATAAGTTCCTGCCAAGGGCCCGCGCCCAGCGGTCGTTGGCATACGAAGAACTGCCGGATACCCAACTCGCGAAGCGGCGTTTTTGCTACAATGCGCTCGACAAACGGGTCCAAGCGCCGAAGCAGCCGCGGCCCCGCGGGAATGAAAAGCGTACTTTCGTGACGTTTGAGTTCCAGGCCCGCGGCATGCAACAGGCCCTTGACCTCGCGGGTCGAGGGGAAGCGATGCGGCCCTTCCCCGTGGTTGGGCAGCAACAATTCGTAGATCCACAGCGGCAGTTCGGCCGCGGCGGGCGGACAACTTAGCACCAGTCTTCCGCCCGGCTTGAGCACGCGGGCAAGCTCCCGTAAAAATCCAAGCGGATCGGGCGCGTGCTCGAGCGTCTCCAGGGAAAGGATGAAGTCGAACTCAGAATCGGCAAACGGCAGAGACAATAGATCGGTTTCGATAAAATTCTCTTCGGGATAGCGGGCGCGGGCCTTGGCGATCAAGCGCGGGGAGACTTCGGCATTTACTAATTCGATGCGCGGAAGACGGGTGCCACGGTTGGCTTGTCCAACCGTGTTCCCCGCACTGCTGGGCAAGCCAGCAGTGGCACACATGCATCTGAAATAATCGATCGCTTCGCCGTTACGGCTCCAAATATTGAGGGCTCGCATGCCTTCAGCCGGTTGAAAATGCGCAAAAGCCCGCTGGAACCGCTGAAAATGCGTTTCCTTAAGCGACTCGTTCTCGTGGATATACTTGTCGGCGACCGAATCCCAGAACGCTCGGACAGCCTCGACTGTGAAGCGATTGGGTTTGTAGAGCTGGCCCAAGACAAAAGCTTCGCTCATTCGTGTTTCTCCCGGCGAAGCGCGGCCACCTGGTCCATCACCAGTCCCATCAGAAAGACCATGATGCCGGAGACGGACATGATGACCGAGGTCTGCGGCACGTTGCGGCCGGCGGCGAAATTGGCGACCAGGAACCCGACGGCCATGAGCAAAAATAATGTGCTGACGGGCAGAAAGACTTTCAACGGCTCGAAAAGCGTAGTCAAGCGGACCATCAGGAGCAGGGTTTGCAGGCCGTGGCGGGTTTGCGACACCGAACTTGTGCCGATCCGCTTTTTGACGGTAATCGGCACCCATTTCACCGGCCGGCCGCTTTTAAGCATGGCAAATGTGCTGGTCGTGGAAAAAGAAAAACCCGTGGGCATGAGGTGCAGGTAACGCAGGATCACCCCGCGTTTAAAGGCGCGGAAGCCGGAATTCACGTCGGGTATTTTTACGCCTGCAAGAAAGTTCGCGAAAGTGGAAAGGACGAACTTGCCAGGCCGCCGGACCAGCGGCTCGTGGGAGTCGCGTGATCGCGTTCCCACCACCATGTCGTGCGGGCCGATCTCATCGACGAGTCGTTGGACGTCGTCTGGATTGTGCTGTCCGTCGCCGTCGAAACAGACGATTATCTCGCCTTTCGCCAGCCGGCACCCGGTCCTGAGGCTTGCGCCGTATCCCTTGTTCCAATCGTGGCGGATGACCCGCGCGCCGGCGCGTGCGGCAAGTTCGCTTGTATTGTCGGTGGAGCCGTCGTCTACGACCAGGATCTCATAATCGGGATATTGCGCGACCAGATCTCCGACAACCCGGCCGATGGCGTCGGCCTCGTTCAGCGCGGGGATGATTATGGTTACTGCGCATCGGATATTCAGGTCATCAACCGGCTCGGAACCCGGAGCGAAGGTGGGGGAGGGGTGCTCGAGGGTCCCGAGCCGTGTGCTGATCGCGGACATGCGTTTTTCTTGGCGCGTTGATTCCATAAGTTGGTAAACGCGAAGCGAGGGGAAATTTCTACAGGTCCGCCCCCATTTTTCCGGGGTTCAACAAACCAGGGGGATATAGTGCGCACTATATTGCTCCAATGGGGGTATAATTCCCATCAAAGGCCTTATAATGGGTAAATTTGCCGATAAAATAGTAGAATTGTGGACGTGATTTCGTTTAACTACTTTAGAGACTTTCCGTGGTCGATACAGTCGAAGAATCCGGCGGACTGTCGGATCGCCTGAAACGCGGCGACGTCGAGGCCCTGGCGGCGCTTTTTTCCGAGCACCGCGAGCGCCTATGGCGGATGGTCGGCTTCAGGATGGACCGGCGGCTGCTGGGTCGCGTTGACCCGGATGACGTGCTCCAAGAGGCCTATCTTGCCGCGGCTCAGCGCATCGAACACTACGGCAACGATTCGTCATTGTCCCCGTTTGTCTGGTTGCGAATGGTGCTCATGCAGACCCTGATCGATATTCACCGCCATCACCTAGGCGCGCAGATCCGCGACGCCAACCGGGAAGCCGTCTTTATAGGCCACCAATATCCGCAAACTACATCGGCATCGTTGGCGGCCCAGTTTGCGGGAAAATTCACTTCGCCAAGCCAGGCGGCAGTCCGCGAGGAAACGCTCTTGCGCGTGGAGCAGGCGGTGGCCGAAATGGATCCGCTGGACCAGGAGGTTCTGGCCCTTAGGCATTTCGAGGAACTTACCAACAGCGAGGTCGCTGAAGTGCTGGGGATTCAGCAAAAGGCGGCCAGCATCCGCTACGTTCGGGCAATCAAGCGGCTGAGAGCGGTTTTGGCCCAGATGCCCGGTTTCTTGGAAGGGTGCTAAGATGACTCAAGCCGATGCCGAGCGCGATCCCCTGGAAGTCCTGGCGGCCGAATTCGTCCAACGGCAGCGGAGCGGGCAGTCGCCCTCGATCGCCGAGTATGCCGAGAAGCATCCCGAATTGGCGGCCGAGATCCAAGACCTGTTTCCGGCCATCGCCGCTATAGAACAACTAAAGGCGCACAAGGCCGAGGCCGGCGGAGCGCGGGTTTCCCTGGGCGCGCCCAAACTGGAGCGCCTTGGCGATTTCCGAATCCTGGATGAAATCGGCCGCGGGGGCATGGGGATCGTGTACGAAGCCTTTCAGGAGTCGCTGGGCCGACACGTGGCCGTAAAAGTCTTGCCCAGGCAGTCGCTTTTGGATCCCAAGCACTTGCAGCGGTTTCAGCGGGAATCGCAGACTGCCGCGCGCCTGCACCACACCAACATCGTGCCCGTTTTCGGCGTCGGTGAACAGGACGGATTTCACTACATCGTCATGCAACTTATCCGCGGCGTGGGGCTGGATGCAATTTTTGCCGAGATCCAACAACCCGATTCCGGCTCGACGGCGGCACAAGCCGAGTGCGACCAAACACACACGCCGCAAAAATCCGCGAGCGAAGCAGTGCGCCTCGCCGAAATCCTGTTTTCGGGACAATTCTGGAAATCAAAAGATTCGGGCATCTTGCCATTCCGCTGTGACGAAATTACCGAGTCGCTGGATAAAAACAAGACTGTAGCTACTGCCGGGCAATCGGCCGGAGCGAGCGCGGCAACCGAAGATTTCCAGATCGCTCGAAGCACCGAGGTTAGCCGGAGTCCGGATTCGCCCGGGCGCGTCTCCCAGACCACGCCGGTCCGGCCCGGTACGCGGCGGTTCGGCCCGGCCTATTGGCGAAGCATTGCCGCAATCGGCTTGCAAGTAGCCGATGCTCTGAATTACGCCCATGCGCACCATACTCTGCATCGCGACATCAAGCCGGCGAACCTGCTTTTGGACTCGCAGGGCGTAGTCTGGATCACCGATTTCGGCCTGGCCAAGGCCATGGAGCAGGATAATGTAACGCAGACCGGCGGGCTGGTGGGGACCTTGCGTTATATGGCGCCGGAGCAGTTTTTCGGCCAGTTCGACGCCCGCAGCGATATCTATAGTATGGGTTTGACCCTTTACGAGTTTCTCACCCTGCACGCGGCATTCGAAGGCACAAACCGCAGCAGTATTATCCAAAAGATCACGCACGGCGAACCGATCCGCCCGCGCAAGCTCAATCCGGGCATCCCGCGCGACTTGGAAACGATCGTTCTCAAAGCCATTGCCCGCGATCCGGGGCATCGGTACCAGTCGGCCGGGGATTTGGCCCGCGACTTGCAGTGTTTTCTCGAAGACCGGCCCATCCGGGCACGCCGGGCGTCCGCAGTCGAAAAGCTGTGGCGGTGGTCGCGGCGCAACAAGGTAGTATCGGCACTGGGCGCTAGCACGCTGGTGCTGCTGGTGCTGGTGGCCGTCGTGGCAAGCGTTGGATATGTGCGGACTAAGCAGGCAAACAACGAAGAGGCGATGCAGCGAAAAAAAGCGGAAAACACTTCGGCTCTGGCCCTGGAGGCCCTGGACAACATCTTCCAGCAATTCGCCCCGGACCGGACTGCCTCGGCGTCGGCACTTACAGTAGTCGACGACACGGGTAAGGAGATCACCGTTCCGGTCCAGCCCGTTTTATCGAAAGAGGCGGCCGTGCTCCTGGAGCGGATGGTCGCTTTTTACGATCGTTTGGCCGCACAGGGCGGCGACGACGCCAGGCTCCGCCGAAAAGTCGCCGAAGCCAACCGCCGCGTGGGCGACATTCGTCAGCGCCTGGGGCATTATGAAGAATCGAAAGCCGCCTACTTGCGGGCCATCGACTTGTACAAGCAACTCGCCGAAGCGCCGGGGGAAAATACCGATCTTCGCACCGAGATCGCCCGGATTCAGAATGAACTCGGCAACGTGTACTGGGCGATGAATGAAATGGAAGCGGGGCACGCGTCGTATCTGGACGCCTTGGCCACCCTGAATGCGGCTGCCGCGGAATCTTCCGCCTCGCCGCAATACGAGTACGAGTTGGCGCGGACACATTATTATCTTGGCAAGGGACCAGGCCGGGAACCGGGGCCCCCTCCGTTTGCGATGGGCGGCCGGCGCGGTCCGCGGCCCGGACCACCGGGATTTGACGGTCCCCAGGGGCCGCCTCCTCCACCTCGCGGCCAAGACATGGGCCGGGCAGACCGGCGTTTTGGCCCGCCTGATTTCGGCTCCGGGCGGCGCGGTCCTCCGCCGGATTCTCCCGGGCGGTTTCCCAGCCTTTCTCCGAAAGAAAGGGAGGAAAGCCTTCGGAAGGCCATCGACATTTTGGAAAAGCTCGTAGCCGAGCATGCGGATGTGCCCGACTATCGCCAACTGCTTGCGCGATGTTATCGTGAGGCGCCTTTCGAATGGTTTGACCGCCGCCCGGACTCGGCTGTGCAGCCCGATGATAAGGCAATCCAGATCATGCAAAAGTTGGTGGAAGAATATCCGGATGTCCCTGATTACAGTTATGATCTTAGCGAAACCTACGCCATCGAGGCCGCCCGAAGTCAGTTCGCCTCGGAGACAGGAGACTCGCGCAGGAGGGCGGACATTCCTGTCCGCCCCGACCCGTCCTCCTCGCAAGCGACGGACTCGGCCGCCAGGCAGCGCTCGCTCGACATGCTCGAAAAAGCCCTGGCCATATCCGAGGAACTCGTGGCGAAACATCCCAACATTCCGGATTATGCGACCTCGCAGGTCTTGATTCGCTTGCGTTTGGCGGGCATTATTCAGGAAAGCGACCAGGCCGGCGCTGAATCGAACCTGCGAAAGGCGCTCGATCTGCAATCGGCGCTTGCGCGCCGCTATCCCAAAACTTCCTCCTACAAATTTGAAATGGCAATGATCTATGAGTCGCTTGCCGGGCTGCTCGAAACACGCGGCGTATTGCCCGAGGCGCGTTCCATGCTCCAAGATTCCATCGACGCGCTTAAGGAACTATCGCAGAACGATCCCAAAGGGCCTCCGATCAACCGCATATTGGCAGATCATTACATGAGTTTGGCCGACCTGCTCCGCCGCATGGGCGAAGACAAAGCGGCGACCGACGCCGATGCCAAAGCACGTAATCTGCGCCCAGGGCCGTGATAACTTCCCTGGGATTTGTTTCTGAATCATGGATACATAGATAGATTTCGTAATCTGGGCAATTTACTTCTCTGTCTTTTGGTCCCATCACCACCTTTCGCCTTTGACTAACTGCTCTTGCCACCCCCTGTTGGCCTTGTTACTATCCGCCCTGCTTGTCTTGGTAATTTAAGGAGGGCGGGCATTTCTGCCTGCCAGAGGAGATTATCGCCATGCCACGATTTTCAGGTGGGACATGGTTGTTCGGTTGTTTGCTGGTCGCGCTGGCCGGCTGCGCTGACAATCCCATGGTGCTCAAGGGCAAGGTCACCCAGTACGAACAGCAGCAACAAGCCATGTCGCGCCAGTATTCCGAATTGCAGAATCGGGCGGTCGCGTTGGATAAAGACAACCAGGAATTGGGCCAACTGTTGGCCCAGTCCCGGCAGCAATCCAAGGTGTTTGAAGATCAGTTGGCCGCCATGCGCGATCAGATGCGGGGCATGACTGCCCAACTTGCCCAAACCCGGTCGGAAAAGGAAAACACCGACAAGAAAGTCCAGGCCATGACCGCATCGGTGCAGCGACAAGGCGGAGTGACGATCACGCCCAACAATAGTTTTTTACAAACATTGCCTACGATTAATCAGCCCGATGTTTTTGTCCGCCGCGACGGCGACGTGATCCGCGTGGAACTGCCGGACAGCCGGCTGTTCGAGTCGGGCAGCGCCCGGCTGCGGACCGGCGGGCCGGAGTTGATCGTCAACGCGGCCACCGAACTGATGCGGAGTTATCCCGATCAACTCATAGGAATTGAAGGCCACTCGGACAACGACCCGGTGACAGGCGGCCAGTGGCGGAGCAATCACGAACTTTCCATCGCCCGGGCGATGGCCGTTTACGACGTGCTCACAACCCGCACCCGTTTGCAAGGCGATCAACTCTTCGTCGTGGGCCACGGCTCGAACCACCCGGTAGTTTCCAACGCCACCGCCGAAGGCAAGCAGCGCAACCGGCGGGTGGAATTGGTGGTTTATCCGGATCGAAAAGGCGGGTAGTGGGCGGTGGACAGCGGGCGGTGGACAGTGATCTGCGCGAAACCGCACGCGGTTTTTTTCATCCCTTATCCCTTGTATCCCTTATCCTTCATCCCTTTGCCGTCCCCGCCGCGCCGCGTGGCGTTGGGCCCGGGGTTGCTCGACCGCGCGGTCGCGGATGGCCAGTAGTTAGGGCGTGTTGGCCGGCTTGGCCCTGGCTGCGCCGAGTTGTTCCAGGGCCACGGCCTCGTCGATCTCGGACGCCAATACGGCCCGGCCGGTAAGCACCGTGACCACGTCTTCGAGCACCTCAATGAAACCGCCCTCGATGAAGTACCGGTCGGTATCATCGTCCAATGCGACCCGCATTTCGCCGTAACCCAAGCGGCCGATAAACGGGGCCCGCCGCGGCCAGACGCCGATCTCGCCGTCAAACAGCGTGGCGACAACAAAATCGGCCTGCCGTTCGAGCACGGTGCGTTCGGGAGTTACAATGATGCACTGAAGCGTCATGGGTTATTGTCGGTTAACGGTTTACAGTTCTAAGTTTTGAGTGCGAAGAAGTTATGAAATTTGTAGGGTGCGTGAAACATACCGCAATCTCACGCAAGTGGGCAGTAAACTGCCCACCCCTTTTTTCTTTTCCCCTAATCTCTAATCTCAAATCCCTGGCTTCTAAATCCCGGCCTCTATTTTCTTCGCTTGTTCCTCTGCCTGTTCGATGGGTCCTACGTACATAAACGCCTGTTCGGGCAGGTGGTCCCACTTGCCGTCGCAGATCTCCTCGAAGCTGCGGATCGTATCGGCCAGAGGGGTGATTTCGCCCGGCTTGCCGGTAAACACCTCGGCCACCAAAAACGGCTGCGACAGGAATCGCTCGATGCGCCGGGCGCGGTGCACCACGAGTTTGTCGGCCTCGTTCAGTTCGTCCACGCCCAGGATGGCGATGATGTCTTGCAGTTCGCGGTAGCGCTGCAGGGTCATTTGCACCCGGCGCGCGCAGTCGTAGTGGCGCTGGCCGAGATATTGCGGATCCAAAATCCGGCTGGACGAGGCCAGTGGATCGACGGCCGGATAAATGCCTTTTTCGCTGATCGCCCGTTCCAGGTAGATGAAGGCGTCGAGCTGGGCGAATGCGGTGGCCGGGGCCGGATCGGTCGGATCGTCGGCAGGCACGTACACCGCCTGCACCGAGGTGATGGCCCCTTTGCTCGTCGAGGCGATCCGCTCCTGCAACTGGCCCATCTCGGTGGCCAGCGTGGGCTGGTAACCCACGGCCGACGGCATCCGCCCCAGGAGCGCGGACACCTCGCTGCCGGCCTGCGAAAAACGGAATATGTTGTCGATGAACAAGAGCACGTCGGCCCCGGTCGAATCGCGGAAGTATTCGGCCATGGTCAAGGCCGAAAGGGCCACGCGCAAGCGTGCGCCCGGCGGTTCGTTCATCTGGCCGAAGACCATGCAGGTTTGCGACATCACATTCCGGCCCGTGTCGCCGATTTTTGCATGCTGCATTTCCAGCCACAGGTCGTTTCCTTCGCGGGTCCGCTCGCCCACGCCGGCGAAAACGGAAAAACCGCCGTGCGAGGTGGCGATCCGCGCGATAAGTTCGGTCAATACCACGGTCTTGCCCAATCCGGCCCCGCCGAAAAGTCCCGCTTTGCCGCCGCGGACAAAGGGCGTTAAAAGATCGATCACCTTGATGCCGGTCTCGAAGATCTCGGTCTCGGTCGACAGGTCGGTCACAGGGGGCGAATCGCGGTGGATGGGCCAGTAATCGTCGGCCTTGACCGGCCCGAGGCCGTCGATCGGTTGGCCGATGAGATTAAAAACCCGACCCAGCGTGGCCTTGCCCACCGGCACGCGCACCGACGAGCCGGTATCGATGCACTGCATGCCCCGGACCATGCCGTCGGTGTTGCCCAGGGCCACGCAGCGGACCCGCCCGCCGCCTAAGTGCTGCTGCACCTCGCCGGTCAGATCGAGCTTGATTCCCTTTTGATTACTCTCGACCTTGACGGCATTATAAATTGGCGGCAGTTGATTTTCGGGAAACTCGACGTCAAATGTCGAGCCGATGACCTGGCTGACGCGGCCTGTGTTCTTCTTTTGTTCTGGTTTTGTTGCAGTAGCTGTAGGCATATTGTTTTTTTATTGCAAATTGGAAATTGCAAATTGCAAATTGCAAATTGAACAATTCCGGGGGTGAAGGTTTATTAAAAGTTTATCGTTTTTTTGTTATTTTACTTTTTGCGGTGACAATCGATTGGCCTATGACTTTCATGAGTTGTTCGCACTCGTCGAGTAGGTCAGTCATCTTATGCTTTGGCAACAAATTCGCTTTTATAATAAACCGAAGCCAAAATCTTGATTCTCGAAGTTCTTTAAGGCAAATATTCAACTTATGGATGAAATCGGCCCGGCTTGCGGCTGCTCTACCTTCTTCATAATTCGGCGGAGCCGAAGTTCCACATCTTTCGAGTTGCCCGGCGATATGCCGTCCCAGCCGCGTGTCCGGCAGTGCATCGACCACTTTTCCGATTCGAACGGCAAAATCCAGTAATCTTTCTGAAAGTTCATCCGGTGTCATCTATCAATCCAGAAAAATATATGTATCAATGCCTTTTGTTCAATTTGCAATTTGCATTTTGCAATTTTCAATTTGCAATCCCCGTTATTTCTCCAGCGCCTCCGCCCCGCCGATGATTTCCAGCAGTTCGCCTGTGATCTGACCTTGCCGGGCCCGGTTGTATGCCATCGACAAATTCGCGATCATCGAGTCTGCGTTTTCGGTGGCGGCTTTCATGGCCGTCATGCGGGCGATCTGCTCGCTTACCGCGGCGTCGAGAAAACATTTAAACAATTTGGCCTTGAAACTGGCGGGCACGAGCTCGTCCAAAATGATTTCGGCCGAAGGCAAAAATTCATACTGCGTTTTGGCCAAACCAGTCTCTTCCTCGGCCGATGCTTCCAATTGGGCGATAGGCAAAAGCATTTCGATCGCTGCGAATTGGCGGCTGGAACTCTCGAATTTGGTGTAGGCCACGTCCAGCCGGTCCAGCAATCCCGCCTGAAAATCCTCCAAATACCGCCGCGCAAGCACATCGACCTCGTGGAAAGCGGGCTTGTCCTCGAAATGCGTGAAGCGCTGGTCCGGCTTGATGCCGCGGAAG
Organism: Thermoguttaceae bacterium; assembly: GCA_049509395.1. Lineage (GTDB taxonomy): Bacteria > Planctomycetota > Planctomycetia > Pirellulales > Thermoguttaceae > JBEKIK01. The sequence goes on along the minus strand of JBEKZY010000040.1, from coordinate 37,209 downwards.
CGAAAATACGAGACGCCGCGCTTGCCCGAGACCTCCAACCGCACTTGCGGCGCCTGCTGTTTTAATTCTTTCAGTCGCGCGTTGGCCTGGCGCAGCACGCTGGAGTTGTACCCGGCGCAGAGCCCGCGATTAGCCGTCAAGACCAGCAAGATCACGTGTTTTGTTTCCCCACGGGCCGCCAGGAGCGGGTGCGATATTTCGGCGCCGCTGCGGACCAGGTTTCCCACCAATTTTGTGATCCGCTTGGTATAGGCCGATGCGGCGATAGCCCGATCCATGGCCCGCTTGAACCGCGCAGTGGAGATCAACTCCATGGTCCGCGTAATTTTGCGGATGTTTTTAATCGACTTGCGGCGTTTATCAAAAGTCTTGGCTTTGGCCATGGATAATTATCAGTTGTCGGTTTTCAGTTTACGATTTAAGGTTTACGGTTTTCAGTTTCGGGCCGAAGGCCCCTTGTTCTCCCAGCCCAGGGCAACGCCCTGGGGCTCGGGAACGCCATAACATCCATTGTCGGCTCAACGGGCCAACCGTTCGATCCGTCCAATAACGAATTGTTGGTCCGTTGGACCGAACACGCACAAACAAAACAAATAATTACGTTGCGGCCCACCTCACCCAGGGCGTTGCCCTGGGCTGGGCGAACCGGTGCCCCTTCGGGGCAAAAACACATAAACCACGTCGTTGTAAAAATATTATTCTGAACGAACCCGTGCCCCTTCGGGGGCATAAGTCTTGTTTTCTTTCGGAAATCATGTATCTACCTATTCCCATGCGTACTGTTCATCTATTTGTATATTATGCTTTGCGCATAAGGCGCGAAACTCTTCTTGAAACGTCATGCGTCCGTGGTGATTCGGTTGATGATCAATGTATTCTATTACTTGATTGACATTCGACTGGCTCACCGAAAATGCTCCATATCCGTTTTGCCAATGAAATGTGCTCAAATCGGTTGCTCGCTGCTTGATCCACTTCGACGTTTCACGTTTCATAATTTCAACTAACTCAGCGACTGTTATTGTGCGGGCCAATCCACACAATACATGCACATGGTCGATCCAACCTCCTACGCGGACCGGGGGACAACCTGCTTCCTTGGCGTGATGTCCCAACATGCGGAACATCTCGTCGCGAATTTCCGTATTCTGGAGATACGCCCGCCGCTCTTTGGTGCTGAACACGATGTGCAACCAGATGCGAGCCAAAGATTGCGGCATATTGTTCTCCGGAGCAAAGCTCAATTATCTATTCACGGGCCGAAGGCCCTATGTTCTCCCAGCCCAGGGCAACGCCCTGGGTTCGTGGGTTACGTTATGTTCATTGTCGGCCCAACGGGCCAACCGTTCGATCCGTCCAACAACGAATTGTTGGTCCGTTGGACCGATCACGCAATAACAAAACAAATAATTGCGTTGCGGCCCACCTCACCCAGGGCGTTGCCCTGGGCTGGGCGAATTCAAACCCTTTCAGGGCTTGTATTTTCTTTCAAAACCATTTTCTTTTTTTGGCTTCACGCAGTAATACTTTCAAATCATCTTTTGGAATCATAAGGCAAAACTGACCCCAAATCCATTTCCCTCGTGCCCGCGGTTTCACGCCGATCATGTAATATGCAAATCGGAATTCAATCCTTTCCTCTTCCACAAACCTTATTTTTTGAAGAACAATAATTTTATTATCACAATTATTTTGTGGTCGAATTATTTCACCTTCAATTTTAATATGCTGTATACGTCCGTCGATTGTTTTTATTTGTCGCAATTTGCCAATATTGTCAGGAATAGGCGGCCATTTAGAAGGCAATTTTATTCCCGCGATTTTGCAAGTCGAATGTTTACTGCGATGTGATCCCATTTTATCTTTTATTCAATTTGCAATTTGCATTTTGCAATTTACAATTTGCAATATTTGTTACACTGTCACGGTTGCCTTGGAATGTTCCGCGGCGTAACGTTTCTGAAATTCGGCGATGGCCTGATCCACGGCGGCCATGCCGGCATCGTCGATTTGTTTACTGTCGGTGATCTTTTTCCAAATGTCGGCTCTTTCATCATGGATGAATTGCAGGAAGCCTTGCTCCCAATTGTGGACTTCGCCGACGGGGATTTTATCCAAGTATCCGCGGGTGCCGGCGTAGATGCTCAGCACCTGGTCGGTCACGTGCATGGGCTGATACAGGCCTTGCTTGAGGAGTTCGGTCATGTGATAGCCGCGGTCGAGCCGGGACTGGGTGGCGGCGTCCAAATCGGTGCCCAGTTGGGCAAAGGCCTCGAGTTCGCGGAATGCGGCCAGATCGAGGCGCAGGCCGCCGGCAACTTTTTTCATGGCCGGCACTTGGGCCGCTCCGCCCACCCGCGAGACCGATATGCCCACGTTCATGGCCGGGCGCTGGCCGGCGAAGAACAGGTCGGGCTGGAGATAAATCTGCCCGTCGGTGATGGAGATTACATTTGTGGGAATGTAGGCCGACACCTCGCCTTCGAGCGTCTCCACAATTGGCAGGGCCGTAAGCGATCCGCCGCCCAGTTTGTCGCTCAGTTTGGCGGCGCGTTCCAAGAGCCGGCTGTGGCAATAGAAGATATCGCCCGGGTATGCCTCGCGACCGGGCGGGCGGCGCATCAAAAGCGACAGTTGCCGATATGCCACGGCTTGTTTGGAAAGATCGTCGTAAATCACCAGCGTGTCGCCGCCCTTGTAGGTAAAATATTCGGCCATTGCGCAGCCGGCGTATGGGGCGATATATTGCAGCGGGGCCGGATCGCTGGCCCCGGCCACGATCACCGTGGTGTAGTCCATGGCCTCGTACTTGCGCAGCACCTCGATAAGCCCGGCCACGGTCGATTCCTTTTGCCCGATGGCCACGTAAAAGCATTTTACGCCCGTGCCTTTTTGATTGATGATGGTGTCGATGCAGATGGCCGTTTTGCCCGTTTTCCGGTCGCCGATGATCAACTCGCGCTGGCCGCGGCCGATGGGAGTCATGGAGTCGATGGCCTTGATGCCGGTTTGCAAGGGCACCTTCACCGGCTGTCGTCCGGCAACGCCCGGGGCGTCCGATTCCACCGCTCTGCGCTGGGTGGAGACGATTGGTCCGCCGCCGTCCAGGGGATTTCCCAGCGGGTCGATCACGCGGCCTAAGACGGCGTCGCCCACGGGCACGGAGAGCAATCGCCCGGTGCTGCGGACTTCGTCGCCGCTGCTGATTTTCAGGTAATCGCCCAGGATGATCACGCCCACGGAATTTTCTTCGAGGTTGAAGGCCAATCCGATTATGCCGCCGGGAAACTCGACCATCTCGCCCGACATCACGCCGGACAGGCCGTAAACCCGGGCGATGCCGTCGCCCAACTCGATCACCCGGCCCACTTCGCGGACGTCGATGCGGGATTCGTACTGCTCAATTTCCTGCCGGATTACGGAAGCGATTTCGTCGGCTTTGAATTTCATGGGCACTCCTGTCCATCATTTGTTGACGGAGAATTTGCAATTGGTTGGCGATCGAGCTGTCATAAACGGTGTCGCCCAGGCGAAGCACCGCCCCGCCGATGAGCTTGGGATCGACGGCCAGTTCCAGGACCGGCTCGCCTTCGAGCTTGCCGCGCAGGGCAATGCGGATGCGGCTGGCCAATTCGGTGCTCAGCGGCGCGGCCGTGGTCAATCGCACTCTGACGCGGTTTTGAAGCACGTCGTACAAGGCATGCAGGCGGCGGTGAATCTGCCGCAAACAGTCCAGGCGGCGGTGCCGTGAAAGCACCTTGAGAAAGTTCAGCAATAACGGCGACGCCCGGCCGCCCAGCACGCGGTCCAACACGCCCGCTATCTCATCGTGCGATATCATTGTCGAGCAGATTATCGCCTCGAACTTGGGGTGCCGGTCGAACATATCGGCCACGAGCGAGTCGAATTCCGCCAGCAGGGCCTGGGTTTGCCCGGCGCTTTCGGCCGCGTCCAAGAAAGCCCGGGCGTAAACCTCGGCAATGTGCTCGACGCTCACGTCGGCCTCGATCCGGGCCGTTCTGTTTAGCGGCGAGCCGAGGGCGAGCGCTCTTCCCGCTCGCCTTCGGCTCGCGGCTAAACAAATTAATTTCTACTTATTCCGCTTTTACCCTCGGCGAACCCCGCCACGGCCTGCTCGATTAGCTTGGCGTGATCCTTGGGGTTGAGCCTGGCATGGACGATCTTGCCGGCCAATTCCACGGCCAAAGCCGCGCTGCGGTCGGCCAGTTCCTTGATCGCGCTGGTGGTGGCGGCGTCGATCTGTTTGAGCATCCGCTCGCCTTCGGCCTTGGCGTCGGCCTTGGCCTTTTCGAGCATGGCGCGTCCGACCTGGTCGGCGTCGCGACGGCCTTTTTCCAAAATCGCCCGTACCTCGTTCTGCGAATCGGCCAATTTTTTTTCGTAGTCGGCGAGCAAATCCTTGGCCTTTTGATTGGCCTCGTTTGCCTGGAAGATCTGATCGGCGATATGTCGCTCCCGCTTGTCGAGACCTTCGGCCAGCGGTCCCCAGGCGAATTTCCAGAGCACGGCCAAAAGCAACAGGAATACGACCGCTGTCCAGAGTGCTAAATCTGTTTTAAACTCCAGGGGATTGATCGCCGTTTCTTGACTTGCGCCTGACGATTCTTTAGAAATTGATTCGTCCGATGCTCCGGGGGCGGTAGCGGCTGTGGAATGTGCAGCCGATTCAGCCAATGCCCAGTGTGCAAGCCCGATAAAATATATCGCGACCAGTGTAGCAACTAAAATTCTTCCACACGACCTGTTTGGAGTCATCATGCCATTGCCTCTGGAAGGCCGACGTATGAATATTTAAAACATTAAAAACGCATTTACAAAATTAGCAGGCGCGTACAGGTTGGCAACATTGCATTGCCCGCCTGTCGTTTTACTTTATCAAACATACAAGCAAAGCGAAAAGGGTTACCCCTTCGATCAGAGCGGCCGAAATGATCATTGCCGTCTGGATATTTCCGGCCACTTCCGGTTGCCGGGCCATGCTCTCCACCGCGCAGGAACCGATGCGTCCGATGCCGTATCCGGCGCCGAGAATTACCAGGCCCGCGCCAAACGCGGCACCCTGTAGAATGGAAAAACTGGCTCCACCGCCGCCGCCTGTGCCTTGGGCCCAAGCGGGCATGGCCATCGCCGACAAAACGACGATACACAATACTGCAATTTTCAACGCTCTATTCACGGGTTCCATCTCCTTGCAAAAAAGTTAATATCGGCGCCGCGACCAGGGCAAACTAATGCTGATGGACCGCCATGCCGATGAACAACGCCGTTAAAAACGCAAAAATATATGCTTGAATAAACGCAAATAACAACTCCAACAGGTCCAGGGTCGTGACGCCAAGAACGCTGGCAGGCATCACTCCGTACCAGATCAGTGAGGTCGCTGTGTCCACGATAAAAAATAAAATCACCGCCAGGACCAAATGCCCGGCGAACATGTTGGCTAAAAGACGTATGGCCAAGATGACGTGTTTGATGAACAAACTCATAATTTCGATGCTCAAAATCATGGGTACGAGAAACACCGCCATGGGCTTGGGCAAGTCCATGGGGGGACAGAGACCGAGCCAAAACTTGACCGTGCCGAAACGCGCCATGCCCGATCCGATGGTAATCAGAAAGGCCAGTGTCGCCAAAGCGGCCGTAACGCTCAACTCAGCAGTGGGCGACCCCGCCCAGGGCGCTAGACCCAGCAGATTGCAAAACAAAATAAAGAAAAACAAAGTCCAAATAAACGGCAGATATTTATCGGCGCCGTGTCCGATGGCCGGGCGCACCACCTGATCGCGAATGAATAACACCATCACTTCGAACATGTTTATGAATCGCCCTTTGGGCAAATCGCCCCGAGCGGCGCGTCGCGCCAAGGGGATGAAAATCAACATCATCAGAACCGCCGCCACCATCTCGAGCACCATGAACTTCGTCAGTTGCAGCCCAAACACCTTTGGAAGGTCTATATGATACTGAAACGGCAACTCAAACATGTTGCTATCTTTAACGTGCTCAGCGATTTTTACGGGATTGGCCATCGCTTGGAATTTCCGTTTCCTAAGAACTATGGTTGCCCGGCACGGTTTGCCGCGGTAATGGCAATATCAACACGGTTTTCATTGCCAGCGTCAACAAGTAAAAGAATAAAAGATAGTACAAGAATCCCGATTCGGAAAGTGGCCCACCGTAGAGATGGATGGCCACCCCGAACGCCAAGGGTACGCCCATGTTTACAGCCATGCTCAGCAAGAGCGCGGTTAACGCCATTTTGGGATCAGCAAAAACATGATGGATCCAGAGCCCTAAAACCGCGCCTGCAGTGCACAGTCCGGCGGCTACACCCGCGGCAACCAAACTCCATGCCGAACCAAAAACCAATATAAATGGCGTTATAACAGCCAGCAACAATATATCAAAGATCACAACCGCCAGAGTGCGGATGAAAATGCCTTGTCTGCGCAAAGTTTGCCACATGGTTTTATAGTTTTAATGGCTGCCGTTTTGTTTCGTTAATTTAATCAGTTGCCATATTCCGCCCACAAAGCCCAAAATCAATCCCAGGATTAAAAAAACCACTTTTGTCCCCAACCACCGATCGATCAAATAGTATCCGATCACTCCGGGCAGAACCATTTCTATCGAGATGGAGGTAATACGCGATACCCATACCATCGCATTGGCATACGAAGACCGGTCGTCGGGCAAATTATCCATTTCAAGGCAGGTTCGGGCTCGTTTGCTGAAAAATGGCTGAAAAACCGGATAATTAAGGCTAATTAACAAGGCAGATTGTTGATAATCGACCAAAAGACCGGCTTATTATCTTATCCTTTTCCATTCCCTGCCAGAGCATAATAAGAGCATATTGGCGGCTAAAGATTTTAATGCAATTTTGCTGTTAAAATTAATATCTCTTATACTGTCTGAGATTCATAAGTAATTCATTATCAATGACTTAGGACTATAGATCAGCGTCTTAATCGTCTTCGCTTTTAATGAAAATCATTGCGAAAAAAGCATTTAATGATATAATCAATACTGCCGGACTAGCCTGTTTTACCCGGATTAACAAGTAAAGCCTACCTAACCGAGGGCACCTAACCGGCAGTGTATCCGACGAATTGGGGCCTCGTTACCGTAGACTTAACGATTGACCGACCCAGCCAGCGAGCTTTTCCGTAGTAAAAGCAAGGTGTGGGGGCTCGCGCAACTGGGGATTGTTCCCTTATAGAGAGCCTTTTAAAGAGAGTCAAATAATACCGTAGGAATGCCGATGACCCCCGCTGATCTAAAGACGCGAACGGTGAGAGATCTCGCCAATCTGGCCAAAAAGCAAAAAGTGCCGGGTTGGCACGCCATGCGCAAAGATGAACTGGTCAAAGCCTTGCTGAAGCATGTTCGCTCAAACCTTTCCAATCGTGAAAATCAGCGGCGAACCGGAAACGGCAATGCCAAATTCGCACCCCATCACGAAAATGCTGAATGCCGGCTGATTAAGATCAAAGAAAAATTCTCGCAAATCAAGGACCTTTCCTTCCAGACGGACGGCAGCGGCCAAAGCAAAGACCGGCTGGTGGTCATGGTCCGCGATCCTTTCTGGCTCCATGCATATTGGGAGTTGGATCGGCGGAGCATCAATCGGGCGCGGGTGGCGATGAATCAGCACTGGCACTCTTCGCGGCCGATGCTGCGGCTGTACCAGGTGCTTCGCGAGGGGACCATCGTATCGGCGCGGAAAGTCGAGCGCGACATCGAAATTCACGGCGGCGTGAACAATTGGTACATCGACGTCCGCGATCCGCCCAAGACTTTTCAATTGGAAATTGGTTACCTGTCGGCCGCCGGCAGGTTCTTCTGCCTTGCCCGCAGCAACGTGGTCACGACTCCCGAGGCCGGCAAGGAAAACACCTTCGACAAGAACTGGTCCGAGGTGGCCAAGGATTTCGAGCGCATCTTCGCCTTGAGCGGCGGTTACAGCGAGCCGGAAAACCGCGGCGATCTGAAAGAAGTTTTTGAAGAACGCCTCAAGCGGCCGATGGGCGACACGATTGCGACCCAATTCGGCATGGGCGAAGGCGCGGGCGCAAACAGCGAAGGAAAAAGTGCGGCTCCGCGACGACGGCACTTTCGCCGTCCGCTTCAATCTGCCCGAACGCCGCCACATTCTGCCAGTTGTCGCCAGCAGCCCCAGCGGCGGCGAACAGCGGACCATCGTTCTGTCGATCGATCGCAACACGAAGATCATGGAACCCATGATCCGCGAAGCCAGCGATTAAAAACGGCCATTAATCATAAAACATTTTTACCCCCCGATAAGTATTTAGCCCCCGGTGAATACACCGGGGGTTTTCGTTGGACTTTAGCACATTCAGAATACTATATGCTTTTTGCATCATCTTGATATACTACGGTCATGACAGATAAAAAAACCAGTTTGATTCCGGCGGATCGGATTGAATGTTGTATTCTTTTTATCCGCGATCAAAAGGTGATGCTGGATAAGGATTTAGCGGAATTGTACGGAGTGGGAACTAAGGTCTTGCTCCAAGCTGTCAAACGAAATATCAAAAGATTCCCAATGGATTTTATGTTCCGACTAAACAAAGAAGAGTTTGACCTTTTGAGGTCACAAATTGTGACCTCAAACATTTCAACTAGTCGCGGCGGGAGGCGTTATGCTCCTTATGCCTTCACGGAACAAGGGGTGGCCATGCTTTCCAATGTATTACGTAGTCCCCGGGCGATTGACGTGAATGTGGAGATTATGCGTGCATTCGTTCGACTGCGGCGGATGCTGGCTTCGAATGTTGAATTGGCCCGCAAGCTTGAGGCTTTGGAAAAAAAATATGACTCGCAATTTAAAGTAGTTTTCGATGCAATCCGGCAATTGATGAAACCGGTGGAGGGTAAAAGTAATCGCCAAATCGGTTTTCATTAAGACTTAATTCTTCCCTAAATCATTACACCCAGACTCGCGCTGGGCGAATTTCGCCCCGATTGACAATGCATATGATATATCACCATAATTCTAGTTGATCTTGACCGCTTGGAAGCGGTCTAATACCTATTAACCGAGGGTCACATGTTATGACAAAGATCACCACCATCACCTTGCTCACCGCAGTTGCTTTACTGATCTTGATCTCACCTATCCAGTCGTTCGCTCAGCAGGAAGAGCAGCGAATCCAAAACTTGGAGTCCAAAGTTGCTCGTTTGGAGCAGGAGACACAGCACAACCAGAATTTGGATTCCAGGATTTCAAGTTTGGAGAGCCAAATTCATCAGCACGGAGACGCGGGCGTCGCTTTCTTTCTGTTCGGCGTTTTCTGCGCGTTGTGGGCTCAGAACACAGGACGGAATGCCTGGGGTTGGTTCTTCCTCGGTTTGTTTTTCAACATCATCACCGTCATGGTCCTGCTCTACAAGAATTCCAACGACTTACATAAGAGCAGAGGACAAGGATGATATGCCGGGTGCCACTGGCAATGTTCGGTCGATACACGCGGCCTCGGGTCATTAGCCGGGTGCCGTACTCACTCTTGCGTGGGCATGAAGCGCAGATGAAAAGCCAATCTACTTTTTTTGTTCGTCCTCTTCTACGTTCAGATGCAGCTTGTGCAGGAAGCGGTGCACGACCGGGGCCATGAGAATGCTGGCGATCACCAAAAATAATATGCCCGAAAACAAAGCGTAGAATGAAGCGAACAGTTTTCCGGCGGTCGAGGCCAGCGGATTTACCGGACCCATCCCGCCCAGGATCATCGAGGCGTTAAGCAGCGAATCGATCCAGGGCAGCCCTTCCAAGATGTGATATCCAAGGACGCCTATCCCCAACGACGTTGCAATCACTCCGCATGCAAGCAAGCAGTGCAGTGCGAAGCGGCGGATGAACATTTTCCTCGGCAACAGCGGTTCCCGGTGATGTTCGTACATTCCTATTGCTCCTTACCAAAAATCTCGTTCCCAGGCTGAGCATGGGAACGAGGAAAATCTACCGCTCCCCGACCAACCTTCGGTCGGTGCCCGGTCGCGGCTAAACAATCCTGAATCCTGAACCCTTTGCCTATGTTTCCCGGGCCATGCGCTTTACCTGTCGGCGGGCTTCATCCAGGGTGAGGTGCACTTCCGGCACATCCAGATACGGATCGGGGTAATCATCCTCGATCAACGGGGCTTGCACCTGCTCGGCCTCGTCTTCCAGGTCGGCGAGCCAGTCGGGCGTTTCAAAACCGGCCCCGGCGATTTTTTTGGTGAATTCGCCCACCAGTTTTTCCAACTGGGGGAAGGTTTTTTGTGAGCGGCCGTCGCGGAGCTCCTCCATTGCCGGGCGGACCAGCGCGCACAGGCGGTCCACCTGAAGCGGCCGGATGAACTTTTCCTCCAATCGCTCGGCGATGCTGGGCAATTTCATGCCGTATTTTTTGTTCATGTTCCGCAGCCGGCGCAGGCAATCCTCGGCGATGTCGCCGGTCCGCTCGGCCACGGCCTTGCGCCAGATTTCAGCGGCGAGATCGCGCCCGCTACGGACCAGCACCTCGTGGATAAGCAGTATGGGGCGGAGATTCCAGGCCACGCGGTCGTAGCCCGCCCGCAGGCGAAGGAAGTCCAGAAGCGTATAAAGCATGTCGCCGCGGTCGGATTGCGTGGTGATGCTGTTGTAATCCACGTACTCGGGATAGTTTTCCACCACCGCCTCGACTGCCAGGCCGAAACAGCGAACCGCCTCGGCCCGATCCAGCGGGCCGTCCAAATCGTCCAACAGGCGGAGCGAAACTTCGCCGTCGGGCATTTCGCGAATCCATTCAAGATAGGCGTCCACGCCGGACAGCAAAATCGCCCGCAGATTTCCCAAATTCATGAAATGCTGTGTAAACAAATCGCCGCCGTATTTTTGGATGAATTTTTGCAGGCGGGTCCATTGTTTTTCATCGCTTACCGATTCGAGCACCGAAAGCCTCACGCCCCGGCTGTGCGCAAGCCAGCAGCGCAACAGGGCCTCGGCGGTCTGTTCCAGCAGGGCGATGAGTTCGTTGTCGATAAATTGTTTATCCGCGCGGGCTGTCGTGGGCGACCAATCGGCCGAAGACACGACCAGCGCCCGCACGATGGACTTGCAACCGATCTGGAAAACGCGGTCGAACTCGGTAATCGCGCCGGGACCTTGGGGATGCTCGAACTCCATGCCCTGGATGGTTTCCAGCAGTTGCGCGGTTTCGTGGATCAATCCCAGGCGGGGCATATAGGCCAGCAAACGGCACAACATGCTTTGCAGGCTTCGCGCGGCCACGATTTTCAGCGGATTTCCGCCCCGGGCCAAAGACACGTAAAGCAAAGGCTGCTTTCCCAGCGCCGTTAAAAGTTCCTTCCAACCCTTCCGAACCGTTGCAGCCTCGCCGCGCATCACGGCCGTAAGCACCCGATGCATGGGCTCTTCCCAGGGCTGGGCATCGGCGGCGGGCGCGGGACTGGCCATTGCAGAGCGGATCATCCGCACCGCATCGGCAGTATCCACGCACGTGTTGATGATGCTCTCCAGCAGCATTTCCTTTACGCTGCGCCGCCGATCGTACTCGACCATCGAATCGTGCGCGCCGCTGGGCGCCGGAATGCGATATCGCTGCACCGAGGCCAGCAATTCCAACAGCCCCCTATAAGTTGCCGCCGCTTGATCGAGCCAACCGGCAAGAACCTCGTCGCGCTGGGAATCGGCGGCCACGCCGGAAAGGCTGACCGTGGCCGTCATCTTCCACAGATGGGCGATCATGGCCAGAAACGCCAGATGTGCCACGATCCGTTCGGCCTCGAAGACCAACTCGCTTTCTTCGGCGTCCGGGCCGGCCTCGAACAGCGAACTGTCCATGCCGTCGTCGGTGCTGTCGCGGTATGTAAGATGCTCGTAGGCCGCGCTAAACAGGTTATCGCTTTCCTCGTCCGGCTCTTCTTCCTCAGCTTCGTTTTTGCCGGCCGCCGCACCTTCGGCAAAGGCCTCCAAATGCGGCACGCGCCAGAACTCGCCGGCGTTGGCCTCCAAGTAGTCGAGAAATTTTTTCGCATGCGACCATCGCTGCCTGGGAGAAAGCTTATTGATCTTGGGCGCCTCTTCGGCTTCCTGTTCCGACCGCCAAAGGTCTTCCATCCATAGAACGGCCAACTCATTGAAGGAATAGCTTTCCTCGGCCAGGGGTATGGAGTCGGCCTGGCTGAGCCAATGCACCAGTAAGGCCTGGGCCGCCACCAGGTCGCCGTGATCCAACAGGGTATCGACGACCAGGGCGTAGGACTTGGCCGTGCGGAAATTTTCCACGTGCCTGCGCCAAAAAGCTATGTCCCCGGCCGCTGCGCCTGCTTCGTGCCAGGCCTTTAGCGCGGAGGCCACCTGTTGGGCCGATTCATAAGTATCCCGGCCGGAAATACCGCCGATTTCGCTTACCTCGGTGGTGGCGAATTTATCCCACCATTCGGTCAATCGCCGGAGTTGCCCGGCCAGCAAGTTCTGCACGGTATTATTGCCCGATGCGGCCGCTTCCTTGCCGGTGCGGATATACAAGGCGAAAATGTCGCTTAACAGGTTGAGCAAATCATCGATGCGGTAATCGTGGATGCTGCTTTCCGGGGAAGGAAACAGGCCGAATTGCCCGCCGAAGCCCAGGATGTTCCAGGGATCGACCATCGCCCCGCACTCGATTGCCCGGTGCAAGATGTTTTCGATCTCGCCGAGCAACATCACGACCGGCTCCAGGCGGCCGCGATCGATTTCCCCATGCGCGGCGGTCAAGCGGCATTGCATGTCGCAAAGCATCCGCGCCGCGGCCACGGGCACCACGCGGACCTGGCGCCGGGCGGCCTCGGCGTATCCCATGCGGGTAAAAAGCTGCGCCAGGTGCACGTGCTGCAATTGTTCGGCGCGGCGCTGGGCCAGATAATGATTGAAATGCTGCCTTGCTCCGCCGAAAGGCTGCTTCAGCGCCGCCGCTTCGCGCCCAAGCCGCCGTGCATGTTCGCCGTCCACCCGGGCGAGAAGCTGCTGATAAAACGCATCGCGATAGTCGGCGATCTTCTGCACCAGCGTGGGCAAACCAACTGTCGAATCGTATGCATTAGGCCGGCTGCCGCTAACGCCCGACCCCATCAACATCGTACCGGCCAGGACCGCCGCTTCCTCGAATAGCAGCTCTTTATCGGCGATTTTGCCCCGGGTTTTCAGGCGGTCCATCATGGCCTCGAGCGCCGCTTGCTGCACCACGAAGCGGCGGCAGCGCCCGGACCCGTCGAGCTGATTCATGTCCCACTGGCCGAAAAGATAATTCGGCCGCTTGTTCACCGGATGATCGAAATCGTACGCCCGGGGATCGACGGCCAATTCGTCCAGTTGTTCCAGGGGAAACATGGCGTCGAAAAGGATGGCCGGGTCGGTTTCCCCCAGGATTTTCAAGGCGGTTTCCACCAGTTCGCGATACGGTCCCGCGCTCACGCCCGTCCCGCGTATATATAACGGAACCGGCCGCACCCATTCCTGGGCGTAGGGCTGGATTTTTTGCGCGCTTTGCAGCACGGCCACGGGCCGGTAGCCGATATAGTCGTTCAGCCTGGCCGCGGCGCCGCGAACTATGCGGTCGATTTCGCTCCAGGGGGGCCCCTGCTGCAACACCGCCTCGCACATCCGGCCGATAAAAAACGGCAAGAATAATTGTTCGTCCTTCTGGTGGAACAACAGATCACGATGATGCAGGCGATAACCGGGCAAGGCGTGAAAAAAAACCAGCCCCACCACCGCTTCGGCCTGTTCCGCGCTGCGGAAAGCCTCTGAAGTGTCGGAAATGCCGGGCAAAGCCTCGCGAAGCACGGTTCCCAGACGCCGCCAGGCCGGCTCGCCGCTGCTGTCGTTCGTATCAATGCCGGCGAACAGGTCGTTGAGGTTTTTCAAAAATGTCGGGTCCGGCGCGCCCGATGAAAAATTCAAATAACCCAGGATTTCCTCAACAAGCTGCAAGGCGTCGGCTCCCAAAGCGTTTCGTTCCATGTTTCTCATGGTAAGGCATAGCCGCCAATCGGTCCAGCGGGAGAAAAATTGCGCATCCCGCCTGTTATTGCCAGCTAAATCAAGAAAAGGTTTTTTAAGAAATGGAAATTGGCGATTGGAAAAATATGAGCACAACCGATCAGGCCACCTTGCGGCGGGGTGTGCCAATATTGCGTCTCCCCCACTAAATAGCGGTTTATGTCAATCCAAACCCATCAGACCATCGAGACAACGGGTTTTTCGCGTGCATAACAACTCGGAGTATATTATTATAAAACGTGTTGGCTAAACATCTGTTGAAAATTGAAAACGTAGTGTGATTGTGAAGGGATTACCCGTTATGATGCGACGTTTATATTGTCTCATTGTCCTTTTGGCCGCTTGGCAACCTTGCATGACGTGGGCCCAATCGGCGGGAAACGAAATAGTTCCCCAGGGCCTTGCCGCCGGGCATGGTTTGACCCGCGCCTGGTTCACGCAGGTGGAAATGGACCCGGGCCGTTCGCGGTTGAAGCACCTGGTCTTGTACGATGGAATTCTTTACGCCCAGACCGATAAGGCGATCGTGCATGCCATCGACGCCGAAACTGGGGCCACGCTTTGGGTAAAACAAATCGGCCGGCCCGAGCATCCCAGCATGACGCCCGGCGTCGGCCGCAAATTGTTGGCCATTGTCAACGGATCCCGGTTGTACGTGGCCAATCGCTTAAACGGCAAAATCCTCTTGGAAGCCGATATTGACGGGGCGCCCGGCGCGGGTCCGGCCGTTAGCGACCAACGGGTGTACGTGCCCACGGTCAAGGGGCTTCTCTTGTCTTACCGAGTGGAACAGCTTGCCAATCCGTTGAAAAAAACGGATAAAGAAGCCCCCCTCTCCCCCGAAACGTCAACAACAGTAAAAACCGCAGATAACCAAATTATCCACCTTTCTCAACAAACCGTAAAACCCATATCCTGCCAATCGAAGGGCCAGACATTGGTGCAGCCCTTGGTCACGCGGGAAAGCGGATATGAAGAATATGTCGTCTGGCCCACGAATGAAGGCTGCATGTACATCGGGCGCGTGGGCCGCGACGCGGATGCCTATATCGAAGTGAAGTATCGCTTGGAAACGACCGCTCCCATTATTGCGGAACCCACTTATATTCCTCCCGATCCGGAAATATCCGGCGATTCCGGCATAATTCTGGCCGCCACCGGCGACGGGTATGTTAATGCGATTTTGGAAAAAACGGGTGATTCGTTATGGCGATTTTCGGCGGGCGAACCGCTCGCTCAACCGGCCGTGATTATCGATGAGCGGATATACGCCGCCACCTCGCTGGGCGGGCTGCATTGCATCAATGCGAAAACAGGCGGCCAAATCTGGTACGCTCCCGGCATTGTCCAGTTCACGGCGGCCAGCAAGAACCGCGTGTACGGCGTGGACAAAATAGGTTCAATCCGGGTTCTCGACGCCGCCACCGGCGCCCAACTCGATATTATGCCCGCCTCGGCGCTAAGCGTTAAAATACTCAACGACGACACAGATCGCATCTATCTGTACAACTCGAAGGGCCTGATTCAATGCCTGCACGAAATCGGCTTGACAAAGCCCATCCCCCACGGCGATGCCCGCAGACAGGCGGCCGAAGCGGCGGCAAAAGCCAGCGCCGATCAAAAAGGGCCGGAAAAAACCGGCGAGGAAAAACCGGCCGCCAAAGAAGAAAAACCCGCCGCTAAAAAAGAAGCACCCGCGAAAAAACCGGCCGGCGAAGCCGCGGCAAAAGAACCCGAACAACCCGCGGAAAACATCAAAGCCGCCAATGAATCTGAAAAACCCGCTCCCAAAGACGCAAAAAAGGCCGATGCAGGCAAAGACCCCTTCGCGGAATAATTATTTTGTCCCTGAAAATTAATCGGGTAGCCCAGGTTCTTGAACCTGGGCGGCTCTACCGCAAGAGGTAAAACCGGATCCCAAAACCTCTTGGGACTTCGTCGCACCGGTTCAAGAACCGGTGCTACCCATTTTTGCATGCCCGCGGTCATTTACACGCGGGCTTGTTTTATTTTCCGGCGCGAGATTTTCTTCTTCCCACTCCTTGACGGCTCCGCCTAAAACCCGTAAACAAGGAGTGATACGTTTTTGTTAAATCCATTTGAATAACGAGGTGCCTAGATGGAATCGCCTAAGATTAAACGTGCATTAATTAGCGTCAGCGACAAACTCGGACTGGCCGGTTTCGCCCGGGGATTGACCGCCCTGGGGGTGGAAATCTTCAGCACCGGCGGCACCCGTAAGCATTTGGAAAGCGAAGGCATTCCGGTCCGCGACATTTCCGATTACACCGGCTTTCCGGAAATGATGGATGGCCGGCTGAAAACTCTGCACCCCAAGGTCCACGGCGGCATCCTCTGCCGCCACGACAATCCACAGGACATGCAGGCCATGGTCCAGCACGGCATCCTCACATTCGAACTGGTCGTGGTAAACTTGTATCCTTTCGAGACCACGGCGGCCCGCAAAGGAGTAACGGCGGAAGAAGCCATCGAGCAGATCGACATCGGCGGCCCGACCATGGTCCGCGCGGCGGCGAAAAACCACGCCTTCACCACCGTTGCCACCAACACCGGGCAGTATTCCGAGATCCTCGAGGAGATCACGGCCCACGGTTGCACCACGCTCGAGCTGCGGTATCGTTTGGCCGCCGAGGCCTTCGCCCATACGGCCAATTACGACAGGGCCATCGCCAATTTCTTCACCGGCGAGGCGCCCGGGGGCGTTTTTCCCGACGTCATCCGCATGAATCTCACCCGCAAAGGCGTGCTCCGTTACGGCGAGAATCCGCACCAGCAGGCGGCCGTTTATGCCAAGCCCGATTGCACCGATGCAAACGTCGTCGCCGCCATGCAACTCAACGGAAAAGAACTGTCCTACAATAACCTGCTCGATCTGGACAGCGCACTAGCCATGGTGCGGAGCTTTCCCAGGCCGGCGGTAGTGGTCATCAAGCACAACAACCCCTGCGGCGCGGCCACGGACGACAAACTGGCCGCGGCCCTGGAAAAGGCCATGGCAGGCGACCCCTTAAGCGCGTTCGGTTCGGTGCTGGGCCTTAACCGTGTAGTCGACGCCGCCTCGGCCGAGGTCCTTGCCGTCCCGGGCTTGTTCATCGAGGCCATCGTCGCCCCGGATTACGAACCTAAGGCCTTGGAAATCCTCACCACCAGGCCCAAATGGAAAACCAACGTCCGCTTGTTGAAAGTAGGCCAGTTGGGCCCCTCGCAGCAGCACTGGACCTATCGCTGCCTGGAAGGCGGCATGCTCATGCAAGACGCCGACGTTCTGCCGGATCCCGAAGAGTTGTGGCAGGTTGTTACACAAAAAAAGCCTTCCGCGGCGCAAATGGCCGATCTCCGCTTCGCCTGGGAAATAGTGCGGTACGTCAAATCCAACGCCATCGTGCTGGCCAAGGATTGCATGCTGCTGGGCGCGGGGGCAGGCCAGATGAGCCGCGTGGATTCGACTAAAATCGCCATCGAAAAGGCGGGCGACCGGTCGGCAGGCTCGGTGCTGGCCTCGGACGCATTTTTCCCCTTCCCCGACTCCATCGAAGCCGCCGCCAACGCCGGAGTTTGCGCCATAATCCAGCCGGGCGGATCCAAAAAAGACGACGAAGTCATAGCCGCCTGCAACAACAAAGGCATCCCCATGATCTTTACCGGCCGGAGACATTTTAAACACTAGAGATTTTGACCTGTCAAATTAAGCGCCTGCGCTTGCACATAAAATATTTAGCCCCCGGTGATTACACCGGGGATTTAGACGCTGTTTGTCCAAAAATTAAATGTCCACTATTCTCGACGACATCGTGGCGGCAAAGCGTGAGGAGGTCGATCTGGCCAAGGCCGATACGCCGGTGGAAAAACTCCGCGATCTATCGGTGCATGCCCCGCCGCCGCGCGATTTTCTCGGCCCGCTTTCACAGGGCCCTCCCATCCGCCTGATCGCCGAGGTGAAAAAGGCCAGCCCGTCGGCGGGAATTATCCGCGCCGATTTCGATCCTGTAAACATCGCGCGAATCTACCAGGAACATGGGGCATCGTGCATCAGCGTGCTTACCGACGGACCGTATTTTCAAGGCAGCCTCGAGGATTTACGGCAAGTTCACGCGGCGGTCGATCTGCCCGTGTTGCGCAAGGATTTTATCATCGACCGCTACCAGGTGTGGCAATCCCGCGCGGCTGGGGCCGATGCCGTGCTTCTTATCGCCGAAACTCTGGACGATTACGCGCTCAACGAATTGCACGGCGCCATCGTGGAACTGGGGATGACGCCCCTTGTGGAGATTTACCAGCCGGAAAATCTCCGCCGCGTGCTCGACGTTGGCGCGCAACTGGTGGGCATCAACAATCGCGACCTGCGGACCTTTCACGCCGACCTGGGCCATTGCATGCGCCTGCGAAAACAAGTGCCCGCCGGACGGATCGTGGTGGGCGAATCCGGCATCCGCACCCGCCGCGACGTGGAACAACTCCAAGCCGCCGGCCTGCACGCCATGCTCGTAGGCGAAACCCTCATGGCAAAACCCGACATCGGCAAAGCAGTCGATGAGTTGCTGGGAATTAGGGATTAGATATTGGGAATTAGTGGGCGGTGGGCAATGGACAAGGTGCTCGGCACGGTCATAACATTCGATTTATTTCGGAAAGGCCTCTAGAATGGTCCGCAAGGCGTGGTTGACGGATTCGGAAGTGGAAAATACCTTAGCCACATCAGGCTCTAAGGTAACAATAATTGGTGCTTTACCGGCATGGCGGGCAAAACGGTTCGGGCGGGTTTTCCTGTAATCTAATTTAAATTCGGCACGCAATTCGTCCCCACCATTTTTTCTGGGCTTTGATGATTTAGTGTTTTTCTTCATATTCTTCTCGCTCTTTTTTTGTCGCATTTAGCGATTTTATTATATGGATGTAATCTTCTCTCAATATAAGCAATTTCACGACTTCCTCAACGGGTCATTGACAAGTCACGTTCTTCAACAGTATGTTAGGGATAAAGGCAGTTTGTTAGGAACAACGGCAATGGGGAAAAACCTATGTTTCCTAATCATAATGCAATCGCTGTTTCGAAGCCGAAACGGCCGGCGTTCACGCTTGTTGAACTTTTAGTTGTGATTGCCATTATCGGCATTCTTATCGCGCTTTTGCTATCGGCCGTGCAGGCTGCGCGAGAGTCGGCTCGCCGGCTTCAATGCCGCAACAATCTGAAGCAAATCGGTTTGGCGTGTCAGGACCATCTGGACAGGCAGAAGCACTTTCCCACCGGGGGATGGGGCTTTTGGTGGGTCGGCGATCCGGACCGGGGTTACGCCAAAAATCAGCCCGGCGGCTGGGTTTATAACATTCTCCCCGGCCTGGAATTGACCGCACTTCGCAATACGGGCAAAGGAACTTCTGCGGCGCAAAAAAGAGCCAGCATCATCTTGGTTGTGCGCACTTCGATATCGGAATTGATTTGTCCTTCCAGGCGCGCGGTCGGGCTTTTTCCCAAGGGCATGGCCGGGACTTTCATCGCTTACAATGCCAATGATAACGATGCCAACGATAATGTTTTGGCCCGCAGCGATTATGCGGCTTGCTGCGGTTCGCAGTCTTTCAATGAAGATCCCGATTTCGACACCGCCGCAGGCCCCACGTCTTATGAGGCCGCCCTTACTTTCAAATGGCCGGACAGCGACAATCCCGCAAGTCCGATGTACCAGGACGGCGTCATGTACCAGCGTTCCGCAATACGACCGATCGATGTTCGCCGCGGGCTAAGTCATACAATCATGGCGGGCGAGAAATACATCAATGCGGCCGATTATTTAACCGGAATGGACTATGGCGATAACGAAAGCATGTATACCGGCCAAAACAACGACAATTATCGCGTAACGTTCCTGCCCCCGGCTCTTGATAGCAGAAGAGACCCTAATACAATCGATACGACCAAATTCGGCAGCCCCCATGCGGCCGCCTCTCATTTTGTATTTTGCGACGGCAGCGTACACAGCATATCGTACGAAGTCGATACCGGAAGTTATCAAATATTCGGTTCTCGAAATAAATCGACGATTCCGCCGGAAAATGTGATAAATGACTGAACAGCCTCTCGCCGGCTAAGCACAAGCGGGTAGCCCAGGTTCTTGAACCTGGGCGGCTTTGCCGCAAGAGGCAACAAGGGAATGCAAAAAATTGATTTAATCCTATTAGGACTTCTCTCCGGTTCAAGAACCAGGCCTACGCTCCCAATCTTCACGGTGGCTAACCTCCGCGGCATGTATCGCAGCTTGGCGCCGCCGGCACGGCAACGCGCTCGGGAACGCAGCGGAGGACCGGGCATGGAACCTGGACCTTTTCGCGGTACGAGACCAATACCGTGTATTTCTCCGGCTTTTCCTCAGTAACGGTTCGCATCTCGGTGACCTGCCGTGTACGTACTCTTTTCTCCGGCACTTAGACCGTATACGGTTCTTCGTGGATTACAATTTCCGGCTGGAACTCGTAGTAGGAAACGTTCTGCAACTGCACGCTCGGCTGGAATCGAGTAACCGGATACTGGACGGTTTCCTGTTCGGTGACCAGTTTCATGCAGGTCACGCTTATCGTCTTTGGGACCGTTATCTGCTGGCATGTGGTGCAAGCCGGTTTGCCATACGAGGCGGCATCGCGAATAAGGGCCTCGATCTGCGAGGCAGTTTCATTGCGAGTCGCGGGATAGGCCAGCGGCACGCCGGCCGCCGGACTCGGCGACTGCGGGCTGATCCACGCGGAGCTTTGGTTTGGGAGGCCGACCCTGATCCGCGATGGGGCAAGGCGTGCACCGTAAGATATTGGAACGCTCAACGCACGAGATTAATATTTTAGACAGAGTTCCTTCTTTAAATGCTACATGTATTTCCGGAAAATAATCAGTAGATCAGTGCATAAATCCCCAACCATGCCGAGCACTTATGCGGATCATCGTGTCCATGCCCTTAAATCGTCGAGCAACTACCGGCTAACGTCTTGCCACAGCGATACTTATGATCGGGATGTTCACGAATAAGGAGAATCCTGAGTCTCACCGGCTCTATAATTCTAATGTTGCGGATTAGCGGAGTTAAACAAATGAAAATACATTGGTTTACTGTTAATATCACCCTGGTTATTTTGTTTTGTCTTGTAGCCAACATGCCGCTTGGCGCCAGTGCTCAAACACGAAGGGAGAATGTTTCCATGTCAAATACAATAACAGCAGATAAGGAATTGCAGCCTTTGCCCAAGACCGACGCCGAGTGGAAAAAACGGCTAACGCCCGAGGCGTATGCCATACTGCGTCACAAAGGCACCGAGCCGGCCTTCACCGGCAAATACTGGAACAGCCATCAGCACGGTATCTATCGCTGCGCCGGGTGCGGGCAGCCGCTGTTCAAGTCGGACGATAAATTCGAATCGGGCACGGGATGGCCCAGCTTCTGGGAGCCGTACGATCGCTCCAGCGTGACCGCCAAAGAAGATGGCAGCCACTTCATGCGCCGCACCGAAGTCTTGTGCACCCGTTGCGGTGGACATCTGGGCCACGTATTCAACGACGGCCCGGCCCCGACCGGGCTTCGTTATTGCATAAATTCAGCGGCCCTTAAACTCGATGAGACGCCGCTGGAGTCCGCCAGTAAACACTAAAAAACAGTTGTGTCATTCTGAGCGAAGCGAAGAATCTGGGTGGAGAAAGATGGGAAATACTGGCAATATTTAAAATCCAGCGAGATCCTTCGCTTCGCTCAGGATGACTTTTGAGATAGATTCTAAAAAACTCTTGACTATCAATGACCATGTATGCTATCAAACAATCGACCGGGCCGTTTCCAGAAACCGTAGTCTCGGATGGTGATTTCGAAATTCGATATCGCCGACCTGCCGCAAGAAAATACACGATCGGCGGATTAATCTTGCTTACTCTTTCATTTACAGGAATAAAAGCCATGTCTGTCGAGCAAACCGGCCGTTCCGCCCTTGGCGATAAATCCGCGGAAACCCCGCTCAATCAGCCTGCCGCATCCGATGCTCCCGGCAAAAAGCTGGAACAAGCCACTTTCGGCATGGGGTGTTTCTGGTGTTCCGAGGCGGTCTTCGATCGGCTCAAGGGGGTGGAGAAAGTCACCTCGGGCTACAGCGGAGGCCATGTGAAAAACCCGACTTACGAGCAGGTTTCCACGGGCCAAACCGGACACGCCGAATCGGTTCAAATCACCTTCGACCCGGCGCAGATTTCTTACGAGCAACTGCTGGAAGTTTTCTTTAAAACGCACGACCCCACAACGCTCGATCGCCAGGGAAACGACGTCGGCACGCAGTACCGCTCGGTGATTTTCTACCACAACGACCAGCAGCGGAAACTGGCCGAAGAGTACAAGCACAAGCTAAACGCCGCCAAGACCTTTCACGGGCCGATCGTTACCGAGATCACTGCTTTCCAGGAGTTTTTCCCAGCCGAAAATTACCATCAAGACTACTACCGGCTTCACGGGCGCCAGCCGTACTGTCAAATGGTCATCCGGCCGAAGATCATCAAACTGGAAAAAGTTTTCGGCGACAAGCTTAAGACTAAAACTCCCGGGACTGCTCAATAATATTGCGGCTTATCGATGACCACTTGCTCGTGCCCTTTTCATAAAAACCAACACTAGACCGCAGCGCAAGCAAGGGCAGCGCAAATAAGGGAGGTGCAAGCAAGGGCGGTGCAAACAAGAGCAGCAATCCTTTCCCTCGCTTGCGCTTCGGGCTCGTGTGCCTGACAAGATGCAATCATTGACAAAATCGCCATAACCCGTTAGTATCGAGGTTATGGAAAGCGGCTTGATTTTCAACACTCAGAGATATTCGATTCACGACGGCCCGGGCATCCGCACGACCGTTTTTCTCAAGGGCTGCCCGTTGCGGTGTTTGTGGTGTCACAATCCCGAAGGCATCAACCCCGAGCACGAGTTGGCGGTCATCGAAAGCCGCTGCATTCATTGCGGCCAGTGCCGGCAAGTTTGCCCGCAAGCCACAACGTCGGGCAACGGCTCGGCGATGGATGAGCGAGTGCGCTGCGTCCGTTGCGGCGAGTGCGTGAAGGTTTGCCCTTCCGGAGCGAGGCAACTGGTCGGCCGCCAAATGAACGTTCATGAGGTCATGGCCGAGGTGCTCTTGGATCGTATTTTTTATGAAGAATCAGTTGGCGGCGTGACGTTCTCCGGGGGCGAGCCATTCATGCAGCCGCGTTTTCTTCGCAGTCTACTGGAAGCCTGCCGGGCTGAAGGGATTCACACGGCCGTGGACACGTCGGGCTATGTCTCGAAGGAAGACTTGCTAGCGGTGGCGCCGCTGGTGGACCTTTTCCTTTATGATCTCAAGATCATGGACGACAAGCTGCATCGGCAGTGGACTGGCGTGTCGAACGCGACCATTTTAGAGAATCTTCCGGCCCTGGGCAACATTCACCGCAACATCTGGATTCGCATGCCTCTTATACCCGGTTTCAACGACGACCCCGAACATGTGGAGGCTGTCGCCCGTTTTGCGGCCTCAATGCCCGGCGTACGCCAGGTGAACCTGCTGCCTTATCATGCAACAGCGGCCCACAAGTGGAAGAGCCTGGGCATGTCGAACAAGCCGGATGCGGATCGAGCGCCCGTATCTTGCGAAAAAATAGAGGCGGACGCCTCGCTTGGTCCCGATTTATCATGTAAATTATTAGACGGTTCGGAGCCGATTCCCTTTTATTCGCAAACACCCACCGCGCAAGCTATCCAGCGCGCAAAGGAAACATTCCAGTCTTTCGGACTAAACATTCAAATCGGCGGTTAAGGCCATGAACGAAAGAACAGCCAAACTGCGGCGTGCGAGCCTGGACGCAGCGCCCTCGATTTCTCCGGAGCGGGCCTCGCTGATGACCGACTTTTATCGGGCCAACGAGGGAAAATATTCCGTGCCCGTCATGCGAGCGCGGTCGTTCTATTACTTGTGCGAGCATAAAACGATTTATCTGGGTCGTGATGAGTTGATCGTCGGCGAGCGCGGCCCTGCGCCCAAGGCCGTACCCACCTACCCGGAACTGACCTGCCACAGCCTCGAAGACCTGCGAATCCTCGACTCGCGCCCCAAGACGAGCTATGCCGTGCCCGAGGAATGCCTGCAAATATATGAAGATAAAATCATCCCCTACTGGCGCCAGCGCAGCATGCGAGACAAGATCTTCGCGGCGATGACCGGCGAGTGGCACGCGGCCTATAACGCGGGCATCTTTACCGAGTTCATGGAGCAGCGCGCCCCCGGGCATACGGTTCTGGACGACAAGATCTACGCCAAGGGGATGTTGGATTTCAAGCGCCAGATCGCCGAAACCATGGCAGGGTTGGACTTGCTCGGCGATACAGAGGCCTTTGCCAAGTCGGAGCAGCTCAGGGCAATGGACATCGCCTGCGACGCGGCGATCTTGTTCGCCTCGCGCCACGCAAAACGTGCGGCGGAAATGGCCGCCTCCCAGTCCGATCCGGTCCGAAAAGCGGAACTGGAAAAAATCGCCGATGTATGCACGCACGTGCCGGCCCATGCGCCGCGCGACTTTCACGAGGCCCTGCAATACTACTGGTTCTGCCATCTGGCGGTAATCACCGAGCTGAACGGCTGGGATTCGTTCAATCCCGGCCACCTCGACCAGCACTTGTTGCCGTTCTACCGGAAGGGCCTTGCCGCGGGCACGCTTACTTACGAAAAGGCGCGGGAACTGCTGGAAGCGTTTTTCGTCAAGTTCAACAATCACCTTGCGCCGCCCAAGGTCGGGGTGACGGCCGCGGAAAGCGGCACCTACACCGATTTCGCCAACATCAATATCGGCGGTTTGTTGATTGACGGATCGGACGGATCGAACGAGGTTTCACACCTGCTTTTGGACATCGTCGACGAGATGCACATGCTCCA
The DNA here is from genome assembly GCA_049509395.1 of Thermoguttaceae bacterium. Taxonomy (GTDB): domain Bacteria; phylum Planctomycetota; class Planctomycetia; order Pirellulales; family Thermoguttaceae; genus JBEKIK01. The sequence continues at coordinate 12,209 of JBEKZY010000040.1, read as the reverse complement.
GCCCAGCAGCAACATCCAGTTATCGCGGAAAACGCCGGACGCCCTGCTTAAGCATGCCCTGCGCGTGATTTGCAAGGGATATGGATACCCCTCGATCTTCAATACGGATGTGGTGATCGAAGAACAGCTTCGCCAGGGAAAATCGCTGGCCGACGCCCGCGCCGGCGGTTGCAGCGGTTGCGTGGAAACCGGGGCCTTCGGCAAGGAGGCCTATATACTCACCGGCTATTTCAACCTGGTGAAAATTCTGGAACTGACGCTGCACGATGGAATCGATCCCCGCACCGGCGACCGGCTTGGCCCGCGCACCGGGACCGCGGACGATTTCGCTTCGTTCGACGCGTTAATGCAAGCCTTCCGCGCCCAGTTCCGGTATTTCCTGGAGCTGAAGCTCCGCGGCAACCAGGTAATCGAGCAGATGTACGCCGCCTTGATGCCGGCCCCGTTCCTCTCCGTAATTACCGACGATTGCATCAGCAAGGGCAAGGATTACAATGCGGGCGGCGCACGCTACAACAATAGCTACGTGCAGTTCGTGGGCATCGGCAGCCTTACCGATAGTCTTTCCTCGCTGAAACAGGTGGTTTTCGACGAATCGGGGGACTGTCCCAATTTTCGTGTAAACGAAAATGGGACTGTCCCCTTTGCCATACGCTTAGGCGAGTTGGTCCGGGCGCTGGACGCGGATTTCGAGGGCCAGGAAATCCTCCGCCAGCGACTGATGAACCGCACACACAAGTACGGAAACGACGACGACTTCGCCGACCAGATCATGGTCCGGGCCTTCCAAATGCTTTTCGAAGAACTGGACGGCCGGCCGAATAGCAAGGGCGGATGTTACCGCGTGGAAATGCTGCCTACCACCAGCCACGTGTATTTTGGCTCGGTCACCGGCGCCATGCCTGACGGGCGCAAGGCGGGGATGCCTTTGTCCGAAGGGATCTCCCCGGCCCAAGGCGCGGACCGCCGCGGCCCAACCGCCGTCATGAAGTCGGCCGGCAAAATGGACCACGTCAAAACCGGCGGCACGCTTCTGAACATGAAATTCACGCCCTCGCTGGTAAGGGACGACAACGGTATTGACAAACTGGCGCACTTGGTCCGCACCTACTTCAAGCTCGGCGGCCACCACGTGCAGTTCAACGTGGTCCGCGGCGAAACCCTGCGCCAAGCCCAGGCCGCCCCGCAGCAACATCGCGACCTGATCGTGCGCGTGGCGGGCTATAGCGACTATTTCTGCGACCTGTCCCGCGAACTCCAAGACGAAATCATCGCCCGCACCGAACATGGGGTAATGGAAACTAGTGGGTAGCACCGGTTCGAGAACCGGTGCTACCCCTTACGGCGTTGGGGCGGCGGTTTTGGAGGGTGACGGAGGATTTGGAACATCTGGCGCGCCGGCGCGGTAGGAATTCAGCCAATTTTCGATCCGCGTGGCCTGTTCTGCCTGCTCTTGAGATCGGGCGATTTCCAGGGCCTTTTGGGCCGCGGCGACGGCCTGCGATGGTTGATGCAGCATGGAATAGGTCAACGCCAAATTAGTATAGGCGTTTATGTAATCGGGTTTAAACTGCAAGGCCTGCTTGAAGTGTTCAATGGCCTCGGGAAGCTTTCCCGTCTGGACTAGTACGACGCCCAGGTTGTTGTGTGCATCGGAGTAATTGGGCTTTATCCGCAAGGCCTGTTCAAATTGTTCAATCGCCTCCTGAACCCGGCCCTGATCGGTAAATGCATTGCCCAGATTGTTATGGGCGTCGGCGTAATCGGGTTTCAATTTTAAGGCCTTTTGGTAATGTTCAATCGCCTCCGGCACATGACCCGTATCGGACATTAAGCTGCCCAGGTTGTTGTGGGCCTCGGGATAATCCGGTCTGAGCCGAAGGGCTTGCCCATAATGTTCCAGGGCCTCTTGCAGAAGGCCTGCGCGGGCCAACGTTCCGCCCAGGTTGTTGTGGGCCATCCAACAATCCGGATTTTTTTGCAGCGTTGTGTGATAAAGCGTGACGGCGTCGCGGTAGTTCGCGCTTTGTTGCCAAGCCAGCAATGCGAGCGATCCGGCCGCGGCAACGGCCGCCAGGGTCGCCGCCCAGCGCGATTTCTTCCGCATACTTTGACGCCAGACGCTCCAAAACGCCGCTGCCAATGCGATTACGCCGATAATCGCGATGTGTTGATAATGATCGGCCACAAGCGAATATTGCATGAAACCCACGTCGGCAAAACCCATCACCGGCGCAAGGGCCACACAAAAAAATCCCCAAGCGAACAAAAGCGGCCGGGCCCAGGTTTGTCTGTATCGCCACAGCGCCGCGGTAACGGCCAAGGCAGCCAGAAGCGGCATCCACCACAGCAGATTAGCGATTTCGATGTGCCACTGCCGATAAACAAAGGCCAAATCGAAGGGCAAAATTGCTTTATAGAGGTAGAACCACATCACGCCGCCGGCCCCCAAAAGGCGCTGGGTAAAACCGTCGCTCCGCGTCACTATTTCCGCGCCATGCGTTTGAAACCACACGTTTACCGCGGTCAGGAGCGCGGAGATCAGGAAAAATGGGGCAGTGCACAAAAGGTCCCGGCGGGTCAAAGGTCGCATCCACCAGACGATCCCCAACAGCAGCACCGGTAATACCGCCGCCGATCCCTTGCCGAGCATCGCCAGGACAAACGCCGCCAGGCTCAGCCAGTAGTAAAGGTTTAACCTTTGCCCATTCTCTCGTTCCCACGGTCCTCCGTGGGAACGTATAGGCGCAGTGCCCACCCTTGCCGTGGGCATGTCCGCCTTTAAATACCACAGAATTGACAGCAAAAAAAACAACATGGCCATGATGTTTTTTCGTTGCGAGATCCAGGCCACCGACTCCACGTTCACCGGATGCACGGCGAAAAGCAGGGCCGCAAAAAAAGCCCCCGGAATAGTCAACCTGCGCAAGATGATCCAAATCAACAATGATTCGGCGACGTGCAATATCAGGCTGGTGACGTGGTATCCGGTCGGACTGCTTTCCCACAACCGCCATTCGATCCAAAGCGTGGTGCTGGTCGCCGGCCAGAAGTCCATCGCTTCGCTAGTGCACCAATATCGGTACGGGCCGTCCGTGGCCTGGATAAGGGGATTATCCGTTAGAAACACGTCGTCGTCCAGGACAAACCGGCCGCTAAGGCAGGGGATGTATGCCAAAAACGCGGCAACGACGATTATCGCCGCTCCTACAGGCATGCCAAGCGGCAACACCGATGATATAGTGGTTTCCGGCCGGGCCCGGGCGGCATATTTATGTGAAACTGTCTTGCGCTTAAACATGTGCGGGCATAACCAAAATAGTAAAAACTGTTTTACCTCGACTATATTCTACGGTATTTTGAATCAGGTGGTAGCACCGGTTCTTGAACCGGTGCGAAGGAGTCGCAAGAGGTTGTGGTAGAAGTTAATATGGATATAATTGAGTCATTCATTCGCATACCAAAATCATCGATAGTTAAAAAGGATCCAAATTAAGCGAGTGGAATAATTCTATTCGACCTCTCGCGGCATGCCGCACCGGTTCAAGAACTGGTGCTACCCCTTATTTGCACAACTGCAACATTAAACTATAAAATTATGTTCAAGCATATCGGAATTCTAACCAGCGGCGGCGATTGTCCGGGATTGAATGCGGCCATACGCGGAGTGGGCAAGGCCGCCCGCGATCCATTCAAAATGGAGTTGATCGGGTTCCGCGACGGGTTTCGCGGACTGGTTCACGACCGCACCATGCCCTTGGAGCCCGGCATGCTCTCGGGCATCCTCACCGACGGCGGGACAATCCTGGGCACCAGCCGCGACAAGCCGCATCAAATGCCCATCGGCGGCGAGATTCGCGACATGACCGGCGCGATCGTCGAAACCTATAAGCGCCACCATCTCGACGCGCTGATTTGCATCGGCGGCGGCGGCACGCAAAAAAACGCCCTACGCCTGAAACAGGCCGGCCTCAACGTCGTCACCCTGCCCAAGACCATCGACAACGACATCGCCGGCACCGACATCTCCATCGGCTTCGACACCGCCGTGGGCATCGCCACCGAGGCCGTCGACCGCCTGCATTCCACGGCTACCAGCCACAACCGCATCATCGTGGTCGAGGTCATGGGCCACCGGGCCGGATGGCTGGCCCTGTGCGCAGGCATCTCCGGCGGGGCCGACGTCATCCTCATCCCCGAAATCCCCTATGATCTTAAACGTGTGGCCGACTCCGTCCGTGATCGGGCCCGGGCCGGAAAACACTTCAGCATCATCGTCGTGGCCGAGGGCGCGATGTCCGTCGAAGACGTCGGGCTGGTCAAAAAAATGCTCGAAGAAAAGAGCACGGCAAAGTCCAAAACAGACAAGAAAAAGGCCTCCGAACAACTCAAGGAAGTGCATCAACGCCACCTCGAACATACCATGCGCCTGACCGAACAGCTCGAAACCCTCACCGGCCAGGAATCCCGCTTGACGATCCTCGGCCACCTCCAGCGCGGCGGCACTCCCTCCGCCGCCGACCGCCTGCTGGCCACCCGCTTAGGCACGCATTGCGCCGAGTTATTGAGCCAAGGCGTCACTGGCGTGATGATCGCCGCCCGGGGCGATAATTTCGCCCCAGTGCCGCTGGAAGACGTGGCCGGCAAAAAAAATCTCGTCCCAAAAGACCATCCCCTGCTCCAATCCGCCCGGCTGGTAGGCACAAGCTTCGGCATCTGAAGCAACCGCATATGCATTTGGCCGGGATTATTCCATAAAAGCGGAATGCCATCTTTCCCCCCTTTTCCAACCTAAGGTCGCATTTTGCGACCTTAAAGGTGGGGTGTCTAAGGTCACAAATTGTGACCTTAAAGCCATGTGACCGTCAGTGAAAACGAAATCCACAGGGAACAGGACAAAGAATCAACGATCTTCATTTGCCTCCTATGAACATACAGCCCAGGTTCGAGAACTGGGTCACCTAACCAAATCAGATGGATCTATATGTTGGAAATCTTTTATAACTGATATTGCTATTCGATATTAATTTTAAGAGGTTTTATATGATTGCGAATCATTGCAGTGCTGTCAAGTTCTTGTACTATCCGAAATCCTAAAGTAACTAATTCACCTATAATGTCCGCATATGATAAAAGTTCATCAATTGTAAATGTTTGTTCTGGTACATACAAAAAACACAATCCATAAAAGAAAAAATTCCTATAAAAACGAAAATTTTCAGCATCATTAATGAAAACATGTAATTTTGACTTAAGTCTATTGTTCTGCAAACGAATATTACTAAATTTTTTTATTCGATCAATATTCGCTGAGAAGGGAAGACTAGGTGTGAGAATATCCACAATATAAGGATTCTCGGGATATACAAGGCGTGCCAAAATCTCGCTCATGGCGAATTCAAGCGATGCAAATTTGCATGCCAGCTCACCTAATACTGCGAAGATATCTTTGCCAATATGCCGAATGTCTGAAATAGATGTCATATTTTCTTCCTAGATAAGCCTCATCCAATAATTATTCAATGGGAGGTTTGCTTTTCATGATTTTCCTATTCCCTACATTGTCTCGATCAATTCCAGGCAGATTTCACGCACGCGGTTGGGGTTGACGTTGGGATTTTTCTTTTTGGCCTGGCCGATGAGTTGTCCGACGCCTTTTTGCTTGCCTTCTTTTACTTCGGCGACGATTTTGGGATTGGCCGCCAGCACTTCGCGGCACAGATCGACCAGGGCCGATTCGTCGACTTGCTCTATGCCCAGGCTTTTAACCGACTCGGCAACCGAACGGCCGGATGAGAGCATGTCGGCCAGCACTTCGCGCCCTCGGCTGGTGTCGAGTTTGCCGGCGCGGACTTCGTTTAAGAGTTCGGCCAATGCCTTGGGCCGCAGCGGATATTTCGAGATCTCGATCTGCTGTTCGTTGAGCACGCGGAGCACGTCTTGCTGCATCCAATTGCCGGCCATTTTGCCGTCGCCGCAGGCATCGGCCAGTTCGATGTAATAATCCACCAGCGCCCGGCCTTGGTTTACAAGCACGTCGCTGTCGTAGGGCGTAATGCCGTAGGTGTTTTCCAGGCGGGTCCGCAGATCGGCGGGCAATTCGCCCAGTGATGCGCGGATCCGTTGGATTTCCTCGTCGGTAACCGTGACCGGCACCAGGTCGGGATCGGGAAAATAACGGTAGTCGCTGGATTCTTCCTTGGAGCGTTGTTCGTGGGTGATTTGCCCGGCCTCGTCCCAGCCGCGGGTCGATTTGGGCACGTCGCCCAGTTTGTGTCCGGTCTCTTGCCACACGCGATACTGGCGCTGGGCTTCGTAGGCCAAGGCCCGTTCGACCGCGCGGAAACTGTTCATGTTTTTCACTTCCACGATGGGCGTGGCGATTTTTCCTTGCGGCGTATCGATGTGCAGGTTGATATTGGCGTCCACGCGCAGACTGCCCTCCTGCATGTTGCAGTCGGAAACGCCCAGGTAGTTCAGCAGCAGTTTCAGTTCGGTCAGGTATGCCTTGGCCTCGGCGGGCGAGCGGAGATCGGGCTGGCTGACGATCTCCAAAAGCGGAGTGCCCGCCCTGTTCAGATCGATGCGGCTGTCTGCCTTGCCCGCCACTTCGTCGTGCATGCTTTTGCCGGCGTCTTCCTCCAAATGTGCGCGGATAATGCCGATTCGCTTTGCTTCGATGCGCCCCTTTGGATCGGAGATGGTCAAATAACCGTCGTGGCTCAAGGGCAGATCGTACTGGCTGATCTGATAACCCTTGGGCAGGTCGGGATAATAATAATTTTTCCGATCCCATTTGGTGAAGTGCGGAATTGCGCAATTCAGGGCGATGGCGGTTTTTAAAGACAACTCGAAGGCCTTGCGGTTCAGTACCGGCAGCGTGCCCGGCATGCCTATGCACACCGGACAGGTTTGCGTGTTGGGCGGCGCGCCGAATTTGGTGCTGCAGGCGCAAAACATCTTGCTCTCGGCAAGCAACTGCACGTGCACTTCCAGACCGATGACGATGGTATAAGGTTCGTTCATGGGAATTTTGGATTGAAGCTGAGAAAATGATCCCGGCATTAGCGCCGGGCTGCTAGGTATCGGATTTTTACGACTATAAAAATCTTTTATAGACGCAGTATAGCGTTTTCGGGCCGGTCGTAAAAAGGGTTTTGAATGTGAATTATCCACAGGGCATTTTTTATTGCCGGGAATTTGTTTGGTTCGCCCCCCGCTGTCCGGGTGGCAGGGGCGGCCTTTCGATATGTTCCGTGCCGGTAAATGCTGCTGACTTACCCTAAAAAACAGTATTAACGATTCCGCGGAGAAAGCGGAAAATAGGGGCGGAGAACGGCTGTTTGCATTTTTTAAGGGGAAAACCGCGTTTTTTGTGCTTTGCTCAAGCTAATCTTGAAAAGATGCGGATCGTTATTCCACGGATTAGATTGGGGGGCCTCTTATGTTATTTGGCGTAACAACTAGATCGGCTCCGGAAACTACTCGGTAATTACATGGACCAGACCAACTCCAAAGTGCTGGTAGTCGACGATGATCCGGCCATGCTGCGCATGCTTTCGCGATGGTTGGAAAAAGGGGGCTACGCAACGCGAGTGGCATCCGACGGATTGCAAGCGTTGGCGATGATTGATGTCGATTGTCCGGATTTTGTGATCACCGACTGGGAAATGCCCAACATGGACGGGCTGGAGCTTTGCCGCAGGCTCCGCGATCTTGACCTGCCGCATTACGTTTTCATCATGTTCCTCACGGTGAAGTCGGCCTCGCAGGAGATGATCGAGGGGTTGGAAATCGGAGCGGACGAGTTTCTTTGCAAGCCTGTATATCAAGAAGAGCTGCTGGCACGGATGCGCGCGGGATCGCGGGTCTTGGAACTGGAGCGGCGGCTGAATTTGATGGCTCATACCGATCCCTTGACCGGACTGATGACTCAGAGGACCTTTTATGACATCTTGGGGAAGGAGTGGTATCGGGCGAAGCGATATCAAACGTCGCTCTCATGCGTGATGCTGGACTTGGATTTCTTCAAGCAGATCAACGACATCCACGGCCACCAGGCCGGCGACGCCGTTTTAAAGAGCGTCGCCGAATTGCTGCTGGAAAGCAGCCGCCGCAGCGATTCCGTTTGCCGATACGGCGGCGAGGAATTCTGCATCCTCTTGCCCGAAGCCAACGAAACCGATGCCAGGGCTTGGGCCGAACGCGTCCGCCTAAAAATGTCGGAATTACAGATCCCCGTGGGCGATAAACATATCCGCATAAGCGGCAGCTTCGGCGTGTCGCAGCGGCACGACGATACGCATTCGCCTGAAGCCCTTGTCGATGAAGCGGACCAGGCCCTGCTTTGCGCGAAGCGAACCGGGCGTGATCGCGTGGTCCGTTACGAGTCGCTCAGCGATGCGGGAGAACTGGAACTGGTAACCACTGAAACCGATCTATTCAAAGGCATCCTGGCGCGGCATATCATGACGCCCATGGTCGTGTGTCTGCGGGCAGACAAGACGATTGGCCAGGCTGCCGAATTCTTTATTTGTTCCCGCATCAATTCCACGCCCGTCGTCGATGTCCAGGGCAAACTTGTGGGCATGCTTTCGGAAAAAGATCTGATGGCCGCCATGATATCGTTGAATTGCTGGAAACATCCGGTTTCCAGCGTTCTGAGACCCAACGTCATAACTTATGAAGAAGACACGCCCGCCCGTACGATCTATGAATTCCTCTGCCGAGTGGCAATGCGGCGTATCGTAATTGTCAAAGACGGATGCCCCACCGGCACCATAAGCCGGGGGACCTTGTTGAGGCTGTTCCGCAATTTGGTGCTTAGCAAGGATCTCCTCCAGAACGAACAAGACGCAGGGGCGCCTACGAACAACGATCCGCACCATTCTCGTGAGTATCTGGATGAAACCACCCGGCAACTGTCCGTTCAGGTTTCCCAACTGCAACTGCACCTGCAAGACGACAACGAAGACCTAATGCCTTGTGTTGTCGGCGGAGCGACGGGTATGCAGGGTCTGGTCGATGACTTGTTGGCCTACGCCCGGTACGCCGATTCCGGCAAAAGTTGCGGCGCCTATAATCAATCCATGATAACCGAAGGAAATTGCGTGGATTGAGTAAAATCAAGGCGAAATAATTATTATCCGCCCTGTTTTCGTTTTGTTCTAAGCGATTTTTTCCCGCCTGCGTCTCCACTGCCTGATGTAACATGCCAAACAAGGCATCTGCACTAAACCTCCGCAGCCGGAGCAGCGAACCGGCTGGCCTGCGGGCGGAATGAAATGCATATCCATCCGAAAAAACCGCGGTGGATAATCGCGGCGCTTGCCTTGGGCAATGGCACAAACCGTTCCTCGGCTCACGCCCATCCGGTCGGCAATCGCTCGTTGAGATAAACTGCCCTCAACCAACATCTGCCGGATTTCCTTGACAATGTCACTGGCAATCATTGCGAAAGCTCCTTGGCATTTATTCCCTTAAAAAAATGAGTAATTCCTCAAGATCGATGCCCCTTGATCGCCAATAGCGGCCGAATCATACGCCCTTGGAATCAAGCCCTGTGTTCAGATTAGCGGCAGTGAGATTCCTCCCCAGAAAATGTGCACATGCGTACATAGCAACAGCAGATTAGCACTTACTATACACAAGTCAATATAACAAATGAACAGTTATATGTACTTTTTATGTCCTAAAGAGAAGAACTATAGAAAAAGAGGTTGGTTGAAAGAATAGATTCAATCCGGGCTGTGAAAATAATGGGGTAATTACCCCCATAAACGCCAATGTTTTCCAGGCTCGGCATTCAGTCGAAGTTTAACGAATACGTTGACTTGGTTGATTGAACGCAATACATAAAGCCCATTTAAAGAGGTATAGCCGATCCGATTTACCAGCCGATGACATTGCCGGTTATTATTATTGCCACGGGCTTAAGCGGCTGTCCAAACATTAGTTTGGTGTTTTATGGTGCAACTGTCCTGGTTGCCTCCGGCAGGCGAGTGGCCTGCATCGCAATTAATTCTTGGACAACCGCTAAGGAAGAAGTCAGGGAAGAAATAAGAGCGGGAGAATTGAGATACGGCCGCTGGCATTTAAATTTACCACTTTTATATCAACAATTTGCCTACCGACATGACTTATGTCTGCATCCTTCATTCCGGCAATACTTGCCTTGACCTTCTTTGGAATAGTTTTGCTTTCCGCCGCGATACTAATCGGGACGCGGAGAGTCGAGCGCGGCGGCGACCGTGAAAAATAGTGGTCAGTGTTCGGGGCTCAGGATGCAGAACTCGGAGCCTGAGAGAACCCCGCACTCCGAATCCTCATTTAGCCGCGGTCTTCGGCTGGCTGATCACACATACGTTGTCGGTTTTGAATATCTCTTGCAGGTCAGTTTTGGCCGAGGGCATCTCGATCTCACACCGTAAATGAGTCGCCGCTTCATCCACTGTTATGGCATGCATGCCGGCGATTAGTTTGGAAACCGTTTCCTTTTCCACATTCAGACAAGACAGATCGACGCCGGCCTCGTGTTCATCGGGCGGGCATTCATTGCCGTTTTTCAAATTCTTTGGGTGATTTTCGGCAATTGCCTGATTGGGCCCGTTCGACTTGGGCGCATTGCAAGCCGATTTACAAGTGATAACGCTGGTCGATCCGTCGGTGGCGACTACGTACCAGGCGTCGTTTTCCGGGCGTGGTATTTCCGCGACCTTTAATGGCGAATGCGGAGATGCGGATCGGCTGGAAGCGATTTCCTGTTGCACGAGCGATTTCAAGATGGTGTTTTGCGCGCGAGCGGTCATAGGCAGGTGAGCGTAGGCGATGCGACGGGCACCAACTGAAAGTTGGTCGGTTGCACCGTTTGTTCCAATTCAAGATATTCCGCTGATTGGGGCGGCGCTTGTTGCGTCTCCCCCACAAAATTCAACGGACGATTACGCGGCTTCGGAAGCCGATTTTACTTCGGCCCAGGTCCGCCTGTACTGCAACGCTTCCAGCAATTCGGCCAGGCTGAGCGTTTTGTTCTCCAGCTCCAGGGGAATCTCCAGGCCCGGATCGCAAACCAAATCAACCGTTCCATCTTCGCCGATCAGGGGATCGAACTCCCGCAACAAGCCGTCCTGGACGGCCTGGCGAATCAAGTGCCCTCGGGTGGCCGAGACTTCAGTGGCGCGATCGCCCAGGCTATCGGCGGCACGTTTTGCCAGCGCGGGCAGATACTCGCTGGGAACCTCAATTATTTTTGGAACATAGACTTTAACTTGCATGGGATCTCGCTCCTACGTCATTGGGTCTGGCTCTGTACACCGCCCCCGAATTTGGGGCAGGGGGCGAGCAGAGCGACAATGCTTGCGCATGTGAAACGTATCGGCATAGCGCAAGTAACGGTTGCACCGTTTTTTCAGGATTTTCATGGCCTGCGGATAAATCGGCAATTATGTATACTTCAGGAGGCCACGAATGGCCCTTACCATTTACTTTCCAGGATAATTTTGCTTAGTCTGCCAATTTTAACATGTTTTTAATGAAAGATTTCTCGAACCGGCTTGTGGTATAGGTAGGAGCACACCCGATGGACGACACGCCTATGACCCGTCCAAGTTTATTGGTGCGCCTCCGTAATCTCCAAGACCAGCAATCTTGGGAGGAATTTTACACTATATATCAACCGCTCGTGTTTCGGATGGCTCGAAGCCAGGGTTTTCAAGATGCGGTTGCATCGGAGTTGACCCAGGAAGTTTTCCTGGCCGTGGCCTCGGCCATCGAGCGCTGGGACCCCGACCCCCAGCGAGGTAGTTTTCGCGGCTGGCTGTTTCGCATAGCCAGAAACATGATGATCAACTGGCTGGCTTATCGGCGGCGGCATCCGACCGGGGCCGGCAACAGCGATATCCGTAAACTATTGGCCGAGCAGCCCGATCCGCGCGAATTGGACGTGGAAGACTCGGCAGTTTTCGACCGGGAGTACAAACGTCAGGCCTTTGCCTGGGCGGCAGAACAAATCCGCCACGAGTTTCGTGAAACCACCTGGCAAGCCTTCTGGCTTACCAGCGTGGAGAATCAGCCCGTGCCCGAAGCGGCCGAGACGTTAAAAATATCGGTTGGCGCCGTTTACATCGCCCGCAGCCGGATAATGGCGAGGCTGAGGCAAAAAATCGAAACCTTGGAAAAATAAGTGTAAGAAGAGGAAAAAAGGAAAATAA
>JBEKZY010000004.1:0-39977 GCA_049509395.1 Thermoguttaceae bacterium | reverse complement strand
GTGTGCCACGGCAGCAATCCGTTTTCTTTGAAACGCGAGCCGTTCTTCAGTAAATACTCGGGCTATTTGGACATCCCGGCGGCCGGCAAGTACGGATTTATAACCGCCAGCCAGGACGCCAGTTTTTTATTGATCGACGATAAGCAGGTCGCCGCAGCGCCCGGACGGCACGGGCCGCTGCGCTTTGCTATTCGCAATGTTCGGCAAGACGTGGAACTTACAGCCGGTCTGCACAAGTTCGAGTATTATCACGCGGCCGCGGGTTCGGACGCGATAATGGCGGCGTATTGGGAGATCAATCCCCTGGATCCCAAGCCGAAACCGCAGATGATTTCGCCGACCGTTTTTCACGCCGACCGCATCGCCCGCCTGCCGGCCGGATCGCTGACGCTTCGCACTTCCAAACAAGTGCCCGATTTTACCATGAAAATAAGCGGCGACGTGCCCTTGCCCGACAACCAGCCGCCGCTTGTAGTGGTTTCCTTCCACGACGCCTCACCCAAGACGATGATCAATCAGAACAAGGGGCAATGGGATTTTGGCGACGGGCAAACGAGCATAGAGATGAATCCCGTGCACGTTTATTTGCGGCCCGGAATGTATAGTGTTAAACTTTCATTTCGTCTTAGCGGCAGAACGGCTGAAATCACAAATCGCGTCGAGGTCGAGGCGCCATCGCTCGATTACAAGGATAAACTCCACGAGATCAGCGATCATTTGAAATTGCTGGACACTTATAACCTTCGCACTCTAGACGCCGCTTCCTTGCGGCAGCTCGTTTATGCTTATGAGCTTAAAGCCTCGCAGCTTTCGGGGCGAGCCGATGACTTGAAAAAAGAGATCGAGGAAGGGCCGGCGGATCCGAATCGGAAAGCGGACGATGAAATCGAGATAGCGCGGAAGAAAAAGATGATCGGAGATTTAATGTCCCAGTCGCGGCAATTTATTTTGCAGGCCGTTGATACGGGAAAGGCGGCGTTCGCCGACGATTCGGCCGCCAAAGGCGACGATGACCTGATGCAACTCGCTTTATACCTTGCGCCTATCGCTCGATGCCGGCTGGGCGACTCGCCCGGGGCACTGCAAATATGGGAAGGCGCGGCCGGGATCATCAAAAATCCGGCGTTAAAGGCCGAATGTCAAATCTCCGCGGCCGATATTCTTATAAATGACCTGGTCAAAGTACAAGACGCCAAACCGCTATTGGACCAGGCTACGGCCGCGCTGGGCGGAGGAAAATCGGGCACCCAGGCTGCGGTCTTACAGCGAGTATGGGGCGATTATTACGCCTCCACGGGCAACGGCAAGGCCGCCCGAGACGCTTATGCAGCGGCTGAACAAGCGACAGGCCCGGGACGAAACTTCATCGAAAGCACCGCCTGGAAAGGGGCGCATAGCCGCTCGGCCGAAGAATTCATCAAGACGAACCAGTTCGATCAGGCCGCCGAGGAACTTCAAGCCTGGCAACGCGAATACCCGGGCGAAAAAATCAACGGCTATTTGACGCTGCTTTACGCCCGCTATTGGGCCGCCCGGGGCAAGTACGCCCAGGCCGTCGCCCAGGCCGAACAGCTCCAAGCCCTAAATCCCGATTCGGCTTATGCCGATCAGATTTTGTTTTTGGCCGCCGAGTGCGAAATTCATCGCGACCGCCAAGATCGGGCCGTGGCCACGCTGCACTCGATTCTCAAAGACTATCCCGGAAGCCCGCTGGTTCCGGCGGTACAGAAAAAACTGGGGGAGTTGGAGAAGAAATGAAAAGTGGAGAGTGGAGAGAAATGTCAAAATTGTTTTGTAAAGCCGCGACCATTGGTCGCGCTTTGAAGCGCTTTCCCAATTTGCAATTTTCAATTTGCAATTTACAATTTGCAATTTTTATATATCTTGGAGGAATCATATCGCACCCGACATGTGCTGCCGAATTGACTGTGGAGTTAGGCAATGCGCAGAATGTAACCTTCGTCGGGGCGATTCAGCGCTGGGACAAGGACGGCAACCATCGCAATCTGCCCGACCCAAAGGCCCGGATCGACGCCCCGGCCGTGGATGCCACGGCCGAAAAAACAGGCGGCGATAAATGGTCGTTCAAGAACCTGCCGGCGGGAAAATACGATCTGGTGGTTCTGGCCAAGGATCGTGTTCGTACCGAAGGTTTTCAATACCCGCCGGTAAAGGAGTTCGATCCGTTTATCCCCTCCGATTCCGCCGTTGATGAAGAAACCCGGGATTTCATTATCGACGACATCAAAAAATCGCCGCATTATGAGAATAAGGTTGAGCCGCTTTACCTTGGCGGAGATGCAAAGGCCGTGCGCGTGCTGGTAATGCTAATCCGCGACAAGCCCACCAGTTATGAGGGCGAAAGTCCGGGGGCGGCCAGCATCCGCCACGAAATCTGGCAATACTCCTGGAACTACGGCGCATGGCAAAAAGAAAAACGAACAAAGGTGATGGACCGGATTCTTATGCCCCGCGATCAGTTGCGCAAGTGGACATGGCTTTGGGATACCAAACTAGGCGGCATCGAAGTGAAAGACCGGGCCGTGGATGTCAAATATGAACTTCCTGAATTGTCACCCGCGTTGAATGCAGAATCGAAGTTGAAAGGATTGTATCCATATTAACACTGTTTCATGTTTCGCGAATAGCCGGCGGCTAACAGCCGCCGGTGGAAGATCACACATTTTCCGGCGGTCGTTGACCGCCGGCTATCGGCATATGTGAAAAGTCAATTTGAATCATCATCCTGTATCCTGAACCCCGAAACCTGAACCCTGAACCCTGACCACCATGTCTCACAGCACATATACACAAGAGGATTTCGGCAGCAGTCCCTTGATGTTTTATTACGAGGTCACACTAGCCTGCGACCTGGTGTGCAAGCACTGCCGGGCGTCTGCGCAGGAACTTGCCGATCCCGGCGAATTAAGCACCGACGAGGCCAAGGCGCTTATCGAGCAGGCGGCGAGTTTTCCACGCCAACCGATGATGGTGATGACCGGCGGCGATCCGCTGAAGCGAAAGGACCTTTTCGAGTTGATCAGCCATGCCGTGGCGCAGGGAATCCAGGTTGCCCTTACGCCTTCGGCCACGCCGCTGGCCACGCGCGAGGCGTTCGAGCGGGCCCGCGACGCCGGCGTGCGCCGCCTGGGCATCAGCCTTGACGGCGCCGATGCGCAAACGCACGACGCCTTCCGCGGCTGGGAAGGCAGTTTCGTCCGCACCCTTGAAATGCTGAAAAACGCCCGGGAGTTAAACCTTGCGGTGCAAATCAATACCACCATTACCCGCCGCAACGTGCATCAAGTCGAGACAATTGCGGAGTTGCTCGCCGGCCAGTCGATTGCCATGTGGTCGGTTTTTTTTCTGATCCCGGTGGGGCGGGGAGTGGAAGAGGAGCGAATATCGGCGCCAGAATACGAACTGGTTTTTGAAAAGCTATGGCATCATGCACGACATCAGCCTTATGCGGTAAAGACGACGGAGGCCCCGCATTATCGCCGCTTTGTGCTCGAGCAGGGCGGCGATCCCCTGGCCGGTCCGCGGGGAAGCGAGGACGGGGCCGGGCGGCGCGGGCACCGGGCGCCTTTGGGCGTGGGCGACGGCAAAGGCGTGATGTTCATAAGCCACAAGGGCGAAATATTTCCGGCCGGTTTTTTGCCGCTTTGCTGCGGGCGGTTTCCAAAAGATTCGGTCGTAGACGTGTATCAAAATCATCCAACGTTCCGGGCCCTGCGCGATCCGGACCGTTTTAAAGGCCGCTGCGGAGCGTGCGAATATCGCCACGTCTGCGGCGGGAGCCGCGCCCGGGCGTATGCCGTGACCGGCGATTTCCTGGCCGCCGAGCCGGATTGCATATACGTTCCCAAAGGATGGGAAGAGAATAGAAGCTAAATTTTTATTGCAAATTGCAAATTGCAAATTGCAAAATGAACAAGCACAACTTACCCTGTTTGTCATTTTGTTCCATGCTTCGTACTTTTTTACTGAAAACTGATTACTGAAATACGATAGCCATATATTTCATACTCTTTGATTAGAGCCATCAGTACGTACCGGGTTATAAAATATGAAGATATGCTTAAATCGAAACACGGACAATAGAGCCGTCAGCAATTTGCAATTTGCTATTTGCTATTTGCAATTTGCAATCCAAGGCCTTCTACTTGGGGCATTATTTTTATTGATCGCCGCATCCGCGGCTACGGTTTTCGCTGAAGATCAAAAAAAGGTCCTTATTCCCTTCGATTTTGTCTCGAAATTCGACGACGGCCGCTACGGGCAGATGATGGGCGATATGATCTGGAAAAAGATAAACAGCGAAGGCGGCTTTATTCTGCCCGAGTCGATCGAGGACGTGCGCGATTATTGCCAAAGCCACCATTTGCAACCATCGCCCGATGATCCGCTGGATAAGATGAAAAAGATCGTCAAGGAAGATTTTGACGGGCAAATCGGCATCTGGGGCAGCGTGGAGCGGGCGCCGGGCACGGAAGGGGAAGTTTACGATTTGGCGATCAAGTGCGTCGATTTTTCCGCCGCGGCCGAACCCAAGGTGATTTACGAAACCAAGAGCCGGACCAAATCGGTCAGCGAAATCCCGCATCTGTACGTGAAACAAATGCTCGACGCCCTTTATCGCCGCCAAAGCGGCGAATCATATTCCGTCGATCCCGCGGCCGAGGAGAATTGGAATAAAAATCCTAATCTGATCGTGGGCGGCGATTTTCAAACAGGCGCGGGCGGCGTGCCAAAGGGCTGGGAAAGCGTGGGCGGTCAACAGCGCGAGCCGCTGGGTAAACTTGTCCAATGGGTGGCCGAGGAAGGCAATCCGAAAAACAAGATTATCCGTTTCACATTTGATAAAGCCGTGGCTGAAGAAGAAGGCGTAATGTATTACAGCGACTATTTTCCAGTCGAGGAGGGCGCGAAATACCGCTTCCAATGCCACTGGAAAACCAACGGGCCGGATGTCAAAGTTTTTATCAAATGCTACGACGAGGTGAACACGCCGTATCAGAAAAACTCCGGCGGACCGGACGCTTCGGCTACGTCGCGCAAGGGAAGCAAGGATCGGAATCCACCTGAAACGGCCCAGCGTCGCGAGGTCTACCGGAGCCAGCAGAATCTAAAGGGGCCTAAAAACACGTGGAACACCCATACCGAGGATTTTACACCCACGCACACCAAATACTCGCCTAAATGGGGCCGCGTGATGCTCTATGCATACCTTCACGCCGGCGTGGTCGATTTCGACGACGTGGTTGTAAAACAAATCTTGCCGCCTCCGAAACTACAGGACAAGGAACCCAGACAATCGCTGGGCACGCGCGTGACAATCAAGGAAATGGAAGAAAACGAGCGGCGCAGCAACGAAGCGAAAGAGAAGGAGAAAAAATAAATATATTTAGCCCCGGGTAAAAACACCGGGGATTGAGTGAATATATCCAATGCAAAATGGCATTATCCCGCTTCGCCCCCCGTGTATTCACGGGGGGCTAAATAGGAATTCCGGAGACCTATTACAGTAATTATAACGAATCTGCCGGTTCTGCCGTAAATCGATCTTCAAGACAGCCGGTATTGGCCCGCGGGTTTGGGCGAACTTTGCCCTTTTCTCATTTGACGCCCCCCTGGCTCGGGCTAAAGTTGCTAAGAGGCAGCGTGCGTTGTTTCGTTTCGGCAACACCTGCCGAATTTGTACAACGCCAAGGAGCACCGGGGCCATGTCAAGTCGAATATCCGCATCCGATGGGAAAAAAGTGCGAGTCCTTCTGATATCGGAGGACCCGGTGGACTCGCGTTGGCTGAAACAACTGCTTGGCCCTGCCCGGAATTCACGCAACGGCCGGCAGGGAAGTTTCGTTGTCAATCTGGCGGATCGAATCGATAGTGCATTGGAAAGCCTAACGCGGCATCATTTCGACGCCATCCTCATCGATTTGGGATTGCCGGCCGGCGACGATTTACAGCCGGTATCAAAAATAATCGCCGCTGTGCCGCATCTGCCGGTTATCGTGCTTTCCGGGTTCAGTAACGACGGCTTTGCGATTAGAGTCATCCGCTTAGGCGCGCAAGAATGCCTGTTCAAGGAATCGCTGGACGCTCGATTATTAAAGCGAACCATTCAGCATGCCATTCAGCGAAAAGCGAACGAGTCGAAGCTGGCCGGTCATGCCCGGGAATTGGAAACCGCGCGCTGCCGGCTGGAACGGCAAGCGGCCGAGTTGCAATCGTGCATGGAACAACTCGATCGCATAAATCACGAATTGGAGGATTTCACTTATATCGCCTCGCACGACTTGAAAGAGCCGCTGCGGGGCATCAGTTCGTATTGCGAAATCATTTTGGAAGATTACCGGCACAAACTCGAAGCCGACGGCAAACGCCGCCTTAATACGGCGATCCATCTTTGCGATCGTACGGAGAATTTGATTGACGACCTGCTGACTTATTGCCGCGTGGGCCGAAAAGCGGCTGTAAAAACCCGTGTGAACCTCAACGCGGTAACGGCCAATCTGCTGAAAATGCTCCGCCCGTCGATCGAGCGCCGCAACGCCATGGTGCGGATTGCTGGACCGTTGCCGGCGGTAACGGGCAATGCCACGCTGATCGGCATGGTGCTAACGAATTTGATATCCAACGGGCTGAAGTTCAATGAGAATCGCCAGCCGCAGGTGGAAATCGGCTGGATGCCGACCGATCCGGTCACATTCTATGTAAAAGACAACGGCATCGGCATCGCCAAGGAACATCACGAGGCGATTTTTACCATCTTCCGCCGCTTGCACAGCCGGAAGAAATACGAAGGGACCGGCGCGGGCTTGACCATCGTTCGCAAGATTGTGGAGATGCACGGCGGACGGATCTGGCTGGAATCGACCCCAGGCGCGGGGACGGTATTCTATTTTACATTTGCGCGGTGCGCAGAAACCGGCCAGGCCGAGCACGTTCTCCGCCCGCCCCATTGGACCCAGCGGAATCAGGCCCACCGCCTTGCCGGCCGCCTGCGAGTAAAACAATCCGCTCATTGAGTCTTTGGCCAATTGGATTCATTTTTCCAATCCCGCAAGTGCGCAATAGCTCAATTCTCTCTTCGCAATATTTATTTTAAATTGATCTCACAGCAGGGTTTTGGTCGCAGCTAATGCCGCCGTGCTATGATTTCGGGCGAAATGTGCGAAAAATTAAAGCTGATATATCGACTTTCACCTTGCGCATTGTTAAATTATTGGGGTCCATAATCCGGAGCACCCTTGTCGGAGGCTCCTGGGGCCTGGAACGGCACACGGAGTGTGCCTGCTACATTGGGACCTGAAAATTTCATCACCATGTTTTCCACAAAGAGGAGACGTCGATTATGAAACGCTACACGCCGATTTGTGTCGTGGTATTGGTTCAACTCGCATTTTCGTTTTATCCGCTTAAGGCCCAGCCGCCCGCCGCCGGCAGCGCATCGCTTACGGTCCAGGTGGACAAGCCGGGGATAAAGGTCAGCCCCACGCTTTACGGCATATTTTTCGAGGAAATCAACCATGCCGGCGACGGCGGACTGTACGCCGAATTGGTGCAGAACCGCTCCTTCGAGAATTCCGATAAGCCCGACTGCTGGACGCTGGTGACCGACGGCTCGGGCAAGGGCGAGATGGCCATCGACAAGGACAATCCGATGAGCGAGGACAATCCCCGATCGCTGCGTTTGAAAATGTCCTTCGACGGAGAGGGCAAAGTCGGCGTGGCGAACGACGGTTATTGGGGCATCGCCGTGACAAAAGGCGCGCAGTATGATTTGTCGGTCGCCCTTCGCGGGGGCGACGGATTTACTGGCCCGGTGGGCGCCGCGCTGGTCAGCGCCGATAATAAAACAATTTACGCTCCGGCAGAAATAATCGACAAGGTCGATTCGCAGTGGAAGACTTTCAAACTCACGCTGACATCCAACGCAACCGATCCCAAGGCCCGGCTGGTGATTGGTTCCTGGAAGCCGGGCACGCTGTGGATGGACATGGTCTCGCTTTTCCCGAAAAAAACCTTCAAGGCCCGGCCCAACGGGATGCGACTGGATCTGGCGACGATGCTTGAAAATCTGCACCCGGCGTTTGTGCGTTTCCCCGGCGGATGCTGGGTGGAAGGCGACACATTGGATACTGCCATGCGCTGGAAACGCACCATCGGCGAACCGGCCCAGCGCCGCAACCAATGGAATTTATGGGGATACAATTCCCCGAACGGGCTGGGATTCCACGAATATCTCCAATTGTGCGAGGACCTTGGCGCCGAGCCGTTGTTTGTGATCAACTGTGGCATGTCGCATAAGGAACAGCGAGGGGTACAGCCAAAAACCACGGAGGGCGTCGAGGAATATGTGCAAGACGCCTTGGACGCCATCCAGTACGCCACCGGCCCGGCCGACAGCAAGTGGGGCGCACTAAGGGCCAAGGCCGGGCATCCGGCCCCGTTTTCCCTGAGATACATGGAGATCGGCAACGAAAACGGCGGACCGGCCTACGACCAGCGTTACGCCCTGTTTTACGATGCCATAAAGGCAAAGTATCCGCAGATGAACTTGATCGCCGACGAGTGGCAAGGATTACCCAAATCACGGCCAGTGGAAATCGTCGACGAACATTATTACAACACCCCGGAATTCTTTTTCAGCAACGCCAATAAATATGATACTTACGATCGAAAAGGCCACAAAGTTTACGTGGGCGAATACGCCGTCACTAAAAATACCGGCCACGGAAACCTCCGCGGGGCCGTGGGGGAAGCGGCCTTCATGACCGGCATGGAACGCAACTCCGACGTGGTCGTGATGGCTTCTTACGCCCCGCTTTTTGTCAACGTTAATGACAGGCGCTGGAATCCGGACTTGATCCAGTTCGATAGTTCGCGGATTTGCGGAATTCCATCTTACTACGTGCAACAGATGTTCAGCCAAAATCGCGGCAACGTGGTTTTGCCGGTCGACGTTCAATATCCGTCTCGGCCTGTTGAAGAAAGCCGCGGGGCCATTGGTTTGGGCACCTGGGCAACCCAGGCGGAATACAAGGACATTAAAGTCACAAAAGGCGACAAAACGCTTTTTGCCGGCGATTTTTCCAAAGGCAGCGACGGATGGAATTTGGCCCGCGGACAGTGGAGCGTCAAGGACGGCGCATTGCAGCAAACGTCAACGGAAAACGATTGTCTTGCCACGGCCGGCGATTCTTCTTGGAGCAATTATACTTTGACGCTCAAAGCCAGAAAAACCGGCGGCAACGAAGGATTTTTCATTATTTTCAACGTTCAAGACGACAACGAAATGATGTTGTGGAATCTGGGCGGCTGGGGCAACAGCAAGCATGTCCTTGACCACCGCTATAACGGAGGAAACGTACTCCTTGGCAAAGAGGTTCCCGGCCGGATTGAAAGCAATCATTGGTACGATATCCGCGTTGAAGTCGGCGCAGGCAATGTGCGTTGCTTCCTCGACGGCAAGCTGACTAACGAGATCGCATATCCGAGCACGCCGACGTTATATTCGGTCGCCGGTTTAAACGACACGGAGGAGGAAGTCATACTAAAAGTCGTGAATGCGGCTTACACCGACCAGGAGACCGACATCCACCTTGTCGGCGTGAAAGAAGTTCAATCATCGGCCACGGCAATCGTGCTTGCGTCGGAAAAGGCGACCGATGAAAACACGTTGGAAAACCCGAATAAAGTCGCCCCGGTCACGCAACCGATCGAGAATGCCGGCAAGGATTTTACGCACAACTTCCCGGCCAATTCGGTCACGGTCCTGCGATTAAAAATTATGTAGTGGAAACAATTTCGCCCCGGGCAAAAGCGCCTGGGGCGATTGATTGCATTACTTTCCCGAAAATAAACGACTTGTCGGGGCGGCAGTTTAATTGCCGCCCCAAGGCAAGCAAACTTTATTTTTCACCCATCAACTTGGCAATCGTCGGTTCCACGGCTTCAGCCCAGATTTCATAACCTTTGGTATTGGGATGCAACAGGTCGGGCATAATGTCTTTTGAAAGTTTGCGGTCGGGATCCAGAAATTTATCGTTAATGTCCAGATAAAAAATCATTTTATCGTCGGCCAGCTTGGCGATGATTTCATTGGCTTTCATGTTGGTTTGCCGTTTGGAATCTTGGTCGTCTGCGCCTCGGGGAAATATGCCCAGCACCAGAATTTTGGTCTGCGGCAGTTTTTCGCGGAGTTTTTCCACAATCGCTTTCACGCCCTCGGCTACCTCTTCGGGCGTTTGTTTGGCATTTGCATTGTTCGTGCCGATCATCAGCATCGCCAGCTTGGGCGAAATGCCGTCGATATTGCCGTTTTCCAGGCGCCACAGAACGTGCTGCGTTTGATCGCCGCTTATGCCCAGATTAACGGCGTTGCGATCTTTGTAAAACTTATTCCAAACCTCTTTTCCCGCGCCTTCCCAACCCTGGGTGATGGAATCGCCGATCACGAGCAAGTCGGCATTGCCTTGTTTGACCCGTTCATTCATGGCATTGTGGCGTTTTTGCCAACTAGCGGCGGGCCTGGAAACGGGAGTAATAGATACCGGCTGCGGGGCCACGGCGGCTGTCACAGCCTGCTGCGTCGCATCGGGGGTCGAAATCGCCGGCTGCCCAAGTGCGGCAATTGCCATGAAGGATAGCAAAGAAGCGGAAATAACAAATACAATCGAAAACAAATTAAAACGTTTCTTTATCATGCTATTTTCTCCAAAACAAGGTGATTAAAAAATCATAAGCCGCGGCCGGCGGTCGCGTTTTCGGTATTAGGTCGTGGGGCTGACTGGACAGACTGTAAATCTACCCAACAAAAGGTGGATTAGCAACCTGTTTCGAGGTTCATTGACCGGGTAAAGGTCGATTAATTCAAAATATTTCCTCCAATATGGCGGTCAGTTCTTCGTCGGAAAGTTCGCGCGGATTGCCGCTCATGCTGCTGCCGCGGGAGCTTTTGACCATGTCGGGAATTTGTTCGCGGCGGACGCCCAGTTGCGAGAGCCGCCGCGGTATGCCGATGCGATAGCAAATGTTTTCGATCTCGCGGATCAAGACTTCAACCGCATTGCGCCGAGATGTGGCGGGACTTCGGCCAAACAACAATTGGCACAAGCGGGCCAATTCATCGGCGCAAACTTCGCTATTTACTTTTAGCGCCACGGGCAGCATCAGTGCGCAGGCCAGGCCGTGCGGGATCCGGCAATGTATTCCCAGCGCAGGGGCCACGCCGTGTGCCAGTCCCAAGCCGGAATTGGCCAAGGCCATGCCCGAGAGCAGCGCAGCATGGGCCATTGCCTCGCGGGCCGGGCGGGAATCGGGTTTTTCCACCGCCTCGACAATGGCGGGAATCGCCAATTTCAGGCCCTGCACGGCCAAGGCCCGGGGAATGGGCCGGGCTTTTCGCGATATGTAACTTTCAAACAGTTGCGTTATGGCGTCCATGCCGCTGGCCGCGGTTACTTCGGCCGAAACGCTGACGGTTAACTCCGGATCGACCAGGGCGATTCGCGGCATCAAGCGGTCGTCGCGAAGGCTTTTTTTGAAGGGCGGATCGTACGATGAGATTACGGCGTTTTTCGTGGCTTCCGCCCCGGTGCCGGCCGTGGTGGGCATGGCCAGCACGGGCAAGGGCGGATTTACGATCTGCAAATCACGCCCCACGTTCTCTAAATAATCCCGTACCGTGGGACTTTGATCGTTCACGGCCATGGCGCCGGCCGCTTTGGCCAGATCGATGGCCGCCCCGCCGCCTACGGCCAGCATGAAATCGCCGGGACCGGGCTTTTCAAGGCGAAGATGCTCGGACAGCCGGTCTACGTCTTCCACCTCCGGTTCATGCGAAATGTTGGCCGCCGGTATGAGCTCAATTCCTTCGGCATGCAAGGCGTTGCCGATTTCGTTGATAAACGGCTTCCCGACATCTTCGGGCAAACCGGAAACAAGGAAAGCCCGACGGCCGAGCGAGCGTGCCAACACGCCGACCTCGGCGCGCCGGCCCCAACCAAAGGCAATCTTCGCCGGGGCCAGAAAATCGTAGCTTTGCACTGGGTTCATTGTTTTTTCCCGATATAATACAAAACAGAAATCACATTTTAACCTAATTATTCGCCCTCAGGCAACCACCATGGATGCACATACCAGACGCCTATTTGACAAGCAATTGGAGCGGGTATTGGCCGAAATGCCGCCTTTAGTCCTCGAGTTGCTGGAAAAAGTACCTCTTTACGTCGAGGATTACCCTTCCGCCGATGTGATGAAAGAAATGGGGTTGCAATATCGCGACGATTTATGCGGGCTGTATACCGGCATACCCATAAACGAACGAAGCATCAGCCATTCGGGCCAAATGCCCGACGTGGTGACGATCTTTCGCGAAGGCATCTGGTCGATGGCGGCCGACGATCAGGGCCGCGTCGCCCCCAAACGTCTCCGCCACGACATCCGCGTCACCATTCTCCACGAGCTTGCCCACCATCACGGACTTTCGGAAGAGGAACTCGAGGAACTGGGCTACGGTTGAATGGTTGAAATAAGTTCAATATCGGGCAGATGTTCGAAAACTTCCTTGACTGTCGCGTATTTTGTCAACACCTTGATAACGCAAGGTAAGGGCTCCGGCCAAATTTCCAGCAAATCCCTTTCTTCTTTGCCAACAATTGGAAACGCCAATTTTTCCACCGGCGGAGTAAATTCGGCGTTTACGCCCGACTTATTCCCCCTTGCATCAACACGATACCAACCATACCGTTTTAGATACACGGCATTGAGTCCATGAAGGCAGAACGGAGGGCCTTGCGTGCCAATGGCTAGCCGCTGGTAACATAAACCGGCGGGAATGCGATTTGCCCGCAACAGGGCAGCCAGTAGGTGACTCTTGGCATAGCAAAAACCCGTACCGTGCAACAAAACCTCTGACGCGCTGCATGTTACCGGATTCAAATTGAAATCCAAGCTGTGTTTGATGGAATCGCGGACGAATTCAAAGCATGATTTCACTAATTGTTCCTCATTCGCACAACCGTCGGAAAGCTCGACTGCCTTTTGAGCGACCGCCGGATGATCCCAGTCGATATAATTACTGTATGCCAGATACTGAGTAACACTTGACATTGATGAAAATCCTATCCAAGAGCGCATTAATTAGTTTCCGCCGATGGTGCGACCACCGTCCACCGGCAGGCAAACGCCGGTAACATAGTCATTCTCGGCCAGGAATAGCACCGCATGGGCGATGTTTTCCGGACGGCCCGCGCGTTTCAAGAGCGTGCCGGCGATGGCGCCTTTCACTTCGTGTTCGGCAAGGTCCGCAGGCAGCATTACCGGGCCGGGCAGAATGCAATTTACCCGGACGGCCGGATTGCGCAGGGCAAGTTCCACGGCAAAGGTTCGGGTCATCGCCGGTATCGCTCCTTTGCTGGGAAAATAGGCGGCATAGTGCGGGTATGGCCGTTCGATTGCCCAATCGCCTATGGTCACAATCGCCCCGCCTTCCGGCTGCTTGACCATGATCAGGCCAGCCCGCCGGCAGCAGAGAAACGTGCCCAGGGCGTTGATTTCGAACTGCCGGCGCACGTCGGCGGCGGTGACTTCCTCCAGCGGCTTGGACTGCCAGATGGCGGCGGCAGTGACCAGCACGTCCAAGCGTCCGAAATCGTTTTCGACTTGCTTAAACATTCGATCGACTTCATCTTCCTTGGAAACATTGGCCTGGTATGCTTCAGCATGTGTTCCGCCTTTTTTCAACAGCGAAACGCTTTCCCGGGCTTCTTCGGCCGAGCGGTTGTAGTGCAATGCGATAGAATATCCGTGGGCGGCCAAGGCTTCGGCCACGGCGTTGCCCACCCGCCGTTTGCCGCTGCCAGTAATCAGGGCGACTTTTGCGTTCATATTTTTCTCCATTCGTTAATATATTTTTCCAGCGCGGTTTTCCAATCAGGCATGGGCGGGCCGCCCAGACGGTGATAGGCACCGGTGTCCAACACGCTGTAACACGGCCGGGCGGCGGGCGCGCCGTATTCGGCGGTAGTGATGGGTTTAACCGCAACATCCAAACCCGCTTGCTTGAATATCTCCACAGCAAAATCATGCCAAGTTGTTACGCCGGTGTTGGTCACGTGATATATTCCCCAAGGGGCCGGTTTGGCGTTTGTAAAGCCGGCAAGAAACAATATCGCTCGGGCGACGTGCGGGACATAACTGGGCGTGCAATGCTGATCGGCAACTACCCGGATTTCAGCTTGCGTACTTACCAGGCGAAGCATGGTTTTGACAAAATTGTGCGCCCGGCTATTGCTTGCTCGGGCATACAACCCGCAGGTGCGCACAATGAGATGTTTTTCATAATTCGCGGCCGCGAGTTCGCCGGCAAACTTGGTTCGGGCGTAAACACCTTGCGGCGAAGGCGGATCGTCCTCGCGGTAGGGGCGATTAAAGGAAGGATGAAGGATGAAGGATGAAGGATGAATTTCAACTTCTGAATCCTGAACCTTCCCCGCGCTCGCCTCCGGCTCGCGGCTAAACGGCCCGCGGCTAAACTGCCTAGTGATATCCTGAACCCCGAACCCTGAACCCTGAACCCTTTCTCCGCCGAAAACGTAGTCGGTGCTGATCTGGACCAAAGGACAATCGAGTTTTCGGCAAACTGCGACCAGATTTTCCACGGCCGTGACGTTAACGGCGTGGGCCAATTCGGGTTCTTTCTCGGCCTTGTCGACCTGGGTATATGCGGCGCAATTGATTATCGCATCAGGTCCAAGAGGCGGCAGCGTTTCCAAAACGGCTTTACAGTCGGTCAGATCGAGCGTATCAATATCAAGGGGAATTGCCTGGTGGCCGATTTGCCGGCATAATTCTCCGCCCAATTGGCCCAAAGCTCCGGTAACGGCGATTTTCATAATTAAACACCGCATTGCGATCGATCGATTTTAGGTTATATTTTACCTGGGATTGACAACAAGGGAATATCTAAAGGAATAATAACATGAACGTAATGGTTGCCGGAGGGGCGGGCTATATCGGCTCGCATGCGGTCAAGCAGTTGATCGAGGCCGGGCATCGAGTGCTGGTTATTGATAATTTATTCCGCGGTCATGCCCAGGCCGTGCACACAGAGGCCGAATTTCTGAAAATCGACCTGGCCGAGACCCGAGCCTTGGCCGACGCCCTGGCAAAACACTCCATCGATTGCGTGATGCACTTTGCCGCCTTGGCCTACGTTGGCGAGTCGGTCGCCGAACCGCTGAGCTACTACGACAACAACACGGCCGGGACCATCAGTCTTTTAAAGGCCATGAAGCAAACCGGTGTGAAGCGCCTGGTGTTCAGCTCGACGGCCGCTACATACGGCGAGCCCGAGGGCACGCCCATCGTCGAAACCATGCGCCAATGGCCGATCAATCCTTACGGCTGGTCAAAATGGTGCGTGGAGCGGATCTTACGCGATTACGGCGCGGCCGATGCGGATTTCTCCTACGTGGCCTTGCGATATTTCAATGTGGCGGGCTCGGCGGCCGACGGATCGCTGGGCGAGGATCACGATCCGGAAACGCACCTTATTCCAGTGCTTCTTTTGGCGATTTTGGGCCGTCGCGACAAGGTGACGGTCTTTGGCACCGATTATCCCACGCCCGATGGGACCTGCATCCGCGATTACATCCACGTGGAAGATTTGTGCGCAGCGCACATTACGGCGATGAACGCGCTAAAGCCGGGCGACGCGCGCTTTTACAACCTCGGCATAGGCAAGGGCTATTCGGTAAAAGAGGTGATCGAGTCGGCCCAGCGTGTAACCGGGAAAAAAGTCCCGCACCAGTACGGCGCTCGCCGCCCGGGTGATCCGGCGATATTATTTGCCAACGCCGACAAGATCCGCCGCGAACTGGGCTGGTCCGCCCGATACGTGGAAATCGACAAAATCGTTTCCACCGCCTGGAATTGGTTTCAAAAACACCCGGAAGGATATAAAGGATCCCAGGCATAAAATGCCTGGGCTAGAGAAAACGATTGTTTCAGGTTTTATCGCTAGCCCAGGCATTACGTACACTTGGGTTGTGGAGAATGATAATCTTTATACCTTTTCTCTAGCCCAGGCGTTTTACGCCTGGGTTAGGGGAACGCCAAATTATAATCCTTTTCCCAAAAGGCCCCTTCAGGGGCCGGGAGGTCTAAACACATGGGGCATGCCTTCCATCAATTGTATTATCATTTTGCATGGTCAACGCATTCGCGTGTTCCATTAATCCATCGCTCATATCGCGCTGACTTTTTAAAAATTCTAAACGAAGAAGTCAAAACTCGCGGCGGTTGGCCGATTCGCCACAATGCAATGCCCGATCACGTTCATTTATTGGTCCGCCTGCCGCCGACGGTTAAAGTCAGTGATTTTATCGGCCAAGTGAAGGGCGCGGCATCGCATCGGGTGAATGAGGAAATCAAACCGAAATTCAGATTACAGTGGCAGGACGGATATGGCGTGTTGACATTACGAAAAGATGAACTAGAGAAAGTTTCGCGTTATATCGACAATCAAGAGACGCATCATAGCACGGGAAAACTGTCGGAATTGTTGGAAAGAACGGAATGTGACGAAGAAGAATAGCCCCCTGAAGGGGGCTAATGGGAAAAAGGATAATGGTTTGTTGGATCCCGGGTCCCAGGCGTAAAACGCCTGGGCTAGAGAAAAGGGCATAAGGAATACGCATATCTTATGCAAAACGCCTGGGCTAAAATGGCCGACGAAAGGCCGTCCTTTGCAATAGAAAAAAGAAATATATTACCATAAATTTTTCATCCGGCGGCGGATGGCGGGGCTGGTTAGGCGGGATTGGATTGTGGGCGATTCGGCGTCGTCGCCTTCCAACTCGTCGGTCACGCATTGGTGGAAGCTGGAGAGGATCGATTCGGGCAGGAACCGCGTCCTTTGGGCGTAACCGTGCTGGTCGCTCTTGTAGTAACTGTGGTAAAACCGCAGCGGATAGCAAACGTAGAGCCAGTTTTTCGCCCGGGTAAGGGCCACGTAAAACAGGCGTCGCTCTTCCTCGATCTCCTCGGGATCTTTGGTGGCCATGTCGGAGGGGATACAGCCGTCGGCGGCGTGGATTACGTAAACCGAGTCCCATTCCAGCCCCTTGGCCGAGTGGATCGTACTTAGAATCAGATAATCGTCATCTAATGTAGGCGGGCCGGCCAGGTCTTGGGTCGATGACGGCGGATCGAGCGTGAGTTCCAACAGCATTCGCCGCCGGTTTTTGTAGCGCGAGCCGATCAGTTCCAATTGTTCCAAGTCGCGAAGGCGGGGCTGGACGTTGTCGTAATGCGTTTCCAACAGCGGCGCATAGAATTCGCGAACTCGGCCGATTTGGCCGGGCAGATTTTCGCCCGGTTTCACCAGGCTTAGCACCAGAGCGACCATGCGGGGCCAAATTTCGGCGGCGGCGGCCGGGGGCTTCCAATCGGCCCACGCCTGGAAATTCCCGCCCGACGCCAGAAGCATCGCCATCAGTTGCCTGGCCTTGCCCGGCCCGATGCCGGGCATGAGCGGCAGCACGCGCCCGCCGGCCACTACGTCGCGGGGATTTTCGGCCAATCGCAGGAAGGCCAGCAGATCTTTCACGTGGGCGGTCTCCATAAATTTCAGGCCGCCGAATTTTTGGAAAGGAATATCGCGCCGGGCCAATTCCGCCTCCAAAAGCATGCTGTGGTGCGACGCCCGGAACAACACCGCCTGGCGCCGCAGGTCCACGCCGGACTCGCGATGCGTCAGAATCTGCCGGATCAAGTATTCGGCCTGGTCGGTTTCATCCTCGCAGTTGACCAGCCTGGGCGGTTCGCCTGCGTCGCGCTGGGACCACAAATTCTTGGTGAAACGCTCCTTTGCCAGGCTGATGACATTGTTCGTGGCCTTTAATATGGGCTGCGTGCTGCGGTAATTTTGCTCGAGGGTCACAATTGTGGTGTTGTCGAAGTGCTTGGGAAAGTCGAGGATGTTGCGGACCGTGGCCGCGCGAAAGGCGTAAATCGATTGCGCGTCGTCGCCCACCACGGTCAAGCCCTTGCCATCGGGCGAAAGCAGATAAATGATATCGGCTTGCAGGGCGTTGGTGTCTTGATATTCGTCGACCAGCACGCAATCGAACATCTTGCGGATGGTGTCGCCGGTGTGCTGATCGGCAAGAAGTGCCTGCCAATAAAGCAGCAGATCGTCGTAATCCAGAATGCCGCCAACTTCCTTGCGATCGACGTAAGCCTCGAAAAGTTTCTTCAGTTCGTCGGCCCATTGTTGGCACCAAGGGAACGCGGCCGTTAAAATCTTGTCGAGTTTTTGCCGTGCATTGACCGAGCGGCTGTAAATGGCCATGCACGTGCCTTTTTTGGGGAACCGCTTGTCGGTTTTCGCCAGGTTAAGCTCGGTCCGCACGACGTTGATCAAGTCTTCCGAGTCGGTGCGATCGTGAACGGTGAATTCCGGCGGCAGGCCGATGGATTTTCCGTAGCGCCGCAACAATCGCGTGGCAATGGCGTGAAACGTGCCCCCCCAAACGCGGGAAATCCTGATTTTCGAAGGATTTTCGCCTGCATCGCCAGCAGATGGCGAAGTATTGGCAGTTCGAGCGCCGAGTTGCCCCAGCAGCGAATCGGCGCGGCGGAGCATTTCGGCGGCGGCGCGGCGGGTGAAAGTCAAGAGTAGTATTCGGCCGGGATCCCTGCCATTGGCAATCAGCCATGCCACGCGATGCACCAGCGTGGCGGTCTTGCCGGTGCCTGCGCCGGCCACGATCAAAAGCGGTCCGTCGCCGTGGGTGGCGGCTTCGCGCTGTTGGGGATTCAGATGCGCGAGCAAGTTTTCGATTGTGGTCGGTTGGGCCATGGGGAATTCTCAAAAAATACAAATCCCAATAATTTAATCCATTATGTTGGGGCAGCAGTTTAACTGCTGCCCCAACTAAGCAGTTCCCTGTGAATATGTCGGGGTGTTTCTCGGAATTGCGATTAAAATCCCCGCAGGTCGGTGCTTATTCTACGGGGTAATCCGTCTTTGGGAAGCCGCTTTAAAATCCGATATTCGATCCCGTGGGCTTGACAATACTCCAGTTTTTCCGGCTTATCGCCGTCTTCGTTTACCGCATAGATGTCCGGTTTAATCAGTTCGATTTCCGGTTCCGCGTCCAGCCAGCCCATTCCGCTGGATATCAGGCCTTGCTTGACGAAGCGGACCGACTGGACCATATACCGGCGTTCTTGCTCACTGAACAGCGGGTGTCCTTTGCCCTTGAGGAATTCGATATTTGCATCCTGCCCCACGACCACGTAAAGGTCGCCCAGGGCTGACACCTCTTCAAAAAATCGCACATGTCCCGAGTGCAGCCAGTCGTAACAGCCGGTCACGATCACGCGTTTGCGCGACGACGTTTCCGTCACATCTCCCGGTTCATCGGGGAAGCCCTGCAGATCGTCATTTCGCAGCAGGCGATATTCCAATCCATGCGACCGGCAATAATCCTGCTTTGCCGATGTATCATCATCTTCGATGAACGCCCAGATTGCAGGATTAGACGGCTCGCACAGCGGAAGGGCATCGGGCCGGACATTATCGGCACACAGCGTAACGCCGCAGACATATCGCAGCGATTCCAAGAAATAAATCCGTTCCGCCTGGGGAAATTTTGGGGCTTTGCCTTGCAAACGCCGCACTACTTCGTCGGACCAGAGCAGCACATGGACCGGCCCAATCCGTGCGGCCTCTTGAAGGAACCGTACTTGAGTCGATTTAAGATCATCGAAACCGCCGCTGACAAAGACATTCTTCACGTTAGCCATTTTTCCCGTTTATGCGGACCGTAACCTGAAATGCGCCGGGGACCGGTTTCTCGGAGACGACATACAAATATCCGCCGCCGCAGCCGGAGTACATGGCCCCGGAATATTTTGCCTGATAATAGTGCAGCAATGCCGGGAGATCGACAGTTAGCGTGGGGTGCCTGACTATGTGCGGCAGGATGGCCTCCCAGCAGCGCATACACTCATTCATCGAAGCCCCCAGAGACTTCACATCGCAATCGACGATGGCCTTGAAACAGTCTGTGCCCGATTGTCCGAGCCGCCGAATCCACTGCGGGTCAAGGTTCTTGATGCCCAACGGATTGTAGCCGTCCGGCCGGGGCGCTACCGGGACCATGTGGATGACTTTTTCCAGCCAACGGGCGACCGCGGGATCGTTGTTCGACTCGATGAGTTTTGGAAAAATCCCACCTTCGTGGTCAAAGTCAAAATCCAAGCGGTTCACTCCGGGGTAGATCAGCCCGATCATGTCCTGAGAGCCGGAAGGTTCGGACTTACCCCGGTTCTCCTCGGCGTACAGTTCCCTTACCAGTTCTGCCGGATCGCGATCCGGCAGACGGCCGTTCCACAATTTCAGGGCGATATAACGCGTGCCGGTCGCCATGCCGGAACGGTCCATGAAGCGGAACTCCGGCTCCAAGGCCACCACCACCATCGAACCGGGCGGCGCGGGATTGTGCCGGGAAACAAAGGGCTGATCGATCCAACCGCCCGCAAAGGCCATGCGATACGGCACGGCCCCGATACAGTCGGTGATCTCCGGCACGACCGAGGAAGACATGAATTACTCCCGATTCAGATGCTGTCGTGAACCGTGCGTTTGCCCAATTTTCGGTCTTGGTATTGTTGCTCGATCCAGGCGTATGTTTTCGCCATGCCGTCGCGCAGCGGCGTGCCGGGTTCCCATTTCAATATTCGCTTAATCATGGTATTGTCGCTATTACGGCCGGCGACGCCCATGGGTGCGTCGAGTTTGTAGGTTCTCTTTAGCTTAACGCCGCCGATCTCTTCGGCTATGTCGACCAACTGGTTTATCGAAACCAGTTCGTTGGAACCGAGGTTGATGGGAGTGGCGATCAGATCCTGGCAATGCGTGATCGCGTCGATTCCTTTGGTGCAATCGTCGATGTACATGAAACTGCGGGTCCGGGTGCCGTCGCCCCAAATCTCGATGCAGCCGGTTTGCCGATCTTTTGCTTCGATTACTTTTCGGGCGATCGCGGCCGGCGCCTTTTCCCGGCCGCCGTCCCATGTGCCGTTCGGACCGTAAACGTTATGGAATCGGGCAATGGCGGTTTTCATGCCGCGCTCCGCCCAGTATTCCTGGCAGAACATCTCGGACATCAGCTTCTCCCAGCCGTAACCGCGCTCGGCCATCGCCGGATAGGCGTCCGTTTCCTTGAGTGCCCGGACATTAGGGTCTTTCTGGAGATCGGTGTTGTAAGCGCAAGCGGAAGATGAGTAAAAATATCGCTCCACGCCGGCCCGGTATGCGGACTCGATCATGTTGGTGTTGATCAGAATGCTCCGCAGGCACTGGATGCGAAACCGCTCGATAAAGCCCATCCCGCCCATGTCGGCAGCGAGGTTGTAGACCTCGGTCGCTCCTTCGCAGACGCGGCGGCAGTTCGCTTCCTGGCTTACGTCGAGCGACAAACATTCCACGCCCGGGACAACTTGATACCAGTCGGGCAACGGTTTCTTGTCCGCCGCCCGGATGCGGGTAAATCCGCGATCGTGGAAATATCGCGCAAGGGAGCCTGCGATGAAGCCGCCTGCTCCGGTAATCACAATCAAATCATTCTTATCCATTTGTTTTCGGCCTTTGTTACAGGAGTTGGGGGTAATTGCACTGACAGCCCTCGTTTACTGATAGGGACGGGAACACGAATCCCGTCCCAACCTATCATTTGCAATTTAAGGATCAATAATGCGACCCGGACGGAATTATAACAAATCTGGTCATTTCCAGGGAAGAGCCCGGATTGCCATTTTTCGTCTTATATGTTAAATAAAATGCAAAATGTCAATTTTAGTCATCAGGAGTCAAAATTGTGTCTGACGCAACACAAACGCCTCAATCCGCGATAAATCCCCGCTGGCAGCCTCTTAGCGCCATCGACCGCCGCGTGTTGGGCGTTCTAGCCGAAAAGGCCAAAACCACGCCCGACATCTATCCCATGTCGCTTAACGCCATCTCAACCGGCTGCAATCAGAAGAGCAACCGCGATCCGATCATGCAACTCGAACCGGCCGACGTGGATGAATCGCTCGACCGCCTGCGCCAACTCGGCGCGGTGGGCATTATCGAAGGCTACGGCCGGGTGGCCAAATACCGCCATTATCTTTACGAATGGCTGGGCGTGGAAAAAGTGGAGCTCTCGGTGATGACCGAACTTTTGCTCCGCGGCGATCAGACCGTGGGCGAACTGCGCGGCCGGGCCTCGCGCATGGATCCGATCCCGGATCTGGCATCGCTTAAATCGATTCTTGATTCGTTAAAGTCGAAAGGATTGGTCATCAGCCTGACGCCCGAAGGACGCGGCCACGTGGTATCGCACGCACTATACAAGCCCCGCGAACTGGAGGCGTTGAAAGTAAAGCATTCCGGCGCCGCTGGGCCGGCAGTCGCCCATCGCGATGAGTATGCCGACGATGCCCCCAGCCCGAAGCCGAGAGTATCGGCCGTGGCAGTGCCTGGAGGAGTGATCATTTCGGCCGATAGCACCGGTAATCTCATTGCGGCCATGCAACGCGATATCGAATTCTTACGCACACAACTGACCCAACTTAGCGCGGAATTGGAAACAGTCGCCGCGGACCAACGCCGTTTGGCCGATGAACTCAGAAACCTAAAGGAATCCCTGGGTGGATAAAAAAGGAGTAATCTTTCACGACAAACAACGTAGCAGGCACACGCCGTGTGCCGTCTAAATGTAGTATGACATTACGCCTACGTTACAAACGGCACACGGAGTGTGCATGCTACATTAGAACCTGTGGAGGTTGGTGATGTCATATCCAAAGTTTAGCCCCGGAGCTTGCTCCGGAAGTCTGGTTTTCCTGGTTTTTTTTCAGGCGATCATACAATCGCCGCTTTCCGCCCTTGCCCAGCAGGGCGACGTTACCCGGGTGCACGATCCGCATATTATCAAGGAAGCGGGATATTACTATATTTTCTGCACCGGCCGCGGCATTCCCATCAGGCAATCGTCAGACCTGATAAATTGGAAAATCGTGGGCAAGGTTTTCGATAAAGTGCCCGACTGGACTAAACAAGAGGTCCCCGGCGCGGGCTCATCTTTTTGGGCCCCGGACATTCTCTTTTTCAGCGGGAAATATCACCTTTATTATTCG
This sequence comes from Thermoguttaceae bacterium, assembly GCA_049509395.1. Lineage (GTDB taxonomy): Bacteria > Planctomycetota > Planctomycetia > Pirellulales > Thermoguttaceae > JBEKIK01. The sequence continues at coordinate 16,772 of JBEKZY010000004.1, read as the reverse complement.
GTATCCACTTTCGGCAGCAACCGATCCTGCATCGGCCTGGCAACCAATACTACGCTCGATCCGCAAGGCAAGGACTACAAATGGGTCGATCAGGGAAAGGTCATCGAATCCGTTACAAGCGACGACTATAACTGCATCGACGCGAATCCGGTGTTGGACGAGCAGAAAAAGGTGTGGCTGTGCTGGGGATCGTTCTGGGGCGGCATCAAGATGCGCCGCTTGGATAACAACACCGGTATGACCTTGGCAGACGATACTAAAATATACTCCCTGGCCGCGCGTCCCAAACCCGATCCCAGGCCAATAGAAGGGGCCTATATCATTCACCGGGGCGACTATTACTATCTATTCGCGTCCTTCGATTTTTGCTGCAAAGGAGTGAAAAGCGACTACAATATCAGGGTGGGGCGTTCCAAAGAGATTACCGGCCCGTACGTGGACAAAAGCGGCAAGCCCATGCTCGAAGGCGGAGGCACGCTGATTTTGGAAGGCGCAGGCCGGTATATCGGCCCGGGCCACAACTCGATTCTCCACGACGGCGATAAGGATTATCTTGTCTACCATTTCTACGATGGCGAAAATCGCGGCGTCCCCACGCTTCAAATCCGCCCCTTGACCTGGACCGAAGACGGCTGGCCGGTTCCAGGCGAACCATTGAAGAATGCCACAGCCCCGTAATAAAATAAAACTATTTAACATTTCAGCCATATGTAAGTTGATTGAGATAATGATCGGAATTGTAGCGTTTTTTTGGGCCGAAGGCCCTACATTCTCCCAGCCCAGGGCAACGCCCTGGGGATGATGAACCAAACCATTTCCGATTCGGCCCAACGGGCCAACCTTTCCCGCCGACGTCACCAGGAACGGTTGGTCCGTTGGACCGACAAAACACAACCTTCCTCCATCCATCCCCAGGGCGTTGCCCTGGTCTGGGAGAATTTCCGCCCCTTCGGGGCTGCAAACGGCTAAATAATCACAAAATTATGACCACCCCCAATCCAATTCCCGAATCAAATAAACCAAGAACGCCATCCTGGCCGATAAACTTGGGCATCGGGCTTGCAACAGGCATCATCCTCGGAATGCTGATCGCCTCCTGGGGCCTGCGCCAGGAAAATTGGCAAAAAGCCGGATTGGAAACCGTCGCAGCAGTAATGCTCGTGATAGTCTTCGTAATCACCGCGCTTGCAACATTCGGAACGGCTTTTGTGCGGAATGGCTTTAGATGCAGTTGGTGGGTACTAGTGATCGCCATCTCGATCTTCGCAGTAGTATTAGTCGGCCTGGAACTTTTCCTTGAACAAAGTAGAGTTCAACGGGCAAGCATAGCAAAACTGACCGCCGCCGGGGCAACAGTCTATTATCCGCCAGGTCGCGCATCTGGATTGGCAATACTCATAGGTGAACAGTACTTCCTAGATGTTGTATTGGTAGAGTGGGATTGTAGTGATATTCCTAACCCGGATTTAACAAGTCTCCTAGGGCTTAATGGATTGAAATATTTAACTATAAAAGGTGTTAAATGCCCACCATCCGATCTTGTATCTATACAAGCACTTCCTTGCCTAACTGAATTGTTTTTTATTCAATGTCAATTTTCTGACGAATCGTTAGAATGCATGGGAAAGATCAATAGTCTCGATACATTAAATTTATTTCAGACGCCGATTAATGATTCAGGATTAAAAGAATTGGCACATAACCCAAATCTTAGATGTCTTATCTCACATTCTCCTGTAATAACAAATGATGGGTTAGCCCATTTAAAGAATTTGTCCAATTTGCAGGTTCTAGATTTATCATACACAGAAATTACAAATCAAGGATTAAAACATCTTGGCGAAATATCTAATTTGACTGTATTTGGGTTGGAACTCGACTTAACCGAATATCCTGCAACAGGTTGTTGATGCTAGCATCGGTCGCCCTTGGCTGGGTTCACTGCGGTACAGGCAGGGATGCTAGATTGCGTGTCTCTCGAAGAATCCTGGAAGCCACGGCGGAGGCGGGCAAACACGGCAAGAACTTCCAATCGAGTTCGACGTTGACGTTAGTTCAACCGCAGAAGGGACTTGCGGCGGTTTGATATCGGATACAGTCGAACTAAACTGAAGAAGCTTTATTTGAATGGCACTCAAATTACTGATGAAGGTATAATTGAACTTCAACAATTGCTGCCGAATTGCAAAATAGAAAAGCAATAATTCCCTCAAATACCATGTAGAAATATATAATATAAATAATTTTGTTTTTTTGATTTTTCCTCTTGAAATTGGGCCAATCACTTTTATACAATAGCCCCGCCCATAATATAACGTGAAAACCAAAAGCCAATAAATCCTGACAACCAACCGGGAGAAAACGCGGAAAAATCGCAATTTGATGCCCAACAACTTCCGAGGGGAAAAGTGGTCAAACACGGTTTTTGATGACCAACACGGTTGCGGCAGCAATTATTTGATTTTGTGCGGCGACAAGAAATGTCTTGGCAATAGGCGATCAAAGAGCGTGAGTATAATAGATGCACACCAGCATACCAGAAAATATCCCAGCCAGATAAAAACATTTGCGCCGAATTTGGCATAAATAAAGCGGATTGCCACGCCGTGGATGAGAAAAAACGGGAAGGAAGCATTGCCCAACAGGCGGAAGCTCCGGATATGAATCGACCAACTTAGAGCGACAAACATCAAAACGGCTATTACAGTAATCAGCACGCCAAGAATCAAACCGGCGCAAGGCAGGGCGGCAACAACTTCCGGAATTGGATAATAGTTTGCACTCTGCAACAAACAAAAACTGGCGACAATATAGACCGCTAGAAAAACAATGCCGCTTGGCAACCGCGCACGTTGGCTAAAGAGCATCCCCAAAAATACGCCCAAGACAACTTCCGGCAGCCGGAATATGGGCGACCAACTGCAACATATTTCAATTGCCTTCCAAGGATACTGGACAGAGACGATCATCGTCAATTCGAAAGACAACAGAAATGCCACAATTAAAACTATTACCGGAGGAATCCTGGCAAGCAATCGCTCGATAAGCGGCAGCAGCAGATATACCTGCAAAATAAAAGGCACAAACCACATCACCACCGAAAGGTAGCGATAGCCAAAATATTGGCTCAGGCCGAGCGAGCTGAGGATCAACTCTCCCAGGGTATAAGGTCGTCCAAGACCCGAGGGATAGACGTAGCTTGCCGCGAAAATCAATAAATTGACGATTATGAATATCGGGAACAGGGCCAGCAGCCTATCGCCAAAATATCGGAAATAGGAACTACGATCGCTGACATGTGTTCGCGAGAAACACATGTATGCGAGGCCCGCCAAGACGATAAAAAATCCTACCGCAAAATGGCCGTACTGCGACAAAGGATAATGCGTGTTCACGCCGACGTGAAAATAGAAAATCGACGTAACGGCCAGCGCCCGGCCAAGATCGACGATAGGTGAGAGCGTGCTTTTCGATAACATAATCATACAATTATATGATGCTAACGAGGGGGTATTCAATATCATAATATAAGAATTTGAAAATTAGCATAACAATAGCTTTAATTTTTATTTGAAATGGTTATAATATAATGTAACGTGTGGTTCCATGTCCCCTCGAATTACTCTTTTCTTAGGAGGGCGGACCATGAAAGAGCAAACTCGCGAAGATCCGAAAATCCTCGCCGCCGCCGAGCGGCAAATGCAGGCCTGGGCGAAGAACGCGGAAATCGCCGACCGATCTGTAAGTCTAAAATTCCATCCAGCCCATGCCGGGCAAGAAAAGTGCTTTTTGACCATATCCCGGGAAGCCGGCGCGGGCGGAAGCGAAATCGCCGCGATTGTCGGCAAACGGCTGGGCTGGAAAGTGCTCGACAAAAACCTCCTGGACCACGTGGCAGAACGGTTCCATCTTGACCGATCGATGTTAAAACTGGTCGATGAAACCCGCAGCAATTGGGTCTACGACGTGCTTGGCACGTGGATGGACAACAAGGTCATCCCTCACGAAACCTACGTTTCGCAGTTAAGCCGCATCATTCTAGCCCTTGCCCGCCAATCGAACATTATATTCGTGGGACGAGGGGCCAGGTTCATTTTGCCGCGAGAAAAAGTGCTGGCCGTTCGACTGGTGGCGTCGGAAGGATTTCGCGTAAAACGGCTCATGCATGTCTTCAATCTCTCCGAACCCGACGCACGCCGGTACATGCGCGAGGCCGATCAAGGGCGGCGCGAGTTTGTGCAAAGGTTTTTCCACCACGACATCACCGACCCGCATCTATACGACCTGGTGATCAACACCGAAGGCCTGGGGCTAGAAGGCGCGGCCGAGGAAATCGTCGCGGCCGTGTGCCATGCAAAACCGGCGGCAATCTTGAAATAGATGCGTTTCGCAAATAAATGCGGCAGGATTGCCTCGCCCACCCGCTCGGGGTAAAAAATCGCTGATTGCAGGCGAACCATTTGCGGAATATCTTCTCTTCTAATAATCCGCCAATAAAAGCGTTTCGCTCTCCGGCCGTAGCCCCCCTTGGCGGTTGCAAAAGAACACGGTTATATTATTGTGTTTCTACCGAGTAGATTCAGCAGTTTCTACCACTACCCGGATACATAACATGACTACAATTGCCATTTTAGGAGCGACGGGCTATACGGCCTTGGAACTGATAAAAATCCTGCTTCGCCATCCTGAGGCGGAGATCGAGGCCGTAACCAGTCGGCAGGAGGGTCAGCCGCCGATAGCCATGATCCACCCCTCGTTGACCGACCGCCTGGATTTGCGCCTGGAAGATCTCAGCCCGGCCGAAGTCGCCGCCCGGGCCGAGTGCGTATTCAGTTGCCTGCCGCACGGGGCTAGCGCCACGGTCATTCCGCACTTATTGGACGCAAAAGTGCGGGTTGTCGATTTTAGCGCCGATTATCGCCTCAATGACGCGGAAGTTTATGCCCAATGGTACAATCAGAAGCATGCCGATCCCCAGCGATTGGGAAAAGTGGCCTATGGCCTGCCCGAGTTGTTCCGCCCGCAGATTACCGCTTCGCAGTTGGTGGCGAATCCGGGTTGCTATTCGACATCGGCGATTTTGGCCTTGGCGCCGCTGTTGAAGGCGGGACTGATCGATCCCAAGTCGATAATTATCGATTCGAAAAGCGGCGTTTCCGGGGCAGGGCGAACCCCGAAGATGACCACGCACTATCCCGAGTGCAATGAAAGCATTTCGGCCTATAACGTTGGCCGGCACCGCCACACGCCCGAGATCGAGCAGATTCTGGGCACTGCCGCCGGCACGACTGTCGAGGTTATTTTCACGCCGCACCTGGTGCCCATGGATCGAGGCATCCTCACCACCACTTACAGCCAGCCGATCAAAGAAGTTACCGAAGAGAAGGTAATGCAAACGATGCGCGATTTTTACGAGGCGGAGCCGTTCGTTCGGGTAGTCGATCATTTTCCCGGCACCAAGGACTCGATGGGAACGAACTTTTGCGACATCACGGTCCGGGTAGTGCGCGGCAGAGTACTGACGATAAGTTGTTTGGACAATTTGATAAAAGGCGCATCGGGCGCAGCGGTGCAGAATTTCAACCTGATGTTCGGTTTTCCCGAGACGACGGCACTGTAGGGTTCGGGGTTCAGGGTTCAGTACTCGAGTTGAAGATAAAATTCTAAACCCTGAACCCTGACCGCTGAACCCTTTATAGGATAGGAGAGAAAAATACCATGTCGATTACCGTTCCCCAAGGATACCTATTGGCTGGCGTGCATTGTCGCATCAAGCGCGATTCGCAAAAACCGGATTTGACTCTGGTACTCTCGGAAACGCCGGCCTCGGCCGCGGGCGTGTACACCCAGAATTTGGTTTGTGCCGCTCCGGTTGTGCTCGATCGCAGTCGCACGCCAAGCAATTGTATCCGCGCGGTGGTAATCTGCTCCGGGGTGGCCAATGCCTGCACGGGCCAGCGGGGATTGCGAGACGCCGAGGAAATGGCGCGTATGGCGGCGGCTGCTTGCGGCGCACAGAGTGATCAAGCCCTAGTGCTCTCCACGGGCGTGATCGGGGCCTTTCTGCCCATGGACAAGATCGAACAGGGAATTTCAGCGGCCGCGGTAAAACTTGGGAACAACGAGGCCTGCCTGCTTTCCGCCGCCCGGGGCATGTTGACCACGGACACGGTCCATAAACTGGCCGGCCGGAGCGTGAGGATCGACGGGCGTGAAATCCGCATCACCGGCATGGCCAAAGGCGCGGCGATGATGGGGCCCAACATGGCCACCATGCTGGCGTTGATCATGACCGACGCGGCCATGGACCCGGCCACGGTCCAGGCTGCGCTGCATTCGGCCACGAGCGACAGTTTCAATTGCATCAGCGTCGACGGCCACATGAGCACCAACGACACGGTCCTGCTGTTGGCCAACGGCGCGGCAGGCGGACGGCCATTGGCAGGCAAAGATTTGGATATCTTTCAAGAGGCGCTCAACGAAACATGCGTCGATCTGGCTAAATCCATACCCGCCGACGGCGAGGGCGCAACGCATTTGATTACCCTTGAACTGTCGGGCTGCGCCAACCGCGATTCGGCCTTGGCACTGGCCAAGACCGTGGCCAACAGTCCGCTGGTGAAGACGGCCATTTCCGGCGCTGATCCTAATTGGGGGCGGATCGTTTCGGCGACAGGATACGCCGGAGTGCCCTTTGATCCCAACGGCGTGAGCCTGCACGTGAACGGCTTCTTACTTTACGAAAAGGGGGCGCCCACGCAGTTCGACGCCCATGCCGTTTCCATGTCGATTCGCGATAATCGCGATACCTTAGTTCAACTCGAATTCAGCGAGGGCACGGCCTTCCGCCGCTTCTGGACAACCGATCTAACGGCCGAATACGTACGGCTTAACGCCGATTATCACACGTAAGCCGGAATTCGGCGCATAAGGAAGAATAATCGGATCGTGTTGGTTGGGTAATGCGCGATTTATCCGGGCCGACACGGCCGGGCTCTGATAAGCTGTCCCGGCTCAGACAAGCAGTCCATACTCTGATAAGCAATCCCGGCTCTGATAATCCGCCGGGCTCGGAATGAGGCCTGCAAAACGAGTGGAATTACGCCTACCGGCGGGGACCTTGACGATTCGGCAAAGGTCGTCAATACTTTTGGAGACGCGAAATCTCGCCCAATCAATCAGTACGGGAAAGGACTCTAAATAATGTTGAAACTTCGCCTGGCTATGCTCCTTCATGCCTTGATTATTTTTTCAATCGCAGGGTGTGGGAAATCGACTTCGGGCACCGGGGAAACGATTATTCGCGTTGAAGGGTCCGACACCATGGTGAACGTCGCCCAAGCCTGGGCCGAAAATTATAATAAACTGCATCCGGAGATAAGCGTTCAAGTCCTGGGCGGAGGATCGGGTGTGGGAATCGCCAGCCTGATCGACGGCAATTGCGATATGGCCAATACCAGCCGGAAAATGAAAGGCGATGAAATCGCCCGGGCAAAGGACAATCACGGCGCGGCCCCCATCGAGCACGTCGTGGGTTACGACGCCCTGGCCATTTATGTGCATAAAGATAATCCCATCGAAACGATATCGCTGGAAGAACTGGCGGAAATTTACGGCGATGGGGGAACGACAACCAACTGGTCTCAGTTAGGGGTCAAAATTCCCTCCGGCACCGATAAGATCACCTGGGTCAACCGTCAAAACAGCTCGGGCACGTACGCCTATTTCCGCGAGGCGGTATTGGGCGATAAACGGGATTATAAAATGGGGTCGATAAATCAGAGCGGATCGAAGGATGTGATTTCGTTGATTGCACATACGCCCGGCGCCATCGGATATAGCGGGATGGGTTACGCGACAGATGAGGTGAAAATGCTCAAGGTATCGCGCAAGAAAGGCGAGCCGGGCGTGGCCCCCACCGTGGAGAACGCCCAAAATAATACGTATCCAATTACCCGGCCGCTGCAAATATATACTATAGGCGAGCCCAAAGGCATGGTAAAAGATTATATGGATTGGATCAAATCCCCTGCAGGGCAGCAAGTGGTTTTGGATAAAGGCTACGTGCCGGTGTTCAAGCATGATAAATAATGCCGCGAATTCCGGCGTTGGGGGTAAAACGCCCTTTTCAATAACCCGGCTGCTTCGGGTCGCTTCACAGCGCGCCGAGCCGGTTATTGAACTGCTGATCCGGCTGTGCGGTTGGAGCGCTATTCTTTTCGTGATCGCGATCTTCTTTTTCGTCTTCCGCGAGGCGGCGCCGATGATATTCGGCGGTTTGAATTTAGCGGAATTTTTCACTAGTCCGATTTGGCAGCCGACTTCGGAAGTGCATCCGCAATACGGGATATTGGCGCTCATGGCCGGATCGTTGTCGGTAACGGTCCTGGCTATTGTGCTGGCCATGCCCTTGGGACTGGGCGCGGCCGTTTATATTTCGGAATTTGCCGGCGGAAAAAGCAAAGAGATTCTGAAAATCGCGGTGGAATTGCTGGCGGCCGTGCCCTCGGTCGTCTGGGGATTTATCGGGTACATGGTATTGGGGCCGATTATCATCAAATTCAGCGGAGCGCCGGTGGGAGTGAATCTGCTTAACGGCGGAGTGATTCTGGCACTGATGAGCGTGCCGATCATCGTGTCGGTGGGTGAGGATGCCTTAAAGGCCGTGCCCGACTCCTACCGCGAGGCAGCCTTGGCCATGGGCGCAAGCCGCTGGGAGATCGTTTACCGCGTGCTTTTTCCAGCGGCGAAAAACGGCTTGTTGGCCGCTGTGCTTTTGGGACTGGGCCGGGCGATTGGCGAAACCATGGCAGTGCTTATGGCCACCGGCAACGCCGTGCAGATTCCGCACAGCCTGTTGGATCCCATCGCCACGCTGACGGCAACCATCGCCTCGGAATTGGGTGAAGCGGTGCAGGGCAGTACGCACTATCGGGTCTTGTTTCTCATCGGCGTTGTGTTGTTCGTGGTAACGTTCATCGTCAACCTGACCGCCGATCTGGTAATCAAAGGCTTTCGCACTGAAAAAGAAAATTAATCACAATGATGTGTAAGAGGAGGGAAAAGGGGAAATGGGGGAAAAAGGAAAGGATATTATCAGTTGAAGCGGAATTATTTAATGTTATGTCTCTTAAGTGTTTTCCATTTTCCCCCTTTCCCCTTTTTCCTTATTACACAAAAAAATGTTTAATTGAGAATTAAATTGGAACCGACTCCAAAAACTCCCGTCGAGGGGCTTGAGTATGTGCTTCTCATCGGAGCGGGCGTGAAAGCGCCGGCCGCGTCCGAGTCTTCGTTTGCCAGCATGGAAGAAGCCTTGCAGGCAGTCGCGGGGCATCAATTTCAATCGGCCGATGCGGTAGATAACGAAGTCAGCCCGGCACTAGAATGTGAAATCGTTTGCCGTCCGCAGGGCAAAACAGTGCGGTCGGGCAAAAAACCGCTAATTCAATTCTACATGAATGTTTGGGCATCGGACCCCGGAACTATCGAAGGAGAAGGAACCGAGTCGTTCCCTTGGAGCGGCGTGAATTCGGCGGTTGCGGCATTGCTTAGACAACACCAAGAGGGAACGCTTCGCTTGAAACCGGGCCAGCGGTTGCTCATATCGCACAAAGAGCCTTTCACCCCGTCCGCATTGGAGCGGCGGAAAAAAATAAAGGAAACCATCGCCGAGTACGTGTTCCTGGCCATGACCTGCACGCTGGTGCTGCCCGTGGTTCTGATTCTGGGATTTTTAGTGGTCAAAGCATGGCCGGCGTTGTCGCTTTCATTCCTTTTCCAAAATCCCACAAACAACATGACGGCCGGAGGTATATGGGCGCCCTTGATAGGCACTTTTTTTCTAGTGCTGCTGTCGCTGGCGATCGCCGCGCCCATCGGCGTGTTGGCCGGAGTATATCTGAACGAGTACGCCCGGAACAACTGGTTTAACCGTTTGATCAGCCTGGCCGTGGTAAATTTGGCGGGCGTGCCCAGCATCGTGCACGCCCTATTCGGCGTGGGAGCGTTCGTACTGTTCATGCACATGGGCAAATCGCTTTTGGCGGCCTCGTGCACGATAGCGGTAATGACGCTTCCCGTTATTATTACCAGCACGCGCGAGGCCCTGTCGTCGGTGCCCACGGCCTTTCGCGAAGCATGCTGGAACTTAGGCGCCACGCGATGGCAGACCATCCGCACCATCGTTTTGCCCAATTCCATAAGCGGCGTTCTTACCGGCGTTATCCTACAAGTCTCCAGGGCGGCGGGCGAAACCGCCCCCATATTGTTTACAGGCGCAGTGTTTTACATGCGCGTGCCCGATCACGGCTGGGCTTCGTTTTTTCCATATGGGCTGCACGACCACTGCATGGCCTTGTCGTACCACCTTTTTATACTCACTACGCAGGTGCAGGGCGTCAGTTCGGAGATACAATACGGCACCGCCGTGGTGTTGGTTGGATTGGTATTGCTGGTCAATAGCGTTTCCATCGGACTAAGAGTTTATCTGCGGATGCGGAAGAGGTGGTAGAGCGATTTATGCCCGGACGGATTTGCTTTAACAACGTGACTGTAACCTACGGCCCGAAAACGGCGCTGGCCGACGTCACCTTGGATATGCCGGAAAAACAAATCTTTGCCGTTATCGGTCCGGCCAACTCGGGTAAGACCACGCTGCTGAAGTGCATCAACCGCACGATAGATTTCATCCCGTCGGCCAAAGTGCGGGGCCAGGTTCTAATCGACGGCGTGGATGTTTGCCGCGTGAAAAACGTGTACGAGCTTCGCCGCCGGGTGGGGATGGTATTTCCTCTTCCCGTGGGCCTGCCCTTGACGGTTTTTGAAAACGTGGCTTACGCACCGCGCAGGGCGGGAATGCACGACCGCGACGAACTCGAAGGCCTGGTGGAAAAATGCCTGCGCCAGTCCATGCTCTGGGATGAAGTCAAGGATCGGCTCGATCTTTTAGGCACGCGGCTTTCCGGCGGGCAGCAACAACGCCTGACCTTGGCCCGGGCTCTTTCACTTCAGCCGGAGATATTGTGCCTGGACGAGTTTTCCATTGCCATCGACCCGATCACCACCATGCGGATCGAAGATATACTACGCGAGCTCAAGAATGAAATGACGATTGTGCTGGTAACCAACCTGGTGCAACAGGCGCGGCGCTTGGCCGATCACACCGCGTTTTTCAGCGATTCACGGCTGATCGAGACGAATGAAACCGAAAAACTGTTTACGAAACCGGAGCAAAAACTCACCGAACGCTACTTAAGCGGAGATTATGGTTAATAGCCGGCAAAAAGTCCCCTCTCCCTTTGGGAGAGGGTTAGGGTGAGGGCAGATCACAGCATTATGTCGAAGGTAAATCACGCCGTGGCAAATAATAATAAACCGCCGGCCTATAGCATCCACGCCCGGGATTTGAATCTCTGGTACGGCGAGTTCCATGCGCTAAAGAACGTGACGATTAACGTCAAGCCGGGCATAATTACCGCGCTTATCGGGCCCTCGGGTTGCGGAAAAACTACGCTGCTTAGGTGCTTTAACCGCATCAACGAGCGATATCCCAGCGTTAAGACTACCGGCGAGATCGCCGTGCTGGGGAAGAATATATACGACCCGGACGTATCGCTTAGCGAATTGCGCAAATCGGTAGGAATGGTTTTTCAGCGACCGAATCCGCTGCCCATCTCGATTTACGAAAACATCGTATTTGGAGTGCGGGTGCATACGGCCCGAGGCAACTTGAAGCGGGCGGATCTGGACGCCATGGTGGAATCGTCCTTGCGCGACGTTCAACTCTGGGATCAGGTCAAGGACAAGCTCCGGACCAAGGCCACACGCTTGACGCTCGAAGAACAGCAGAAGCTGTGCATCGCCCGGCTTTTGCCGCAAAAGCCGCGCGTGATTCTGATGGACGAGCCTTGTTCGGCCCTGGACGGCGAAGGCATCGAACGCATCGAGGAGCTGATCGAATCGCTAAGCAAACGTTATACGATTCTCATGGTGACGCATAACATGGGCCAGGCCCGGCGGGCCAGCGACGAGTGCATTTTCATGCTCATGGGCGAAATTATCGAACACGCCGATACGCTCGATATTTTCATGAACCCCAAGCAAAAAGAAACGGAAATGTACATTACCGGCAGATACGGATAAGTCTTGGTCAGTAAGAGGGCGGGCGATTCACTGCCATATTGTGCAACCACGATCAATCTTCCCAGTCTACCATCTTCAGACCTGGAATACGGTTGAACTCCTGCGTATTGTGGGTCACTAAAGTTAATCCGTGGTGCAAGGCTATGGCGGCAATCTGGAGATCGTGCGGGCCGATTGTCATTCCGCTTCTTTCGAGTTCATGGCGGATTTCCGCACATTTTCGCGCACAAGAATCGTCGAACGGCAGTGAAGCGAATGGAGCGAGAAATACTTCCAACTTGGCATGTTCTCGAACAGGATTGGAACTCCGCCGGGCGCCATGCCAAAGCTCATAGACTACGATTGAACAAAGCACTATCTCGCTTGCCTTAGCCGCCTGCCAGTGGGTTATAAGTTTTTGATTGGTCTGGCGCAGCAGGTTGATACAGACGTTAGTATCCGGAAGGTAAGTCATCCGAGCGGCATTCTTTCCTCGAATTGGCCTTGCGGTGAGCGATGCAATTCAGGCATGGAACCTGCGACCCGCTCAAAAAATCCCTTAGGCCAGCCGTTGGCATCCAAATCTTCGGGAGGGGCAAGCGATTTCACTTGAACGATAACCGCCACGTCGGCATCCGCCATGCCAACGTTCACGCTTAAATTAAGTAGTCCTTCTCGTGTAGTATGCGCGCGAGTTTCGTAAGTTTCAGTCGTCATTGCCACATTTCCCTCAATAAAGTCCGGGGCAACCGTGATGTATGAAACAGATCATTTAATGGACTTACTTTCATTTTACACACTCTTTTCAGGTTTGCCAAGCGAGTCTTACAATCATATTGCCTCTTTTATCCCTTTTCCCCGTGGCGGAGGATTTTACCCTCGGCCAGGTAAATCACGTCTTCGGCGATGTTAGTGGCCAGGTCGGCGATGCGTTCCAGGTTGCGCGAGATCGCCATCAGGCGCAGATATTGTTTGACGTTTTCCGGGTTGCGTTGGATGCGATCTTCCATTTCCACGCGAAAGTCGTGCTTCATGGCGTCGATTTCGTCGTCCCGGGCGCAAACATTTTGAGCCATTGCGCTATCCATATTCACCAGGGCATCGAGACTGTCGCGGAGCATGGCGTGCGTCTTCGACCACATTTCGGTGAGATCGAAGGTAATTTCAACGGGCGGTTCGACGGCCAGGCCCACGGCCTTGCGGGCGATATTCACCGCCATGTCGCCGATCCGCTCCAGATCGTTGTTGATTTTCAAGGCCGATATGATCAGCCGCAGATCTGTGGCCACCGGCTGGTGCAAGGCCAGGGTTTTCAGGCACTCTTCCTCGACTTCGACCTCGAGGTGATCGATTTTCAGATCGCGCTTTACTATTTCGCGGGCCAAGGCCTCGTCGCGATTCAAAACAGCTTGGACCGCCGACTGAACCTGGTCTTCGACCAGTGCGCATAGAGATAAGAGCGATTTTTTTAGCTTGTCGATTTCTCGCTGCAAATGCACGGACATGATTGACCTGTGGAATGTGGAAAGGATCGCGTCATTCTGAGCGGAGCGAAGAATCTCCCTGCATGAGAATATGAGTTGCAAGATCCTTCGCTACGCTCAGGATGACTATAATATTGCTACGCTCAGGATGACTTTCGCTACGCTCAGGGTGCCTATAAAAATATACCTTGAACGCGCGGATGTCAATCCGAAAAGCGGTTGGAAAACGAATCACGGTTATCGATCCACTGTAAAGGGCCGCAAAGCTCGCGAATGCCGTCTTCCACTGAAACGGCGGTTTGGAAACCTAAAGCCTTAATTCGCGCGTAACTGACGGTGTAATCGCGGCGGTCGAGGTCCTTCGCGTCGGCGCATTCTTCAATCGTTACGCCGGGTATTATTTGCGAAATGAGCCGGCAGATATCGAGTTTGGAGTGGTTCTGGCTTTCGTGGCCCAAGTTGTAGACCTGGCCCGTCATGCTTGGGAATTTATCCAATGCCAAGTTAATGCCCCGGGCGATGTCGGAGACGTGAATAAAACTCCGCCGTGCGGAACCTTCGTAAACCCGGAGCCGCCGCTCGTGCAGCGCGCGATACACGAAATCGTTTATCAGCAGGTCCAGGCGCATCCGCGGCGACAATCCGTAAGCGGTGGCAATCCGGTAGACGACGGCATCACACATGTCGCGGATAATGTTTTCGCCTTGGACCTTGCTCTCGCCGTATAAACTCAGCGGGCGCAGCGGAGTATCTTCGGTGCAAATTGCTTCTTGCACCGATCCGTAGCAACTGCTGGTCGAGGCGAATATAACAGGGCGCCGGCGCCCGGCCACGGCCGCCACGTTCCGGGCGCCATCGAGGTTCACGGATTTGGCTTCTTCCGGGGCACGGAGGCAGGCGGGATAGCCCACTATCGCCGCTAGGTGGATCACGGCCTCGGCCGTGCGGGCAAAAACGGCCAGTGACTGCCTGTCGCGGATATCGCCCTTGGTAAAGGAAAATCCCGAATTGCGAAAAAAAGGCAGTATCGGTTCTATGCCATAGCAAAGCGAATCGAAAACCGACACCCGATGCCCTTGCGATAAAAGCAGGGGAATCAAGGTCGTGCCGATGTATCCGGCCCCGCCGGTGACGAGAACGTTCATGATCGACTTGCCGGTTTCCCGATGCAAATGTACCTATATGATTGACCTGCGAAACGTGTGATTTATATCATTAAACCGCAATCATTATTTCGAGCATAAACAATATCTCCTTGCCGCGCTTTAGTCAATCGGAATTTGTCTATTGCCTGTAATTCCGAAATACGGCATATTAACCGATTATTAGCCTGGCGGATGAGCGTATGGAAGCCTTTTATTGCGCTTGGCAGGGCGGACATTCTTGTCTGCCAAATCAGGAGTTGACAAAAACAAATGCAGGACGCCGTTACGGAACTTCCAATTTCCCGCGATAACGGTTATGTGGCCGAAATCCAAGAGGAAAATCGGCAACTCAGCCAGGAGGTCGATTCGCTGCGGGCCGCAGCCGCCCGATTGCAGGCCATTACCGACAGCCGCGGATTCAGACTTCTCCAAGCGCTCTACGCGGTCCGCATGTTTTTGATTCCAAGACTGAGTTTTCGCGAACGTACTGCCGCGCAGGCATACCGCGCTTTTCGCGGGGCAGCGCATTGGACAAAGAATATTTGCATGTCTTTGACGCGGAACCGGCAAGATGGAGGCGAAACGGTCGGCAAAAAAAGTCCCGCATCGCCGGGTTTCGCCGCCCCAGAAGGGAGTTTACACGAAGATCGCGGCCGCAAGGAGTCGCTTTATGCCCCCTTGAATTGGCGGCTAAACGATGGAACCGGGGCCGACTCCAAATTCATCAAGCTGATTATCTTGTCGGCGGTGCATAGATCGGGATCGACCCTATTGCAGCGGATTTGCAACGCGCGAAAGGGGACGCTCGTTTGGGGAGAACACGGCGGGCTGCTGACTCATTTCGCCGAAATTTACACAAGCGCCGCGTTCTACTCCGCCGCGGGGACTCAAGAACGCATTCAATACTTCAGCCGCGGAGAAAATCCAAACCTGTGGATCGGCAGCATTTGCCCGGAAATGGATTTCGTCCGGCAGGCGACAGTGGAATCGGCCAGGGCGTTTTTAAACACCATGTACGGGCAACACCGGGAGAATCACGACATTATCGGATTCAAAGAAGTCCACTATGCCCGCCGCGAATACGAACTGCTCCGCCGCTGCTACCCCGAGGCCGAAATCCTGTTTCTTGTGCGAAATCCGCTGAATACATGGAACAGCACGCCGCGATCCTGGTACGCGTCGTTCGACGCATGGATCGAAAAATGGCTGCGGAACACCCAATACTTCATGGCCCTGGCAAAGACGGATGCGCACTGCCGTCTGCTTCGCCACGAAGACGTGGCCGGACAGGAAAAGGAGACAATGGCTATACTGGCTGAAACGGCGAAGGTCTCTGCGAAGCAGATCGCCCTGGTGCTGGGAAACAAGATAGGCAGTTCGCACGTGGGCATCAACGAGGCGGAACGTCAAACCATACTCCGGCAATGTGGAAAAACGATGGCGGACCTGGGGTATGCGTGATCGATGCAATTGAATATCAGGTAAATTCACCGCCGAATTGTTTCTCCGCTTCATTGTAAAGATCTTTTATGCGCTCGGCTTTGCCGGCGGGACAGATCAAAGTGGCATTCTTGGTGTGGATCACGACCAGGTCTTGGCATCCCATCATGGCGATAAGATGATCCGGCTCGCTGGAAGCCATAAGACAATTCGACGCATCGGACAATAAACATTTACCGGCGGCAATGGCATTGCCGTTTTCATCGTGGGGACAAGTTTGGGCATACGACGGCCACGAACCCACGTCCAGCCAATCCAACTCCATGGGAATAGCAACCACGCGCGATTGACTAAGGCGCGATGCTTGCTTATAGCGCGAGACCGGCTCCATGATGGCGAAATCTATGCTGATTTTTTTCAAGGCCGGATAAATTTCAGCTATAACCGGGTCGCGCCGCGGCGTGTCCCAGGCTTGCGATATTTTCATAAGGCCCATGAAAACGTCGCCTTCAAAGAATTTGATGCAATCCAACAGCGTAGCAGCGGACCAAACAAACATGCCGCTGTTCCACAAGTAATG
>JBEKZY010000399.1:0-3984 GCA_049509395.1 Thermoguttaceae bacterium | reverse complement strand
CATGACCGCTGGATGTTGTTGGACGACACCCAATTGGTTTTATATGAGGATTACGATCCGAAAACGCGGATCCTGCCGGGCAACCGCTACGCATACGACAAGGAGGGCGATCCTTACGAACTCGTTCTTTCCGCCCGCTGGGAGTTATGGAAAAAACAAGTTCGAGCAATCTTTTCCGATTTTGATCTTACCAAACTGCCGGTTGGAAATGGGAACGACCTGCTGCATAACACGATTACGAACGCGGGCAACAACATGATTGCCAACGCAGATAAACCCAAATATCCGGCCGTGTTTGTCTTTTATTCGGAGAAGAACGTTGAGAGCGAAAGGAGTTTGAGAAAGATTATGTTTCCCAAACTAACGCATCAATACACCAGCCGGGCATTTACTAACAATGATTTCGAGGATAAATTTGCCAGAGCCAATAAACCGGGGAACACCATTATCTTGACAATCACGGTTGACGAGAAAGATTCAATACCGGAGAAAATAAAGGATTTCTTGCCAAAGGCGTGGACGGAAATCGAAGCGGAAGTCGGCAATCAAGGGGCGGTTAAATATGAGGGTAAGGCTCAAGAGATGAATGTCGTTACGCTGGTCGGCAAAAGTTCGGAAGAGCTGGCGAAATTGGCCGAAAAAACGTCCTGGTAGAATAGCGGTGCGTTTCACGCACCCTACGCGCTCTCGGCTTTCCAGCGTTTGTTGGGGGCGGGGGGGTTCGAGTCGGCGGCGGATTTGTCATTGGATTCTGATTCGCCGTCCACCTCGGCATTGGCTTCTTCATAGTCGGATCCTTCTTCGTCGTCATAGTCGTCGTCAGATTCTTCATCATCATCTTCGTACTCATCCGATTCATCTTCCTCTTCGTCTGATTCGTTGGAGTCAGTTTCGACCTCGTCATATTCTTCATCTTCCGCCCTCACCCTAGCCCTCTCCCGGTGGGAGAGGGGACTTGATTCTTGGTCATCTTCATCGGCGGCATTTTCGGGTTCATCGTCATCATTGTCGGCGTTGTCGCGGAGGGATTCTTCCTGCAAATCCTCATCATCGAAAGCGTTTTTGTTGGGCTGGGCGATGAAGATTTTGTTTGTCCGCCGGGGCTTGGGCTTTTGGGCCTCGTCGGGCGTGGCGGGGGCCTGGCCGGTCATGCTTTCCCATTGGGACATGGTGATAAGAATATCGCGGGCTTGGGAGCCGTTGTACGGGCCGACTATGCCGTCCTCGGCCATGTAGTCGATCAGCCGGGCCGCACGGCCGTAGCCTATGCCTAATGCCCGTTGCAAAAGCGAGACGCTGCCGCGGCCTTCGCGGATGACGATGTCTACGGCCGACTCGTACAGGTCGTCGCCGCGGTCGAATTTTTTCGTTTCGCCCTCGGGCTGCGTGGCCTTTAGTTGCACAAGTTCCTTGACAAACTGCGGCTCAGACGTGGCCACCGTGGCGATGACGCGGTTGATTTCGTCGTCGCTTAAGTACGTGCCTTGGCCGCGGATCAAAGTGCCGGTGCCGGGCCAGAGGAAGAGCATGTCGCCGTTGCCCAGCAGTTTGTCCGCGCCCATTTCGTCGAGCACAACGCGGGAGTCGGTGCGCGAGGCGACCTGGAAGGAGATTCTCGCCGGCAGGTTCGATTTTATCAGGCCGGTGATCACGTCCACGGTGGGTTTTTGCGTGGCCAGCACCAGGTGGATGCCTACCGCGCGGCTCTTTTGCGCAAGGCGGATGATGTGGCCCTCGACTTCCTTGGCGGCGGTCATCATCAGGTCGGCCAACTCGTCGGTCACTATGACGATGTATGGCATGTGCAAGGGTATTTGGCGTCGCTCCTCGTCGTCCTCGGGCTGGATGCGTTCCATGAGTTCCTCTTCGCCCAACTGGTTGTAGACGCTGACGTGGCGCACGCCCGCGCGGGCTAGGAGATGGTATCGTTCTTCCATTTTGTCCACCGCCCAAGCCAGGATGGCCTCGGCCTTGCGCATGTCGGTAACGACCGGGTGCATAAGGTGCGGCAGGGTTTTGTAAGGGCTGAGTTCGACCATTTTGGGGTCGATCAAGAGCATGCGGACTTCGTCGGGCCGGCGCGTCATGAGCATGGAAACGATGATCGAGTTTAAGCACACGCTTTTACCGGTGCCTGTCCGCCCGGCGATCAACAGGTGCGGCAGTGTGCTAAGATCGACGACCAGGGGATTTCCGGCCACGTCCTTGCCCAGGTAAAGAGGGATCCGCATTTTCATGCTTTTACCGTTGGCTTCCTCGACGACCTCGCGGAGCCGGACGATTTGGCGTTGGGTGTTGGGGACCTCGATGCCCACGGTGTTTTTGCCGGGGATGGGCGCCACAATGCGGACGCTGGGCACCCGCAGGGCTATGGCCAGGTCGTCGGCCAGGGCTGTGATTTTGCTTAAGCGCAGGCCGGCTTCCAGCTCCACCTCGAACTGGGCGATGACTGGGCCGGTCTGGATTTCCACCACGCGAACGTTGAAACCGAAATCGAGGAAGGTTTTTTCCAGGATTTTCGCGCGCCGCCGGACTTCTTTTTCATGCTCGTCGAAAGAGTAAGTTTCGCCGGGCAAGAGAAGATCGAGCGAGGGTAATTCATAGTCGGCGGCATTTTGGCCGGATTTTTCAGGCTCGAATTGCTCGAACAGTTTTTGCCGTTCGGCTTGTTTGCCCTTTGCCGCGGACTTGGCGGCGGGCTGATTCCCGGCCGGGATAACAGCCACCGCTTTTTTGTCGTTGCCGGCTTGATCGGCGGCTTTTTCCCCGTCTTCATCCCCCGTTGCTTCAACTTCTTCGTTGGCGCGCCCGCTGATTCGAACCGCTACTTTATCATTTACTTCATCGGACTCGTAGGCGTCGAGGTCGGACCGGCGGCGGCCCAGTTTGTGGGCATAGGCGGCGCCGACCTGCAACACGCCCCGGCCGAAATGTTTGGTCGGCATACTTATCATCCACACAAAGGCGCGAATAAGCATGTAGTCGGTCGTTAGCAGCAATCCGCCCACAAGCAGGCTGACGGAGATGATATACGCGCCGACTCGGGCGAAGTGCAATTCCAAAAGACCCCGGCCGGTTGCGCCCAGGTATCCGCCCGGTCCGATCACCGGGCCTGGCGAAAGCCGGGCAAGGGCCATGGCCGCCAGCGCTGTCAGGCCCACAAGCGACAGCAACCAACCGCCGGCGCGGAGCCAGGGTTGAGATATCCGCCGGTGCATGAGCAAAACGGCATCCAGCACGGTCAGGGAGACAATCAAATAGTATGCGCCGATGCCCAGCGATTCGAAGAGCAATCGGGCCACTATAGCCCCAGAACGTCCGCAGGTGTTGTGGATTTCAAGATGGGGTGGATAGACCAGCGACGTGGGCGGATCGGCCGGATCGTAACTGAACAAGGCCGCCGTGAGAAAAATTACCAAGGCCAATAAGGCCAGGGCCAGAAGATCGCGCTTCAGTTTACGTTCTTCAAACATAAAACAAGGTGGCAAAAGGTGGAGACGATAACCTACAGTCCGGATCGTGTTGGGCGGGCCGGTCGCGCATCCGTGTTTTCTATGTTGGGGTCTTCCAAGTTGGGGCAACAGTTTAACTGTTGTCCCAACACAATGTGCCAACATAATGGGCTAAAACAGATCCTGCTTCTTCGACCTAAGTATCGGCCATTTCACAACTTGTAGACGAGTTTCCATCCGCGGCGCGTTGCCGCTTGCCAGAGCGCAATTGCCATGCAAATCCATTTGCACAGGCATAACCGGCATAAGAGTTTTTTGCCGAGTTGCCCAAGAAAGCGGTGGAAGGATTATAATCGGGGGATTCGTTCATGAGGTGTCCGTTAAAATGCGGCAGGCACGCTCCGTGTGCCGTTTTGGCTATTTTTCGTGCATCGGGGCAGGCGGCACACGGAGTGTGCCTGCTACACAGGGGAGGGGCGATTTTACCGGCAAATCCCGGTCATTTATCAGTATTTGCATTGAAAATGCTATG
>JBEKZY010000398.1:0-4018 GCA_049509395.1 Thermoguttaceae bacterium | reverse complement strand
CCCCGGATTCCCAAGGCCAAAGCGCGGCGAATATTTCTGGTGCGCACGGTTTCATCGAGGATCAAGAGACTAGTTTTCGGGTGCTGCTGGCAAAGCGTTTGAATGATGGACCAATATTGGCCATGTTTGGCTGCCAAGCCAAGGATGAGCACATCGGGTTTGTGTTGTTGGATCGCACTTAGGGCATCATGATATGCCACTCCCATGGCAGCAGTATCTTCAAAAGTGCGAAACATCAGCATTAGACCTTCGCGCAATAGGGCGTGGTCATCGGCGATCAATAAAGACAGAGTTGATTTGGGGGTGAAAGCGGCCTGCATATACGATAAATGTAGGCGCTGGGTGTGACAACTAGATGTCACTGCACTACGAATTTGCTGGTGTTTTTTCACCACCCCCGTTATTATGGGTTGTCCCCAATCAGGCCGTTGACTATCGGTTTTTATCGGTAAAAATTGTTTTAGGAGGCAACGAGCGTAAGATATTGTAAAAATTGGAGTTAAGTTCGTTCTTGTGACGTTGATAAAGATCGATCACCCAGTTTTTAAAGGGGACTTTTTATGAGCAGTTGCACTTTGGAGCAATTATCGGCCAAGAGGTGTTCGGCCTGTGAAGGCGATATTGAGAAACTCACGGCGGAACAGGTGCGGGAGCATATTCAGGCCCTGGATGGGTGGCGGATTACGGGCGACGGCCTGCGCATACGCAAGGATTGGCAGGTGAAGAATTTTATGGCGGGCCTGGATTTTTTCAATCGCGTCGCCCAACTGGCCGAGGCAGAAGGGCACCATCCCGATCTGCATTTGGAAAACTATCGTCAAGCCTGGATCGAAATTTGGACGCACGCGATAGGCGGCCTGTCGGAAAACGATTTTATTTTGGCGGCGAAAATCGACCGTTTGCCCGTTGAGCTGAAAAAGCAGATTGCATAAAGCCCTGAAATATGATAGCAATGTCTTTGGTTGGACCGGGCTTTGAATTCAATTGCATCTCTAGATGCTCAGAGCCTATCCTATAACATAAGCGTCATTCTGAGCGAAGCGAAGAATCTGGGTGAAGAAAGATGGGAAATGATAGCAAAATATTACATCCAGCGAGATCCTTCGCTTCGCTCAGGATGACTATTGAGATGAACTTTTTAAGATTATAAGGGAGTATATTTCATGTCTGATTGTATGTCGTTGAAGCTGGAGGATTACATTCGCGACATTCCGGATTTTCCGAAGCCGGGGATTATTTTTCGCGACATAACGCCGCTTCTGGGCAATGCGGCGGCGTTTCATCGGGCGGTGATGGATTTGGCCAATCCGTTCCGCATGAAGAAGATCGACGTGGTGGCTGCCGCCGAGGCCCGGGGTTTCATGTTTGCCGCGCCGGTGGCCTTGGAACTGAATGCCGCGCTGGTGCCCATCCGCAAGCCGAAAAAACTACCTTCAAAAACGCTTTCTCACACGTACGATCTGGAGTACGGCAGCGATACCCTGGAAATCCATGCCGATGCCATCAAGCATTGCGCCAGGGTGCTGGTGGTTGACGACCTGTTGGCCACCGGCGGCACGGTCGAGGCCTGCTGCCGACTGGTGGAAAAGGCGGGGGGAACGGTCGTGGGCTGCGCGTTTCTTATCGAGCTGACGGGTTTTAAAGGGGCGGAGAAGATTGCCAAGTATGAGACAGTGAGTTTGATACGGTATCCGTAATAGGGATTGGGGATTAGGGAGTGGGGATTAGGGATTGGGGATTGGGGATTGGTTTTCGCAAGGCGGGAAGGCGTTGCCTATTTTGCCTAATCGATACCATCGGACCTGAATGCGGTATTATTCGGAATAACCGTTAAATCTTTACAATTAATAGGCATCTGGATGCACGATTGAGAACAAAGAGGGACAAGGAAAAAATAGGACGGCCCTCACCCCCGGCCCCTCTCCCAAAGAGAGAGAGGAGTAATTTATGTGCACTTGTAAGAAGGGAATTTTTCAGATGCCGCTGCGACGAATTATATTTGTTCTATTTGCTATTGTTTTATTTTCGCTGTCCCCAGCGGCGAATCTTTGGGGGGCTGAGTTGTATGGCTGGATTTGCGGGCGATACTACGGGCCGGCGCCGTATTATATATGTAATCCCAAGGTCGTCGAAAATAATGATACTGGGCCGGGCGGGGTTGGCGGCAGAGCGGTTTTTTTTAATCCGTCCTTATCGGGCGGGGCATGTCCGAGCGCGTATCCCTACGGGTATTTTGGGACTCAATCTCGCCCATATTCGGTGACGCACCAAAATTATTACAACGATTTCATCCAGTGGAGTTTTAGGCGGGGATATTGAAAGGTTTCAGTGGTCAGGGTTCAGGGTTCAGTATTTTGGTTTCCACCTGAGTTCTGAATCCCGAACCCTGAACCCTTTACCGTCCGAAGCCTACGAAGAAGCTGAAGACCTCGAAGCGATCGCCGGGATTCCAGGATACGGGGAAGGCGAAGTCGAAGGCGAGAGGGGCCGGTCCCATGGCGGGGACCATGATCCGCAGGCCGAAGCCCGGGGCCACGCGATATTTGTTGTTCCAATCTTTGATGGTGGGTTCAACGGTGCCGGTGTCGCAGAAGACCACGCCGCGGAGCATGTCGTCGGCGGTGATGGGGAACATGTACTCGGCCGAGGTGAGCAATTCGAAGTCGCCGCCGACAACCGCGCCATTGGGCGTATTCGCTCCGAAGGCCAGGGGCGACGCGTCGCGGAAGGCGAAACCGCGAATGGTGGAAAAGCCGCCGGCAAAGTAACGATCGTAGGCCGGGGTGTCGTCGCCGGTGTAGGCCACGGTTCCGCTGAGGCTGAGGACGTGTCGGCCGGATCCGTCGGGGCGTTCATGCATGGTGAAGTGCTTGCGGAGATCGATTTCAGCGCGGGTATATTGCCAGGTTCCGATGACTTGCTCGACGGATGCCTGGATCAAGTGGCCTTCAGTGGCGAGAAAGGGATTATCGCGGGTGTTATGGGCCAATGAAATCCGGAACCCGTGCAGGGCGTTATTGCCTTCCATTTCGGCGAGATCGGGAATGGTAGGATCGATGATCTGGCTGATGCCCACCCGGGCGCCGCGATAGGCGATGTTGCCGGTGAGATCGGGGCTGAATTGGTATCCCAAGGCGACCTGACCGCCGATGCGGGTTTCGAACCATTCGGTGTAGGCGCGGCTGAAGTAATAGCCGCTTAAGCCCATGCTTATGGACGAGTCGAAAAGATATGGTTCCTCGAAACTGATGGCGTAGCGTTGGACCTGGGTGCCGGGATAGGCTTCGATAACCAGGTGTTCGCCTTGTCCGCGCCAGGCGGTGAAATTTTTGATGTCTTCCCAGGATCGGGGAAAGTTGAAGAGGTCGAAGTTTTGCTCGTCTATTTTAATGGTGCCGGTGAGTCCGGCGTCGGAGGTAACGCCCACGCCGAACATGAATCGGCCGGTTTGCGTTTCTTCGGCCGTTACATTCATGGGCAACTGGCGGGTAGGATCGGTGGGATCGAGCGTTAGGGGATTAAACGGCGAGCCCGGGGGAAGGATCGGATCGACTATCCTCTCCGGCGGGGGCATGGCTCCGGCGGCATTGTATGGGCAGGGAGCGGGCTGTTGTGCGGAGGGTGGCACTGGCTGAGCCAGTGGCACGCCTGTCCCATACACAGTGCCGGGCGGGATGGATTCGGGTTGGGCAGCGGGATATGGGTTATTATATGGCTGAGAATATTGATTGTTGTTAGGTTGATAATACTGGTTGTAATTTGGTTGAGCGCCTTGCGGTTGGGGCGCATAAACCTGACCGGCCGGCGAGGTTGGTCCCTGTTGCGGATACGACTGTTGGGGATATGTCTGTTGGGCATATCCCGGTTGGGTATATTGCGGTTGGGAATACGAAGGCCCGCCCTGATAAGCATTTGCCTGGCTGGGCTGGGTGGATGGATACTGGGTTGGGGCCGAGGCGTAATCGGGCGCGGTTGTGGAAGCAGAGGTTGTTGCGGTGGGCCGGGCGGCGCCCCACAT
>JBEKZY010000397.1:0-4024 GCA_049509395.1 Thermoguttaceae bacterium | reverse complement strand
CACGGCCCGGCTCCGAATGCAGACATAATTAGGCTCTTAGATCAGGTGATTTCGGCAATAAACTGGCATTTCCTCGAATTGACGGAGATGGTTACAATCCGCCGCGACAAAATTGCGCCCTCACCACAGCTCTCTCCCGGAGGGAGAGGAGAGTATGCGCACAGGCATGGAGGCTTGCGTGTGGTTCGGATTTTTTCCGTGGCCAATCAGAAAGGCGGGGTGGGCAAGACCACGACCGCCGTTAATCTGGCGGCGGGACTGGCCAAGGCCGGCTCGCGCACCTTGCTGGTCGATCTCGATCCGCAGTGCAACGCCACTTCCGGATTGGGCCGGCAACCGACGAGCGATCATCCGCTTGTTGCCTGTGCTCCGTTGCGCCAGGGAATATGTCAGAGCGACGTGCCGGGATTGGATCTCCTGCCCGGCAGCCGCAGTTTTCGCGACGTGGAGGCATTGACCCGTGACGACCGGCGTCAAACCGCGCGGTTGCGCGAGCAGTTGTCCGGAGGTTTTAACGCCTACGATTTTGTATTGATCGATTGTCCGCCGTCGCTTGGGCCGCTAACGCGCACGGCCCTGGCTAGTTCGACGGAAGTTTTCATGCCCATCCAATGCGAATATTTCGCCATGGAAGGGCTGGCGCAGATGATCGAGGTCATCCGCGACGTGATGCAGAACGAACCGAATAAACTCCAGTTCGGAGGCATCGTGCTGACGATGTACGATCACACGCTGGAACTGACGCATGAAGTTGACGAAGAGGTGCGGGATTTTTTCGGAGAGATTGTGTTTCGCACGGTCGTTCCCCGCGACGTGGCGGTCTGTGAAGCGCCCAGCCACGGAAAGCCGGTGATAGATTACGCGCCCCGTTCCAGGGGCAGCCGAGCATATATAGAACTTTGCATGGAGGTGCTTGAAAGTGAGTAAGGAAAAACGACTAGGCCGGGGATTGGAAGCCCTTTTGGGTCAGATATCCGTGCGAAACGAATCCGTCATGTCGACGCAACATAACTGCGCGCCGGGCGAGGTCGACGCAACAGTAGGGCAGATGAAAGATGAACCTATCGGCACTGCCCCGCATCCCCGCATGGCGCCGCCGCCTGATTTTTTTGAATACCCGGGCGGAAACTCCTTGCCTGCGATAAATGTGCCTATTGAGCAGCCGGCTGGTCAGCCTATCGGCCGGTCGGTTGAAACGGCGCCGCCTCAGACTGAGCCCCCGCGAGTGCGAATCGATCAGATCGACAGCAATCCGGACCAGCCGCGCCAGGATTTTGACAAGGACGAAATACAAAAACTTTCCGAAAGCATTTCGGCCCACGGCCTTTTGCAGCCGGTTGTGGTCCGCCGCGTTAACGACCGTTACCAAATAATCGCCGGCGAGCGGCGTATGCGGGCGGCCGTGCAGGCCGGGTGGAGCGAGGTTCCCGTCAATATCATCGAGGCCGACGACCGCCAAACCGCCGAACTGGCCATCATCGAAAATCTGCAACGCAAAGACCTCAACGCCTTGGAAAAGGCCGCTTGTTTTCAGCGCTATCTGGAACAGTACGGTTCGACGCAGGAAGAACTGGCGTCGCGCTTGAATCTGGATCGATCGACGATTGCGAACCTGATCCGCCTCTTGGAACTGCCCGCCGCCGTGCAAGACGCCCTGCGCCGGGGCGACCTGACTCCGGGACACGCCCGGGCCCTTTTGCCCTTGGGCGACGAACGCGAGCAGATTGAATTCGCCGCGCGGATCAAACGCGAAGGGCTGAACGTGCGCCAAACCGAAACGCTGGTGCAGCAGATGATCGACGCCGTGGATCAGGAGCCCTTGGCCGTGGTCGACCGGGAAGGGCGGTCGTCGAAAATCTCCCGGGGTAAAAACGAACAACTGGCTGCACTTGAGCAGCAATTTCGCGCGGCGCTAGGGCTTAAAAAAGTGCAAATCACCTCCAACGCCCGAGGCCGCAGCAAACTTGTGATCCATTTCCGCGATCACGAGGAGTTCGACCGGGTGCGCGAGCATATTTGCGGAAATACCAGTGCGGAAGTCCGCAGTCAAGTGGGCTAGTTTACCGCGACCCGTAGGGGATCGCGCGGATAGTTTAGCCCGGCCGCTTGCGGCCAGTGAAAAGCGTGCTAAAATAAGCTGTTTGCGGGGCGTGGCGCAGCCTGGCTAGCGCGTCTGGTTTGGGACCAGAAAGTCGGAGGTTCAAATCCTCTCGCCCCGACTCCTTGCTTGCCTAAATTGCTTAGGTGGGCAATTGGCGGTGGAGTTTAACATCAGAAGTGGGTCCTCAACAATCCTAGGTGGCCGTCACTGGGCGGGCAATAACAATTAACCTGGCAGGTACGCGGCCCCGCCAAATCCGAAAGGAATCACCAGTGCGCTGGTATCATTACATCGCCTACTTCTTCGGTGGTGCGTTTCTAGTCAACGCGATTCCACATTTCGTGAGCGGCGTAACTGGGCACCCGTTTCAGAGCCCGTTCGCCACGCCGCCTGGCGAAGGATTATCCTCAGCATGGGTCAACGTCTTATGGGGCTCGGCAAACCTCGTATTCGCGTACTTGCTTCTCGGGCGGGTCGGGAACTTCGAGTTCCGTTGTTGGCGTCATATCCTGGTTGCGGGAGCGGGCGGTCTGGCCATGGCAATGATGCTCTCGTTCGCCTTTGGACGCTTTTACGGCGGTCTGTAAGGCCGAACCCGCGAGGTCCGCCGCTGGGGCGCGCCCGCGGAGGTTCAAACATCGAATCTCGCGGGCGTTATGGCAGAAAGTAGCTGCGTCCCCGTTTCAACTCCTCGTAGTCGGCATGCGCGTGCCCCAGCACGTCAGAGAACACGATCAGGTCTAAAAGGTCGTCGATTAGACGGCGTTTTGATCAGCCGGGCGCCATGTTGCTATTTCTAAAACGCATATTCCAAGCCGGCGGTGGCGCCGTGATAAAACACGCCGGAGTTGCAATTGACGCCAAGCGCTTGCGCGCTCATTGGCAATAAAGTGATATACGTTTCCTGAACCTGTCCAGGCGCCAAAGCAACGCCTTCGAGCCAGATCGCTTCGTAACCGGCCCTTAGCAAAAGACGTTTGGTAACTTGATACTTGCACTGCAAGCCGGTTTCGCCGACGAAGGCCGCGTGGTTGGTCGAAGCGGACCCTGATCTCACTTGCTTAGCGATAACGCTGACTGCGGTTGTCTCTTGCGCGTCGTTGTCAAAAATTCCGGCCTTTACCAGCCCGTCAATCGAAAAGCGACCACGCTCGAAAATCTTCCCATCCGCACCGATCTGGAGACCAAAGAGATTGTTTGTCGTTGTTCCATTCCAGAAAGGCGGTTCCGTGCGGACGGTGGGCGGCTCCAATGCGCCCACAAGTTTTTCACTCAGGTTTATCCAACGGAATCCAGCCAGCATGGTTACTCGGCTTGAAGGATTCCATCGCACGTTAAACTCTGCATTATAAAGATTCGTGGCATAGTTCCAGTCCATTGCTTGAACAGCAAGAAAAGGCGGTTCATTTGTTTGGGTGAAGCCGCCGGGAGCCCTCATCACCAGCCAGTCTATTGGATCGTCGGGCCCAATGCTTCTGGCGCTGCTCCAACTGTCGATCTGAAAATACGACAATTCCAAGTCGTAGCCACAATCGCCGTGGCGAATCAAGCCTACTCTCGGTCCACCGCAGAAGCCTTGAAAATCGTTGCCGGTCAGCGCCACGGCGCCAAAGGTACTGAACGGATCGTCGTTGAGCGGCACCCTTTCAACGAGCGTTTGATTTCCGCCGCCGATCCGGTTCATAATGAGGATATCGGCCGAGGCAGTCCATCGCGGACAACAGCAAGATTGACAGCAGCCCGCATCACAGCAGTCGGCACACGGCGACTGGTCAGCCATCGTCTCGGAAAACGATGGCGGCGAATCTTCCCCATTGCCTGTAATCGAGCGGCAGGCCGCCGGGTCGTTCTGGCCCAGTGCAGCGGCGGAACATGTCGCCAATACTAAAATCGCACAAATAACAGCTCCGAACAAGTTGCGAG
>JBEKZY010000396.1:0-4086 GCA_049509395.1 Thermoguttaceae bacterium | reverse complement strand
GCCATGGCGATAATAGCCCAAAGCCCCACCGGTAATAGCTCTTGGGTATTTCGCATAAAATACATACCACCATATAGCAATTCTATTCGGGCCGGATTAGAGATTCGTTACATAAGGTTAGAATTATATATTGGATTGTTCTCGTTGGGGCAGTATTGTTGGGGCGGCACTTTTACTGCCGCCCCAACAACGGACTTTTTTGCCGCCCCAACAATGGTTTTAACCGTCGACGGCGGATGGACTATTCGGGTATTTTGCCGGAGGAAAAATCGTCGCCTTCAGCGCGGGTGACCAAGGCCCGCATGGTTCGCGGGTCGATGTTCTCGCTCAGGAAATGCACGCTGCCGTCGGCGAATACGGAATTGCATCCGCCCGGATGGAAGCTAAACGGCTCGTCGTTCAGGCCGCAATTGTTTACGGTCCAAGGGCAATCCGGGGTTGTAGCGTATTGCGGGGTGTTCCCGATGGCGGCCACATTGGCGGCTACGCCGGGACCGCCAAGCGGAGTAGCGTTGTTGTTGATGTAATGGGCGAATTTATTATCCGCAACGTTGGGCGGACCGGAAATTCCGCTCCCGCCCGCATCGGGATCGGCCCAGCGATACACGCCGCGATTTTTGCTGTTCTGCAAGCCAGCCAGAGCGGTGGCATCGGCCTGGCCCGCCGTGCACATGCTGCTGCCATCGGTGTAACTGGACATGGTCTTGTAAAGCAGCGACGGATGGTTGCGCCCCGTGTCTTCGATCATCAAAATGGTGCTGCTG
The DNA here is from genome assembly GCA_049509395.1 of Thermoguttaceae bacterium. Lineage (GTDB taxonomy): Bacteria > Planctomycetota > Planctomycetia > Pirellulales > Thermoguttaceae > JBEKIK01. The sequence continues at coordinate 3,322 of JBEKZY010000396.1, read as the reverse complement.
GTGCCGTCGATTATGGCGGAAAGAGACGTTGCCGGGACCGATAAAGCCCCGTCCGCGCGGTTCCAAATAGTGGTGGATACCGTGCCGTTAATCGATTTGTAACCCTTATTTCGCGCGCCGTAGGTTGCGCTGGCCGGATCGCCGTCGATGTCGGTGTACACCGTGGCAAAGTAATCCAACTTGCCGAAGTCGGTCGGGCCGCCGATGCCCGTGTCAAGGGTGGCGCTGCTGTCCGAATTGCCGCCGGCCCCGGTCTGCGTGAAAACGGGATTATTGTAATGCGTTCCCAGCCAGGGATCGGCCGGGCACAGGTAGGTGGAAATTTCCCGCGTCGCCGCCAGCATATTCTTGTACGAGCCGCGGTAGGACTTGCTCATATCCATCGACATGTAGAGCTGCGTCTGCTCGATGTACGGCAGGATCAACGTGAACGTGGAATTCATGGACTCGCCGGGCACTTGGTCGGTAAAGGTCGTCGAAGGCGGACTCGTTGTGAAATTGGTCCCTTCGCCGCCTGTCGGCATCATCTTGTGCGTCGATTCGTAATTCAGGCACGCCAAGCCCAGTTGACGCATGTTGTTCGAACAACTCGATCGGCGGGCGCTGTCGCGCGCGGCCTGCACTGCGGGGACCAGCATGGCTATCAAGATGCCGATGATGGCGATCACCACCAACAATTCGACGAGCGTAAAGCCGCGTCGGGTGCAGGCGCTTGCCCGCGGGTTTCTCATCTCTCGCATCGTTCTCATTTCAAATCTCCTGTTAAAAAGGGGACAAAGGTTTCATCCGGAATAATCTCCACGCTGCTGAAATTATCCGCATTATTTATTAGAGATTTGTGAGCGTTAGGTATTTTTTGTGGTAATGTTTTGTGCATTCTTGGTTCAGCCGGCCATGGAATTAGTAATAAGATAGCCCGGGGTTGTCGCGCAGCGACTACCCCGGGGCAAAAAGGGTCGAAAAACCTATACCCCAACGGGGTTTCGCAGCGGCGGACGGACTCCTGTCAGGCAGCCGAGCACAAACGCCGGCCGCTTATCGGCCCGCGATCTGGCGGGCATGCATTCCAGCGCCGACCACGGCAAAAGATACTTTCAAGTCGATCACCGGCAAGCGGGGATGATCGGTTTTTATGCGAATCATGCCCGTCTGCGCCCCCATGTAATCGCACGGGCGGGCATTGCCCGGAATCTCCACCTCGATCCTGTACAAACCGGCCTTTGCCGCTTCGCTCGTAAGCGGGAAAACTCGCACTCGCATGAACTCGGGTTCCGTCTCGATATGCTCGATGGTCAATGATTGACGCCGGTCGTTGACCTTCATGAGGATTATTTCTTTCGCACTTTCCCCTTCGTCGAGCGCCCCCAATCGCAGAACCTGGCTGGAATCGACTTTAGCGCCAAAGATCACTAGACGGCCTTCAATTTTACCCTGAATTTCCAGATGCAATTTGTGCGCCCGCTCTCTTGCATCCGCAGAAGTGGCGACAAGTTCGAGCCGTTCCTTGAATTCACCATATTCCATGTCAGGCGGCAGGGTAACTGCCACGCAATAACCGCTGCGGGCCTCCAACTGCTTTAATTGCTGTTCTGTCGCCGGTTCGATCCGCCACTTCATCCCTTCGCGCGATCCCTTCACGCCGACCAGATCGAATCGATCCCAGATTTTAGAGTAAATATAGGCTTCACCCCATCGTTTCTCGGCCGCCTCCGCATCCGTTGTTTTGATGGTAAGTGTGATGGGCGACGACTTGATTTCCAAAGGCCGCCGGACCGTGGCGGATATTTTTAAGAAGACATTCTCGCGATCCGGATCGTTTGTGCGAATGCCAACGCTTTCGGAGAAGGCCCCGGTCTTCAATTCATCTTTCTTCGCCGCGTCGCTGAAACCCACGTTGATATCCGCCCGGCCGCCCGGCGGAATCGGCTCATCCGGCAAATTGCCCACGGTGCACGAACAGGTGCTCGGCCCTCGCGACAGCTTAAGCGGCGAATCTCCCTCGTTTCGGATTACAAAAGCGTGAGCGAATTCCTCCGGCGATTCGATAATGCCCAAATCCCAATGTTGTCGGTCGATGGCCGCTTTCGGGCCGGACCGTAGAATATTGCCAAGCCGTATTGCAAGGAAATCCGAACGATAAGAATGCACAACCGCAACGCCGGCTGCGCCGAACATCACAATCACGATCATTACAACTAAAGCAACGATCAATGACCGGCGAAAAATCGGCTTGTCATCCACCCTTTTAATGCTCATAACGGGCAATAAATCGCTGCGGAAACAGAGCGGGAGTGCGCACGGAAACAAGGCGCCGCGGATGATCGTTCGTGTGGCCGAAAAAAGCCAGCGTTACACTGCTGCCTTCCCAGGGTTTGCTTAAACGAGACCACAAGCGCGATCCCCTGCCGAACGGTTCCAGGTACAACGGCTCTTTCAAGCTGCCGTGTGCGCGCCACCTGCCGATATCGGGCGACTTGATGCTTGTAAGCATGTCGGAAATCACGGCCCCGGCCCCGGCAATTTCGACAAAGTGTATTCGCCATTTCCAAATCTTAGGACTTTTGCTTTCGTTTTCGATGAAGGCTACGACAACGGGGCTGTTTTCACGAATGCCCTTGTGCAGTTGTATTTCAAGATCGCTAAAACTGAAATTATGCCGGTACCGATATTCTGGAAACTCGGCATGAAGAATCTCATACATCCGATTTATCGCCATCCGCGACAGACCGCTGTTGGAGTTTTGCCGAATTACATCGACCAGATCGCTGATCGGCATTCTGTTTATAGCCGGCCCGACGGATTGCCGCATGTGGTAAATCATCGTTGAATCTCCAGCGAATGGAATTCTTGCCGCCTATTCTTACAATAGAATCCTACGCCGGAATTGTTAGCGTTGGGTGAGCAGATGGTTATTTCTCGATCAATTCCGCAGAACCGTGCGGCAAAAGTATGAAGAAGGCGCTTCCCTCGCCGACGCGGCTTTCCACGCTTGCCCGTCCGCCATGGGCCTGGGCGATATGCTTGACGATGGCCAGCCCCAGCCCCGTGCCGCCCAGTTTTCGGCTGCGCGCCTTGTCTACTCGATAAAATCGCTCGAAGATTCGCGGCAAATGCTCCCTGCCGATTCCGCACCCGTGGTCGCGCACTTGGATTACGACTCCTTCGTCGGTACTGTTGGCGCTCAGGTGAATTGCCTGTCCCGGCGGGCTGTATTTCACGGCGTTGTCGATAAGATTGATAATGGCCTGCTCAAGCAAAGGCGGATTGATCTGCGCTTGAAGCGTCTCCTCGCAATTCAACTCTATCCGTATATTTTTGTCAG
>JBEKZY010000395.1:0-4822 GCA_049509395.1 Thermoguttaceae bacterium | reverse complement strand
TCCGCAGGCATTGGCCGTGGCCGGGGGATTTTTGGGAGTGCTCATGTTCACCCATCTACCGCATATTCCCCTGATGGTCATCGGGGCGGCTTGCGTGGGATTGGCGCTTACGATTACGCGGCGAGAACACCGTGCTGCTGCCGCCGTTAAGGCCAAAAAACAGTCCGATGCCGCCAAACATCCAGAGGAGCGCGTGGAAGATTTCTTGTCGGTAGATCCCATGGAGGTCGAAATCGGCGTGGGCCTGATCCGCCTGGCCGATCCGAAACGAGGCGGCGATCTTCTGGAACGAATTCAGCGCGTGCGTCAAAACGTGGCCGCGGACATCGGCGTTATTTTGCCCAAGGTACGCATCCGCGACAACATGCGCCTGGAACAGAATCAATACCGCATCAAGATCGCCGACATGGTAGTGGCCGAAGGAATCGTGTATCCGGGTATGTATCTGGCCATCGACTCGCGCATGACGACCGGGAAGATCCACGGCATGGCCACCAAGGACCCGGCCTTCGGTACGCCGGCGGTGTGGATCGAGGCTGGCTCGCGCGAACAAGCCGAGATGTACGGCTACACGGTAGTCGAGCCGGGCAGCGTTATCGCCACGCATTTGACGGAAACGGTGCGGAAAAACGCCGACGAGATTCTCACCCGCGACGCCGCAAAACACCTCATCGACGAATTGAAACGCACTTCGCCCGCGGTGGTCGACGAACTGATTCCCGGCGTTATGAAGCTGGCCGAAGTGCAGCAGATCTTGCAATTGTTGCTGCGCGAGTCGGTGCCCATCCGGCAGTTAGGGCCGATTTTGGAGATCTTGGGCGATTATGCTCCGCGCACGAAGGATCCCATCCTATTGACCGAATACGTCCGCCACCGCTTGGCCCGGACGATTTGCACCCGCTATCGCGACAAGGATCATTGCTTGTACGTGGTTACGCTCGATCCGGCGTTGGAGGATCGGATTCGCTCCGGTTTCGACCACAACGAGCACGGGATGTTTATCCGCATGTCGCCGCAGGCCGTGGAGGCGATTTGCCGCATGATTTCGGCCGACGTGGAGAAACTGGTCACCGCGGGCCATCCGCCGATTGTGCTGGTGAGCCCGCAAATCCGCGCCGTTTTGAAACAGATGACCGCACCGCACATCCCGCAGTTGGTAGTGCTGAGTTACAACGAAATCACGCGAGATACGAAGATCGATTCGCTGGCGATGGTTTCCGAGGGCCGATGAATACTGTAAAGCCCCCACCATTGGTCGCGCGAATTAATGACAAAATGATATTACCATGAGAAAAAACATTCTCCAAATCGGTTTTGTGATTTCAACGAGCATTGCCGCATTCTTATTGGGTTTGCACATTAGCGACTGCAAAAAAGATATTGAGATTAAAAAGAATTCAACAGCAAACGTTTTTTATTCTCAAAGACAAGAACACCCACCTATTTTAATTGTTTATCATAAGGATAAAACAAAAGCGGATAAAACAAAAACTCCAGAATCACAAAAGATTTGGCATGGCAGCTGTATGGTTGGAGTTGCGACAATAGATGATCCATCAATACCCCTTAAACAATTAAATGACGATTATAAATCGACAATAGATTATTTAATCAAATGGGATGAACTGGAAGGCTGGTTTACCTCTGAAAACGATTGTCCCAGAAACGAATTTTCCGGTGTATTTTGGCTTGCCGGTATAACGAAGTAATATTTTTACGCGACCGATGGTCGCGGCTTTACAATTATTTTCAATAACCGATTGTTCAATTCCTTATCCCCGATCCCTGAGCCCTATCATGGAACTCAAAATTTATCGAGCGGCGACGATGAGCGAGGCCTTGGCGCTTGTTCGTCGCGAATTGGGCCCCGACGCGGCGGTGCTGCACACGCGCGAAGTGCAGCAAAGGCGATTATTCGGCCTGTTTTCCGGGAGGCGGATGATCGAAGTCACGGCATCGCGGGGCGTGAACGTTCCCAGTCGCTTAAGAGCAAAAGAACACGCGGAGACGGCACCGGCGAAGAAATCGGCATCGCCGATATACGCCCGGAATGTCGCGTGCGCATCGCCGGCAGTTCTTGATTCACCCCGGCAGCAGACGGTCCTTTTGCCCGGCGTGCACGAGCAAATCGCCGACTTGCAGACGATGGTAAAAGAACTTTGTCGGCGCTCGGAAACCAGCAGGGGCGGCGATTTGCCCGAAGAACTCTTTAAACTGTTCACCAAGCTAGTCGACGCGGACCTGGGCGAGGACCTGGCCCGGGAATTGGTCGAGCGGTTGCGCCGCGAATCCCGGGGCAAACTGGGCGATTCCGTTATGCTCCAATCGCGGATCGCACAGATGATCGAAGCCGATATCAGGGCGGCGGGGCCGATTGCCATTACTCCCGGCCGTTGCCGCGTGGCGGCTTTGGTGGGGCCCACCGGCGTGGGCAAAACCACCACCATCGCCAAGCTGGCGGCCAATTATCGCCTTAAGGAGAAACGCCGCGTGGGCCTGATAACGGTCGATACTTACCGCATCGCGGCCGTCGAGCAGTTGCGAACTTACGCGAACATTATCGACTTGCCCATGCAGGTCGTATCCACGCCTAAGGAAATGCACGAGGCCGTGCGGCAAATGGCCGGCATGGATCTGGTGTTGATCGACACCGCCGGACGCAGCCCGAAAGACGAAATCCGCCTGCAGGAACTCAAGGCTTTTATCAGCGAGGCCTCGACCGACGAGGTGCACCTGGTCCTTAGCAGCGTGGCCGGATCGCGCACCTTGCAACAGACCGCCGAGCGCTTCGCCGCCGTCGGCACCTCCGCGCTCATACTGACCAAACTCGACGAAGCCACCGGCCTAGGGAACTTGCTGCCGATGTTGCGATCAAGCCGTATGCCTGTAAGTTATCTTACAAACGGTCAGAATGTACCGGATGATATTGAAATAGCCGATTCGTCGCGATTGGCAAAATTGATTTTGGGACTGGAAAACGATAACCGATCCGGCGATCGGCAATGGCAATGGCAGATGGGCGGAAGCGAACAATCCAACTCCATTCTTCAATCATGACAAGATTAATAAGATGTAACTTTAATGACAAAAGGGGGTTAGAAACAGGAAAAAAAGTCAACTTGCCCCGGGTTTGTGTCGATAATGGGTGAGCATTATCGATATCCGATGTGCTGTTAAACTAGAGCGAATATGTGAAGTTTAATAGCAACCCAGGAACAACTCGTGGCACGAATTTATTGCGGAATCCTCGGCCTGTTGTCGTTTTTGACGACCCTGGTACGCGGCTGGATTCACGGCGGCGACACGGAATCGATTCTCCGAACCGCTTGGCTTAACTTACTGCTTTTCGGCGTCATCGGACTTGTCATCGGCTGGATCGCCGAACGGATCGTGGAGGAAAGCGTCAACGCCCGCTTGGCCGGCGAACTGTCTGAAAAGATGAAAAATGAGAGATGAGAGATAAAAGCAAAAAACGGAAGACTGATTACTGAAGACTGATTACTGGCAACTGATAACTGATTCGAGAAGGATCTCAAAAGGCCAGCGCTAAACATTAGCGCGTCATCATGGAGGATCGCATGGCAACTACTCTTGCTCCGGACGATGTTGAGCAACTGTGGATCGAATTTAAAAGGGACATGTGCAACCAGGAGCTCCGCAACCGGCTGGTGGAACGTTATCTGCCGCTGGTGAAATACAACGGCGAGCGGATTTGGGCCCGTCTGCCGGAAGGAGTTGAACTGGACGACCTGATCTCGGCCGGCGTATTCGGGCTGATGGACGCCATCGACGCCTTCGATCTTTCCCGGGGCGTAAAATTCGAAACCTATTGCGTGCCTCGCATCCGAGGCGCCATGCTCGACGAGTTGCGAACCATGGACTGGGTGCCGCGATTGGTCCGCTCCAAGGCCAGCAAGCTCAACGAGGCCATGAAAAGCCTGGAGGCCAAACTGGGCCGCCAACCGACCGAAATCGAACTGGCCCAGACCATGAGCATCTCCGTGCCCGAGCTGGAAAAAATGATGCTCGACGCCAATGCCGTGAATCTCATCAGTCTCAACAAAAAATGGTACGAGACCGACAGCTATAAAGACGNNNGGATCCCACGCGGCGGATCCAAAAAAACGATCTCATGCGCCTGGTAACCAAGGGCTTAAATCGCAACGAACGCCTGATTATCATCCTTTACTATTACGAAGAATTGACCATGAAGGAGATCGGCGCCACCCTGGACCTATCGGAAAGCCGCGTGAGCCAGATGCACAGTTCCATAGTCCAGCGCCTGCAAGGCCAACTCGCCCGCCGCCGCCCGGAATTCGGATCGTAATAGTTTTAAAACTATTATTCAAACAAAAAATTCCCCCAGGCGTGTCCGGCACGGCATTGGCGGGAGGGCAAGTGGAAATATGCCGCGCTCGGGCGTTACCTGGAGGAACATGGAAATGACAAAGAACAAATGCCTAATGTCGAATTGTCACATTCGTCATTCGTTCGTCATTTGTCATTCGATCTTCGTCATTCTTTTGTCATTTGTCCTTCGTCATTAGTCATTTTTTTAACGTGGTTGGCGGGGCCGTTGATGTTTATAGCGATTTGGAACGGGCCCAAAATCTCTTTCCCAGCGTTCGGTCAAATGCCGCAATTGGACGTTGATGCGGCGGGTGAAATCGAGATAAGCACGCAATTCCACCCGCACCGGCACGTCCCAATGATCCCGGCCGATGCTTACAAAGTTGAGCAGGTTTTGATCGAGGTTATTCATCACCACGTTCCTTAACATCGTCTTCTAGTAACACTACGTAAGACATGCCCGGCAGGTTCA
>JBEKZY010000394.1:0-4121 GCA_049509395.1 Thermoguttaceae bacterium | reverse complement strand
AAGGACGTTCCGGTGCTGCGCGAGATTGCGTTTAGATTTATGACCCCTGTGGCGCCGTTGGTCCGAATGATGTTGAGCGATTCGCCGGCAATATCCCTACCGCTGGCGGCTATTGCAGTCGAGTGCAAAACGAGGCCATTGACGGTTTCACTATTGGCGCCGCCTCTGAGTTCAAGAGTGGCCGCTCCGCCCATTTGCAGGGAACTGGTGGAGGATAATTTGGGGGTATCACTAGTGCCATGATCCAAAACCACTGTGCCGGCCCGTATGAAGGTGGAACCGGTATAGGTGTTGGCGCCGGACATGGTCAGAGTGCCGGTGCTTGCCCACTCAAGAGTGTCGGCATAGCTAGCGCTTCCATTAACGATCGGCCCGGCGACGGTCATGTTGCTCGATCCGCGGAACACCATTCCCCTGGCGGCACTCGGGCTGACGGAGAGTTGAATTCCGCCGGCGCCCACGGCGATTGTACCGCCGTTCATATCCAGGGTTTTGGCGTTATTCTGGTTGTTGTAGATTCTATTAAATCCGAGGGTGGCGTTGTTCAAAATCTGGATGCCTGCAGGCTGAGTATTGGCAAAACTCAGATCGCCGCCAACGCCGCCGACAGCACTGAAACTCATATTATTGCTGCCCAGGAAGACGATGGCGTTTTTCTGCAAGTTTATGCTGACGCCGGCGAGGGTGAGTGCACCGCCGCTGGTATTGTCAATTCTGGTGTAAGTGGCCCTGCCGCCGTTGACAGTCTGGAGAGTAGCGCCGACGCCCAAGACGGCCGAAGTCGAGGGACCGAAATTCAACAGACCGGCGTCGTAGATGCCGCCCGCCGGCATGATTCCCGGGCCTGGAGCAGGCAGGAGAGTAATGGTGCCGTTAAAGGTGCTGTCGGTGCCGCTTATGTTTTTAAGGGTTACGGGGCCGGGGCCGCCGAGGGTCAGGGCGCCGGTTCCGGTCAGGTTGCCGGTGAGTGTGACGGCATTAGCTCCCGGATTGATCGTGCACGTGCCGTTGACATCGATGCCGCGGGCCTCGGTCATCGCCGCCGTCATACTAAGCGTGCCGCCGGTAAAGACGATACGGTTTGTCGCACTGCCGTTGCCCAATTGATTTGTATTGCTGTATGCCAGAGTGCCGGCGGTGATCGTGGTTGCGCCGGCGTAAGTATCGCCAGTGAGACTGCCGAGCGTGAGGACACCCCCGCCTGCCTTTGAAAATCCGATTGTGCCGTCTATGACGCTGTTAATGGCGGCGTCGTTGTTGGCCGTGATCACGGACGTGCCGGTCAGAATCAGCTTGTCGCCGCTGATGGAATAGTTGTTGGCGCTGAACGTGAGACTTTCCACGCTCACGCCTACTCCACCGCTGCTGACTGTAACTGCGCCGCCGTTGGTCCCGCCGAACACGGCGTCGCTGCCGGCGATCCAAGCTATATCGGGCGGCGTGGCGTTGAACCAATTCAACAATGGCGTAAGGGTATCCCAAGTGCCTGCTCCGCCGCCGGTAGTGGCGCCAGTAACAGTCGGATCCCAATTAAGCGAAACCGCTTGCGAACTCGCTGCCGTCAAGAGGCAGATGCAAAAGATTAAACCAGTTTTCACAAAGCAAACGTTCGATTGCCGCGTCATAGCGTAGCCCTTTCATAAAAGAATTAGATTTGGATGTCTCTCAATAAAAGTCAAAGCTCGATGTGAGGAAAACTTCATAGTTGACAAAACACAGTAGCCTTAAAGCTTGGTTAGGTGGAAAAGAGCGTCTCTTCCTTCTATAATTTTTTTGCAGTTAATTCAACGAAATAATTGTTTTCAAATTAAAATATGTATGTAAACAAGCCAAATTTAATGAATTTTCGCACCGCCAAACAGCGCGCATGATGCTCCAAACAATCACCTGTACCGTCTCCTATTGGAGGCAACAGTTTATATTCACGCGACCGGCGCCGGTGCAAAGTCCGATCTCCGACTGCCGCGTTTTCATTCATAGCAGTTTTGGCAAGTTGGATATTCAACCGGCGATTGGGCGCGAAGGCGCGCCCGTAAATCGCTGGATAATGATTGCGTCGATTGTCGGCGGCGGCTTGCACCAAATCGATGCCGGGAAACATCGGTACTTGCCGCATTCCGCTGCGTCAAGACAAACGACTCTTGATTTAAAATCTCCTTTCTTTCTGAAAAAACAGGAAAACCATAAAAATATTTTCAGACCTTTAGGCCTATTTAACTTTTCAATAAGTTGCGAAAAATCGACAACGATCGGATAAGCAATTTTTCCGAATGGACTGAAAAGCGTTCAGTCGATGTCCGCTGGATGCCTCTTTCAATTAAAATGTTAAACCAATGTTGTAATGAATCAAAAATAAGAGCTCTTCTCTATTCCAGCCTGCTTCTTTTTTTATTGTTTAAGGGTTTTAAAATTCTTCCCTTACCCTATGGTTTGCCGGATTCGTAAATCTGTTTTATTTCTTCAGCGGTCAAAGCGCTCTGGAAGATCATGAGTTCGTCCATTCGGCCGGAAAGGTTGTGGAGTTTTTCGGAGGTGGGGGAATTACCTTTTCCTTGATTATTCCAGCCGCCGATAGTCGCAGGACCGATATTAGCCGGGGGCATATTCGAGGATTTGATATCGTCGAAGAATTCACCGTTTAAGTACAAGCGATGCAAATTCGCATCTGTATCGATGACTCCGGCGAGCATGCACCACCGTGTGAGGCTCTCCGCGGGAATGGCCCGGGTGGAAGCATTAGGTTCCCATTGGCCAAAAATGCACAAATATACTTGGCCGCTTTTCGCGATCTCCCAATGCAGTTGCTTGGGGCGCAACCAGTCGTCCGACATTAAAATGCCGTTCCTATCATTTTCCAAATTATTGCTGCTTAGCCAGGCGATGAGGGTCATTTTCCGATATTCACCGGGCAGATTTATTCGCGCTCCCGCTCCGCCCGCTATAAATTCCAAGGCGCTTTTTCCGGGGAAACGGCCGTCGGCCCAGGCCGCATCATGGATTTCGCCGTCGAGCGGCGCTCCAGTCGATGCCCGGTTTATAAGCACTTGGGGATTATTCGGGTCTGGCTGGAAATCGTAATAGGCCAGCAAATCCTGTCGTTTTTGCAATTCTCGGCTGGCTTGCAACCAACGTTGATAAGGCATGGACGGCGAGGGCGGGGGCGGGGGCAGGGCTTGTAGTGTGGGGAAATTACTTCGTTGAGCAACGTACGAAGTAAACTTCCTCTCTACACAAACCACTGCCTCGCCCGCGCTAAGAGCAACAGGAGTATCCCAACGGCCATCGGCCAGCTTGGCTTCGGCATGGACTTTGCCCGCGAAAACGGCGACCGCGGCGCGGCCATTGTCGTCGATCATCACGCCGAACTCGGTGCCCAAATCGACGAAACGGGCGTTGGGCGTGGTGATGGTGAATTGCCGCGATTTTTCGGTGTCGGCCCGGGCCGTCAATTTTCCTTGGCTAAGAAAACCGGAGTTTGGCGAACCCACTGTAAAAGAGACCGGCCCTTCAAGGACAACTAAAGCCCCGTTGGAATACATGATATGAGCGATTCCTTTTTCGAGTTGCAATTGCTGGCCTGCCTGCAACTGCATCATCTGTGTCGGCGGCGTTATTGCCTTCGACCACTGGCAGTCTTTCGTAGCCGTTATTTGAGCCACAAAACCCGGACCGGCCGAAGGCCGTTCGAAAGAGTTTACAAACCAGTACACGCCAATTAATGATAATCCTGCAAAAATAAAGGCTAAGAACAAAGTAAATGGAGTGTCATGAGTTAAGAAGTCGTAACCCTTACGCCATGTATCGCCAAGTAAACCAAGCACGGACGAAGGCGCGGGCGGCGTATGCGGAGTATCGTCTTTTTCGTGTTGCGCAGCTTGCCAGCGCAGTTGCCCGAAGAAGAACATCGTCTGCAAATAATACTGCCTAGCTCTTGGGTGCTTTGCCACAATTTCTTGCAGACGGGCGTCTTGCTCCCTGGTCAGGCCCTCTTCATTCAATATGTCGATCAAGTCCTGCAATTCGAGCAATTCGACGAGAGGCATGTCTTCCTGAAACATCATTTACCCTCCATGCTTAGGCTCTTTTCGATGCATTCAAAAAGCATCTGATGTATGCGGGCC
>JBEKZY010000393.1:0-4124 GCA_049509395.1 Thermoguttaceae bacterium | reverse complement strand
CCACAAGCCGCCCGGCGTGCTTTCCACAAACCGCGATCCATCGGGCCGGCGGCGTGTCATCGACCTTCTGCCACAAAGCCACTTGCGCCTGTTTACCATCGGCCGGTTGGATCTCAACAGCGAAGGACTGATTTTGGTCACCAACGACGGCGAACTGGCTAACCGCCTGACGCACCCCCGCTACGGCGTGCGGAAAACATATCGCGTGCAAGTAGCGGGCCGGCCCGATCGCGACGTGCTTTTAAAGCTCCGCAGCGGCGTGCACCTGGCCGAAGGCGTGGGCCGGGTCGAGGACGTCCACATCTTATCGCATCACAAGGGAAGCGCAGTGTTGGAACTGGTGCTCCGCGAAGGTCAGAACCGGGAGATACGCCGCATTTTGGCGCGATTAGGCCATAAAGTCATGCGACTGATCCGCACGGCCGTCGGCCCGATCCGCCTGGGAAGCCTCCCGCCCGGCGCCTCGCGCCCGCTTTCCCGGGAAGAAGTCGCCGCATTGTGGAAAGCGACAAAAGAAGTTTAGCAGGAGCACCTGAGCAAAACGAATTATATTGGTAAACTACCAAATCAAAATTAGCTAAACGCTAAAAAAAATGTTAGAGATGAACTGTGATTAGTAAATGGCTAGATTTGCATTGGGTAACCCGTATTTCCATACTTAGCGTACTCGTGGCAATTCTATCCTGGCAATCTCGTTTTATTTGGAGTATCGCTAATCCTATGTATGGCTGGCCAATGCCATTCAACAACATTTGGTATCAAAGCCCCCTTAGTTGGTGTGCATCAATACTTATCCAGGACATCATTATCTGGTTTATTATTGCAACAGCAGTTGGTTATACCATAGAACATTGGGTTCGGAAAAATCAGAGATGGCAATTTTACATTATAAGTCTGATTAAACTGCAAACAGTGGTTGCTGTAGTATTCGTCTTAGGCTGCATCGAAAAGTATCTTCGCACCCATCTCAACAACGAATCGATGACACCAAAGTATGTTCATTGGAATTACAATAATATAAGTATTTGGTTTGATATTGGCCTGTTCACTGATCCGCCGCAATTTTGGCCACTTAATCGTATAATTATAATCTTTGGCATTGGCTGTGTAGTATATATCGCCGGTTATATTCTACTCTACGGTATGAGTCATATTCTAACCATTGGAAAAAGGTTAATAAATCATCATACGCAACAAACAGAAACGTATGTTGTAAATTCACAAGTTGAAATTGAAGGTAGACATTCTAGTTGTCCCACTAAAGATCCACTAATAGCACGTGTAGTGATATGGATACTATTCACAGGTCTCATTTATTTCATCCTTTTAACCCTGCATCGACCCGTGGCAGTTACTTAAACCGGAGCCAAATGATTGAAAAACATGTATCAACCTTCATATGCTGATCGCGCTTGGTGCGGCACAATTGCTGTAACGGAAAACATCCGGCTTGCGCGCGATACTTATCGCGTTCGTTTTTCATGTCCGGATATCGCGCGCCGGATATTGCCCGGCCAGTTCATCATGATGCGCCTGGCCGGATGCAATGATCCGCTCTTGGGCCGGCCTTTGGCGCTCTACGATGTAGTTGACGGCGCCGACGGAAAGCCGGATGGTTTGGATATCGTTTATCTTGTCGTGGGCAAAATGACGCGCCGATTGGCGGAGCTCAAACCGGAAGCGAAACTGGAAATTTGGGGACCCTTGGGCAACGGCTTTGCGCCCGAGGAAACGGAACATCTTATTATGGTCGCCGGGGGCATCGGTCAAACGCCCTTTTTGGCTTTAGCGCGGGAATATCTCGGACTGCATCGCTTCGGCGATCTGCCCCGCCAAGTCACACGGGCCAAAAAAGTCACCCTTTGCTATGGGGTGCGATCAGCGGAATATTTAGCGGGCATGGAAGATTTTAAATGCTTAGGCGTGGATGTCCGGATAAGCACCGACGACGGGTCGCTGGGCCATCGCGGGCTGGTAACCGAGTTGATCGAACCGGCGGTAAAAACCGCCGGGAATTCCTGCCTGATCGTGTGTTGCGGCCCGGAACCCATGTTGAAGGCAACGGCCCGGATCGCTAAGCGCCTGGGCATTGCATGCCAGGTGTCGTTGGAAACGCCGATGGCCTGCGGCATGGGGATTTGTTTTAGCTGCGCGGCGAAAATCCGCGACCCCGCGGGCGGCTGGGACTATCGGCGCACGTGCGTCGAAGGACCCATATTCAACGCAGCCGATGTTGAATTCGATTGATTAATTCCAATGTAGCAGGCACACTCCGTGTGCCGTTTCCTATGATCGGAGCGACTCGCACGTCAGGCCGACGGCACACGGAGTGCGCCTTCTACAATACGGGTCGTGAATTAATTATTTCTTCTTGATTTTTTTGATTTTTGCCGATAAGCGGGATTTGGTCCGCGCGGCGGCATTGGAATGAATAACATGCCGGGTAGCGGCGCGGTCCAGTTGTTTGGCCGCTTCCTGTAATTCTTGTTCCGCTTGATCGGCGTCGCCGGCTTGCACGGCCTTTATAACTTTTTGATATTGGCTGCGAATCGATCGTTTGACCGAACGGTTCCTTGCGCGTTTTTCCTGGCTTTGACGAAGCCGCTTTAGGGCACTTTTTGTGGTTGGCATGATTTATTAAGTAGGATGAAGGTGTGTTGAGATTACATAAATTCATATATTTAGCCCGGGTAAACACACCCGGGGCTGCGTCAATTAAGAGATAGTTTTTTTACCCGCCGCGGTCATCTTCCGGTGGGGCTTCCGAGCCGGGCTTGTCGGGTTCCTCTTCCGCGGCTAATTGATTTTTACGTGCCTCGGCGACTTTGTCTAGGAGAGCCGCGATATCTTTGTAGGAAAAATCCATTGCCGCCAGGATGGAGAGTTGTTTTTCAGCCACATCTATCTCGCCTAAAGCCAAGGCGATTTTACCGGCCAGGCGCAGGGCCTCCTTTTTATTGGTGATATCGCGTTCGGGAATCTCTTCCGCTGCCATGATGTAATGGTTCAAGGCCAGCCGAGACTGTTCGATTTGTTGAAAGCACTTGCCCAAAGCCAGAAGGCTGACCCCCTTGCGGCGGGGATCATTCCGCGAGAGTTGCAATTCCCGAATCGCTTCGTTGTATTGCTTGGTAAGTATGTAGCGATAGCCCAAGTCGTAGCGGAAAAAATAATTGTGGGGATATCTTTCGCAACGTCTTTTAAAATAATCCAATTCTTTGAAATAATATTCTTGCTGCAGTTCCCTTTTTTTCGCAAGATCGGTCGTATTGATGATTTTATGCCGGAAGGTGCGGAGTTGGGCGTCATCCCATCTTTCCCGGACATCCGGATCGCCGCCGGAAATTTCAAAGGCTTGGGCCAGAATTTCCTCGGCCTTATCGAAACGGTCTTCACGCGTGTACAGTTGCGCAAGTTCGTAATAAGGGGAAAGTTGCTTGGGATCCTTGGCGATTTCGCCAAGCAGTTTTGTCTCGGCGTTTTGTTCCGGTTGCTGATATACGGCCGCGGCAGGCGCTTTTTTGTCATGCTCTTCTTCCTCGGTCTGAACGCTGAATCCGCCCTTTCGCATGCGCTCGCTTTGCAGCATGGAAATCGCCCGCTTGGCTTCGTCATCGTTCGGAAAGGCTTCTTCCACGCGATGCCAGCAATAAATGGCCTGATCGAGAAGGTGGCGTTCGGCTGCGGCAATGGCGCAAAGCCGGTTAACGGTTGGATCCTTGGGATGGGCCGTCAGCGCGGTTTTCAGATAGTACATTTCGCATTCGAAATCGCCCGACTTTCTTGCGGCTTGGGCCATGGCCGTTAAGGCATGCATGTCCCAGGGGTTGACCGCGAGGACTTTCACGCCGTTTTTTATAACTTCATCCCACTGCTCATTGGCCAGGGCTTTTTTTACCGCGCTGCGGGCGCCGCGTTCTTTTAATTGTGCCAGCGAGGCCCCGGTGCGGTTATGGTTGTACTTTTTCTGAAGATTTTCCACGTAAGACTTGACAAATACATCGTTGCCCGGATTGCCAATCACGCATTGGGCAAGTAATTCAGCGGCGTAATCGTAATTCGGCTTGAGTCCGGACGCTTTTTTTTGGGCGGCCTCGTAGAGCCGATCCAAGCGAGAGCGCTTC
>JBEKZY010000392.1:0-4147 GCA_049509395.1 Thermoguttaceae bacterium | reverse complement strand
CTGGGCGGGACAAACGTGATATATGTTTTTCACCAGTGGAAATCGGTGGATGGAGAAAAGAAGCGTTCCGGGACGGGCCTGGTTTCGGCCGACGGCGACGCCCTTGCCAAGCAGTGTCCGGCCGTGCTGGCAGCCTCGCCCATAATAAATGACAACTGCCAGGTGGTGGCCGGGGACCTTAATTGCCACACGGATAATGTATTAGGCGTTAATACGCTATATTTGACGGTGCGGAATTGGGAGATTGCCCGGGGCGGTTTCTTTACCCAAGGCGACGTTCATTCGGCGGCCAAGGTTTGCGTCATCGGTCAGACCGTGGCAGAGAATCTGTTTCCCGCCGCCGATGCCGTGGGCAAGACCGTGCGTATAAAAAGCATCCCCTTCCAAGTCATTGGGTTGCTTGAATCCAAGGGAGCCAATCTATTTGGAGAGGACCAGGACAATATCGTGCTGCTGCCGATTTCCACCATGCAAAAGCGAATATATGGTTTTTTCGGCGATTTTGTGTTTTATGTCCTGGTTTCGGCGCGGTCGGCCGACCGCATGGACGACGCCGTGGACGAAATCAAGACCTTGTTGCGCGAACGGCATCGCATTACAAAGGGAGTGGCCGACGATTTTGAAATTCGCAACACGTCGGATATCTCCAATGCCTTCAGCACGATCACGACGGTAATGACCATATTGCTGGGATCCATAGCCGGGGTGTCGCTGATCGTGGGCGGCATAGGGATCATGAATATCATGCTGGTCTCGGTCACCGAGCGGACCAGAGAGATCGGCATCCGCATGGCGGTCGGGGCGAGGCCCCGCGACATACTGCGGCAATTCATGATCGAGGCCATAATGCTCTCCACGCTCGGCGGAGTGCTGGGAGTGATTCTGGGCGTTGGATTTACTTACGGAATAACGTACGCCATCAATACCATTTTTACCTTTACAAAATGGCCGGTGACAATTTCGATAAACTCAATTATCATCGCCTTGGCATTTGCCGGATCGGTGGGATTGTTCTTTGGCTTTTACCCGGCGCGAAAGGCGAGCAAACTCGATCCCATCGAGGCCCTGCGATATGAATGATTGTAGCAGGCACACTCCGTGTGCCGTTCACCGGGCTAGTTGTAGCGAAAACAACACAAACGGCACACGGAGTGTGCCTGCTACATTAGGTCGGATACCCCATTAACAGATGCAATGCCAATGGTCTCATACCACCCGCAAGAGGCATGGAAGGGTTTTACAGGTCGGAAGAGGACCTGCAAGGCTGTAAATCTTGACTATTCCCAAAAGGTTGACAGTAACCCGACAACGACGATAAAGTGAAATAATGGAAATAGTATGGAGTTAGACGGTAATATTTACTGGGGAAATTTTATAAGCGCAAGATCAATCACTTCAATAACTTATTGTTAAAAAAAGGGAAGACAACCGTACAATTATCTGAAGTGTAGCAACTGATTTATTGGTAATATTGGCATATAGATTGCTAAAAATATCATCGTAACTTTTGGGTTTCACTGCCTAAGGGAGTGACATTATGGCTAGAACGGGCGCTGTTTGGGGGATCGACGTTGGGCAATGCGCGCTAAAGGCCTTGCGATGCCGAGCCACCGCCGCCGCTGACAAGATCGAGGCCGACGCCTTCGATTACATAGAATATCCCAAGATTCTCAGCCAACCCGACGCCAATCCGGTTGAATTGATCGACGAAGCTTTAAAGCAGTTTTTGTCGCGGAATTCGGTGGGCGGCGACAGCGTGGCGATCTCGGTGTCCGGCCAGGCGGGTTTGGCGCGGTTCATCAAGCTGCCTCCGGTGGAGGCCAGGAAAATACCCGACATTGTGCGCTACGAGGCCAAACAGCAAATCCCATTCGACTTAAACGACGTTATTTGGGACTACCAGCGATTGGGCATCGGGACCGAAGAGGAAGGATACGCCCTGGAAACGGAAATCGGACTTTTTGCCATGAAGCGCGAAGCGGTGTTCCGGGCGTTGGAGCCCTTTCAGAAAGCCGGCATTGAAATCGATTTCGTGCAATTGACGCCCCTGGCCTTGTACAATTATTTACTTTTCGATCAATTGCGGAACCTGCCCAAGGCGGAAGAATATGATCCGGAAAATCCGCCCGAATCGACGGTAATTCTTTCCCTGGGAACCGACGCGACCGACCTGGTCATTACCAACGGATACAAGGTCTGGCAGCGGAGCATTCCCTTGGGCGGAAACCACTTCACCAAGGCCCTGACAAAGGAGATGAAACTTACCTTTGCCAAGGCGGAGCACCTGAAGCGCAACGCCACGGCCGCGGCCGATCCCAAGGCGGTGTTCCAGGCCATGCGTCCGGTGTTCAACGAATTGCTCACGCAGTTGCAGCGTTCCATCGGATACTTCAGCAATTTGGAGCGGAGCGCGAAAATCGGCCGGATCGTGGCCTTGGGCAACGCCATGAAGCTGCCCGGCCTGAGGCGTTATTTGGCCCAGAGCCTGGGCTACGACATCGAGCGGGTGCAATCGTTCCGGGGTCTGGTGGGTTCGCAGGTTCTTTCATCGCCCATTTTCAAGGAAAACGCCATTTGTTACGGGATATGCTACGGGCTGACGTTGCAGGGTTTAGGCAAACCCGGATTGCACACCAACCTTTTGCCCAAGGAAATAGTCAAGGATCGGTTGATCAAGCGGAAAAAGCCCTGGGCGGTGGCGGCCGCGGCTTTGCTGTTGTTGGGCTGCGGCATCAGTTTTGGGGCTTATGCCATGGCCATGAACTCCGTGGAAGAAAGCGCCTGGAAATCGGCCACCAAGGAGGCCAAAGACGTAATCGATGCAAGCAGCCAATTGAAGAACGATGCCAATACCGCCGAGGGCGGTTTCAAATCCACCGACCAGATCGGCCAGCATTTGGTGGGCAACGTGGAAGGGCGGATCAGCTGGTTGGAATTGATCCGCGCGATAGATCAGTGCCTACCGCCCCACAAGAGCCAGAATGCAAAACCAGCGGCGGTTGCGGCAGCTCAAAAACCGGCCGACGGATCGAACGTGAAAATCAGCGAGCGCGAGGAGTTGCACGTTAAGAACCTGGAGTGCCAATATAGCGACGACGTTTCCGCCTGGTATACCCTGGCCAAGCAATGGGACAAGGCGGCCGACGCGGCGGCACAGCCGGGCGGCGCAGGGGCCGATACATCTACGGCGCCGGCCGCGACTCCGTCGGCGCCGACCGGCGAGCCATCCGGCGAGCAGGCCAACGTCACCGGTCCCAAGGGACCCGGCTGGATCGTGAAACTCGAGGGCTGCCACTATCACAACGATTCCGCGGACAATTCCGGCGCGCAATACGTACGCAACACGCTGATTGAAAACTTGCTGAATGCAAAGGTGATATTGCCCACCGGCGAGAAAGATCCCAATGGCAAGGACATCATGGATGATGTCTCCATGCCGGAACTGGGGATCACGTGTCCGATATTGGTGAATCCAACGAAACTTATAGATGAAGAGATCGATAATCCAATCGCAGGCGGCGAGAGCGGAGGAAGAAAAGCGGACGAGGCCGGCAGAACTAGATTGCAGCGTTTCGATTTTAACGTGCAGTTTTGCTGGCAACCCAAGTCGCCCAGCGAACGCCGCGCATTGAAGGAAAAGGAAGCCGCAATCAAGGCCCAACAATCGGCCAGTGGAGAACAACCGCGGGCACAGCCGTGAAAAGATGAGGGATGAGAGATGAGGGATGAGGGCCGGGCAATTTATTGCCCGGTTTAGAGGGATGAGGGATGAAGAAACCGCTTGCGGTTTCGCGGTGAAAACCGATAACCGGGATAAAACAATGGACAAATTAAAACTAATTTTAGATTTTTTCAAAAAGTACCTTTTCTGGTTCATATTCGCGGGTACGATCATCGTGGTCCTGGTATGTTGGTGGATGTCGACCGCTTCGTTGGCAAAAAGTTTTCTACAGGAACAGGTGAAGATCAAGAAAAAATTCGACGAAGTGAAAACGATCGACGAGAATAAGCAGCATCCTACCGCGGAGTTTATCAAGGCGGTTAACGAAAAGAATCAGAAATTGAAAGAAGGAGTGCTTAAGGTATGGGAGACTCTTTACAACGCTCAAAAGGAAAACAATCCTTGGCCGAAGGAGGTGCTTGGCGA
>JBEKZY010000391.1:0-4167 GCA_049509395.1 Thermoguttaceae bacterium | reverse complement strand
GGTCGACGCGCTCATTGGCCTGGCTGAATACGAGAGGTCCAAAGGTTTTCGCGGCCTTTTGCATTTCTCCTACAACACATTAGAAGATGACTTCGTGGACCCCCGCGGACCCCTAGGGGCCAATCTCTGGGTATTGAACAGCATTCTCGCCTTCATGAATGAGACCGGGGATCCAATACGTCTCGGTTGGGTCAACGACGTTCTTCAGTCCTACGTTTTCCCACAGCAGGTCACCGAACCAACCGATCCGCGGTTCGGTTTGTTCCGCGCCGGGCTGGAGAATTCTGCCGATGTGGCTAGAGGAAACGCAATGGGATACCACGTCTACGAGGGCAATACTTCCGAGATCAATTCCCAGGTGGAATTCTGCAGTCTTGAGCACAATGCCGATGCGATTACTACGCTACGGCTGGCCGACAGACTGAACCGCCGTTTCGGAACCGCTCCGGCTTTGGTGGCGGAAATCGGTCGCCGTCACCGGATGGTCATGGCCGCACTGGATCGGCTTTGGGTGTGCGAGACCGACGGGCAGAATCACTTCGTGACCGGTATGAATTCCGACGGTACGCTGAACCGTGGCGTGGCCGTAGACAACAACACATGGCCGGCGAGCGTGTTGCTGCCATACGACGAAGATAGGGCTTGGCAGTGTCTCCAGTACACAAACCGCCGTTTCAGAACTTGCGACAAGGGATTCGTCGGCCTCTTCTTCTTTGAGAATGACTTCGTGGACAAGTACGTGAACATCCCTCCGGAGGACCGCAGCCACATGGAGTCCATAATTCAAACGGAAGCCACGTGGGGGTTTGTTTACTGTTTGAAGCAGTTCGCTGCAACAACCGATAGTCCGCAGCGGGAGGCGGAAGCCCAAGCCCTGATGAATGAGTTCGTTGCCAGTATGTTTGCCTTTCAAGAACACGAACACGGCACTCCGTACGCGTCGCGGTCGATTCGGAACTACTTCACCACACTGCAAGGAATTGCTGGGACGGGTACCGCGGTAGTCGTCTGTCTGGAACTCCTAGGTAAGCCGGACGACGACTTCATCGGTGCTCATCCTTCACGCGAACTCTGGGATGTTGTCAGCCCCAAGAGGTGACTCGAATTTTTTCGCGGCCAATATAAGTAATGCCAGCGAACACAAGCGGTTCATATCGAAAAGGAAACATACCTTTGCTGCACTCAGTAGGCCAACACCCGAAGCGTGCTCCACCGATACTAGAACGCCCAATCTCGGAGTGAGGCTGTCAGAGGTGTATGGAAGATCACTGTATCCACCTTAGCGACGAAGCCCAATAACTGGTTTTGTGCGTCTCCTTAATTGTTCGAATTCCGCAACTTGGCCACCTTTGTCTCATTCGGAATTCTCTTCAGGCAGAAAAAGTCCGAAAATGCCATATCGTCAATCAAAACTCCATGTACCCGTCGCGGTGGAGGTAAATGGATAGCACGTTTTCATTGCAAAGAAGCCCAGATCATATCCTGTTTACCTCAAACGGGTAATGCGATGGAAACCTCATCCCTAGGTTAATCAAATAGCTATCCGAAGTTCCAATCACTCCAGTTAACGCCGCCGGCCGGGTCGATTTTCAATCCGTAGAATCCGCCAACCATTTAACCGGAGGAGGCGATTTCACAGCATCCAGGCAAATCAGGAGGCGAATGCTGCGCCTTCCATCATCGTTGCCGCGAGCAAAATCCAACGGCAACGCCACGTTGGTGCAACCAGTACGGAGACCAGGAAGCTGGGCGCCAGCATGGGCGATAGGAGCGTTCGTAAAATGCCAACGTCCGCCAAGGCTTGCCACACGTCCACATCGATACGCAGATTATGCACCCAAATCACCACGGCCGCGGCAACCAGACCGGTGACTGCCAGGGTCAGGCATCCGATAGAAAACACGAGCCATAGTTTACGGAAAGGACGCAGGAAATAGAGGGCCAGCACGGTGGGGACAGTTGCCGAGACGCCGAACACCTCGACAAATAGGATCAAATCGCCGAACGCGTACATTCCCACCGAGGTTTTCGCCTCAGCAGGCATCCGGAGTTCGCGCAAATAGAGGGCTGCGTCAGCTACGAGGAATGCTGCGACGAAGCCGGCAAGGACCATACCGGACTTGATGAGCGTTTTCAAGGTTTTGCTCCTCGGCCGCGTCCGCTACGACGCATCAAGTCGGCCTTCCAAACAGCATAGATGACCGCTTTCCAACGCGTATGCGACTATATGTAGTATAGGCCATCGCCAAGCCCGTTTTCATTGTAATCGATACCATAATGCTAGATATGCTCTAGATATTCTACAAGATCGGACGGTTTAGTTAAGCAAAGGTAGTTGTGGGCAACTCCATGATAGATGTCCCATGCAACCAATCCTAGAGTAGCGAGCCGTCAATTCGTTTTATCCTCTCGGAAGGACCCGGAAGCCTGAGAAAGACAGGGAGTTCGATATTAGCACTGGCTTGGCGACGGTCAAGGAATATAAGCAAACCCCGGACCTTTTTTTGGGGGTACAATCGCTTGTCGGCTTGTGTCATTTTGTTGTCAGTCACTAAAGGGAGTTAGCATCCCCAACTGTTCCCTAGTCCCATTGTTTGCCGCAATTCGCTAGGAGAACCTATAGAGACTTGTGGCGGGGCTGTAGTGTGTCATGCTTGCTCCCTGTCGCCGTTGGGGCTAGCTTGGACCAATGCAATGATCCGCTGCCGCACCGCCTCGGGCAGGTCGGCCGAGCGGGGAAGATGATAAGTAGAGTAACATCAATGCCGCCTGGCCTGCATCCGCCGTCGCGGCCTTCCCGGCAATATCAATAGTTTACTTTGTTTCCTTGTTTTCAAAAAGCCACTTATGGACGTGATCGACAACGGCTTTTAACCGATCATCGCTTATGCGTTCCCTGTACAGACTGGCCATAGAATCATCGGCATGGCCCATTATCGCATCAACGGCCACCTGGTCGCGGCTATCGCCGGCTATTGTTTCAAAGGTATGCCGCAAGGCATAAAAACCGAGTCCTGGTCGATTCAATTTCAGTTCGCGTAGTAGTTTGGAAAACTCTTTGCCTACCGGATCATCCGACCATATTTTCTTTTTACCGGTCTTGGGATCGGGCTCGTTTATTACGGCCTGCGCCCACTGCCGGCCAAATCTGGTTAAGAATAATAGCTTCTTAGCCGTATCATCCTTTGGCGCCGGTCGCTCTTTGATTGCCTTGCGGATCTCGGCAACGGTTTCCGGCCATAGTGGGCAACGTCGCTGGATAGCGGTTTTCGGTCGCGGAAAATCCACCCAGCCATCTTTAAGGTTCAAAACCTTAAGCGAAAGATTGGCAATATCACTATTTCCAAAACCGCAATTTATGCCCAGGAGGATCATTGCTTTTATCGGCATACGGGCTTTATCGAGAATAGCCCGCAACTCCGCGGCCTCGAACATTCTTAGCCCTTTGGCTTGTCTTGCCTTCCGTAGTATCTTCTTAGATGGCCTTCTGAATTCGCTGCCGTA
Organism: Thermoguttaceae bacterium; assembly: GCA_049509395.1. Lineage (GTDB taxonomy): Bacteria > Planctomycetota > Planctomycetia > Pirellulales > Thermoguttaceae > JBEKIK01. Next base: position 663 of record JBEKZY010000391.1, on the reverse strand, counting down.
GTGTATGGGCGTAGGGACTAACTGATTTTGCTCTGCATATCGAAAAACCACGCGAACCCGTTGCACCTCGTTAGCAAGCGTTACGGGGGACCAACCTTTCGCCATGCTTGCCCGGAATTTCTCAAAGTCGCCGGCGTCGAGGTCCGATACAAGCCGGTTTACTCCAAACGCCTTGACGATACGGGCGCAAGCGTCGTAGTAGTCGTGAAAGGTAACAACCGATAACTCACCCGAATCTATCTTGTTTTGGCGATTGGTGAGGAAACGATTGCAAAGGTCGCGGATCGTCAAATCGTTGCCGGCCACCCGGGGAGTTCGACCGGCAAGTAAATCCTCCTTGCGGTCCAGCCATTTATCCAAGGCGGCCTTGCCCTGGGGATCGTCGGCAACCTTCCCGAAGTACACTAGCTTCCCCCTAACCTTCTTGGCCCATCGGCCGGTAGCATGGGGGAAAAGGGGGAAGTCGGGCCGGGGTTTACCGGCTTTACCAGAGGGCTTTGATTTGATAATCTTAACCACTATGATACCTCAAATTTACATTAAAATGAACCAGTATTGCATACCACCCACGTGTATTGTATCGGGTGTCAAGAAGGTGTCAAGTAGTTTGAATAAGATTTTAAAAATAGTTGTAACTACTTAATATCTAATACTTTGTAGATG